>NZ_JBFRKG010000008.1:0-183999 GCF_041469325.1 Shewanella sp. 10N.286.51.B8
TGGGTTGACCAGTACAGCTTAACTACCTAAATTAAATAAGATAAATTTCAATTCAAATCAACTCTTGTAGCTTTTATCAACAAACTTCCCAACTGCCTAGTATTGTGTGGATTACCGTTACCATTCAAAACAGGTACGCCTAATTCCTTAGCAATAGCTCTTAGATGAGGTTTTGAAGGTGATACTAAAACGCCATTCAACCAAACTTCTATCGTGCCATTTTCCAACTCGATAAGCTCATACTCACGCCATTTACTTTCTGACACTTTAGACAATTCTCTTTCTATTGGCTTCTGTGTCAAAAGTTTACTCATAGAGATAGAACTCTTTTTTGCATCGTTCGTATTCATCATAGCTTCGGCATCATTTACGGCACCGTCGAACAGTGTCTCGATTTGCATTTCTTCTGTATTGACTCTTAAGATAATGACTCTATCGACTAAATTTAAAGTATTCACATTAAAGGAAATGTGTCCACTTGATACCATACGTGCAGTTGTTTTTACTGAAATCCGTTCGCCATTACTTCCCACGACATCATAACCTGCTTGATTAACTTCAGTAGCCATCTGCCCCCCAGTAATTAGGGCAACATACAGTTCACCAATTCGACCAATTAAGTGCCGTAATTCAGTAGGAGGAACGTCCCAGTTAAGCTCTCTCTAGCCAGGTCATTGCCTCACCTAAAGATTGAATCACTTGCATCTGAGTTAATGCCATAGTAATGACCTAGTAGTTATTTCATTGAGTATCATGATGATAATCTCTTTGTTTGCAGCTTTGCTCTTTTAATATCTCTTATCCATATCACAGATCCATGAGTCACCTTCGATTCAAATAAATCAATCGCGGCAAACAGCTCACTGAGTTTCTTATATCCGTAATTACGTTGGTCAAAAGAAGTTTGATTAGAAATGTGTTTACCTACAGGACCAAGCATTGCCCATCCATCATCTTCCTCTACAGCTTCAATAGCCTGCCTTAGAAGATTAATAAGCTTAGTATCACTTTTGATATTTTTAACTGGCTTAGGTAAGTCTTCATCCTCTTGCACATATCCATCTAGATACAAAAAACGGGAACAACTATTTACGAAAGCGCTAGGTGCTTTTCGCTCACCAAACCCAATCAAAAACTTTCCATCAGCAAGAGCCCTAGTTACTAAAGGGGTGAAATCACAATCAGATGACACCAAACATATGATATCGACGTCTTTAGTGTATAAGACATCCATGGCATCTATGACCAATGCTATGTCAGTGGCATTTTTACCTTTAGTAAGATCAAATTGCTGAATCGGCTGTATGGCATACTCATGTAATACATCTTCCCATGACTTGATGTTTGGACTCTTCCAGTTCCCGTAAGCCTTACGGATATTGACTACACCATACTTCGCCAGCTCAGACAAAATCACATCAATTTTGGCAGCTGGGGCATTATCAGCATCGATAAAAAGAGCTATTTTTTCTTTATCCTTCATTCGCATTCCTTGCTTTACAACTTGAGTGCTACTCATGTCATCAACAATATCACACTACTAAATATGTCAGCACTCAATTTAAGTGAGGTAGATCAATACCATAAAAATTACTTTTTCGTTAAATTGAAATTAAGTAATTTCCCCCTAGAGATATAGCAAGACTTAGATCGTGTAAAGCTATGTAGATAATAGGCACTCCTATTATGTAGTTCATCGCTGCGATTGAGAGCGAACTTTGATAACCCTAGCAAGCCCACCCCCAATAGGCTTCTGCAAAATAATGGTTAATGTCGTGCTCCGTGTCGTGGTCAAGACGAACTGTCTTAATTAAACTGGCTTCAATACATCACCAATGGAATTTGAAATGAGCCTAAATGTGAATTTAAGTCCTACCGTAATAAAAGGTTTACGTGAAAAACGTCGAATGAGTCAAGAAGGTCTTGCTGAACAAACTGGTTTGTCGAGTAGACAGATACAGCGCATCGAAGAAGCTAATAATACAATGGAAACTAAACTAAAAAATGCTGAAAAGATAGCTGCTGTACTTTGCGTACCATTGGACAGTCTATTACAGACTCCCGACTCTGAGCGTATTGGTTGGCTTGTGATTCAGGATGGTAGAGTTACTGGAGTAAGGCATGAGATTGCCTCATTGTTAACTGAAATTAAACACTCTGCAATGCCGTTTGATAGCCAACCACGTGAGTCAACAACGTTACATGTACAGAGTAAGGACTTACCTTGGGCTGTAACCATAGAGCACCATTTCCAAGGTGGCAATGAAATGACCTGGGAGTTTCGACCTGTTCATTATGATGAGAGTATGGGGCTACTCTGGGATGAAACAGATGCTATAGATGACATGTTCTGGGCAATTGATGTCGAACAATTGATCTACGAAACGGCCTATGACGTGACAATCAACGCCAAGCCCATAGTCCCAGATGGTGTTGAGCCACAATACCGAGTGGAATTTTTCCACTATGCAGAAGGGGAGCAGAGGATATGCGAAGGATATCAGTTGATAGCAGATGACTCGGATTTAGCTATATCTCTCGGAGAATGGCTATCCCAACGCAAAGCCAAAGTGAATGCCTCATTATCTTCCACTTTACTGGGCGCATTAAAAATTGACTCCGAACTAATGGATAATGTCAGCCTTGTTATTTCTAGGATCTGGCAGGATTGTAATGGAGAGTTACACCTTGCTCCATGGACTTATAAGCACCGAGAATCCCTCGCGACTTCGATCAATAAGCGACACGCTGGCAAGCAAGGCCCTGTACACGTTACCTATTCAAACCCTATGAGCTATAACAGAACTGTTACGCCGATGACTCCGGCACAGATTTTTGCTTGATAAAACAAGTTGATATCAAAAGAAAAATTGTTATAAGTGACGTTCCTTCACTTTTATTAGGGACACTAAAAGAGGATAAATAAATGAATACACTCAAAAACGCACCTAGCAAAACAGGCAACCCTTCTGGACCCGCTAGAGGAAACAATCCCGCGAGGCCTCCTAAAAAATAGTTGTGAGGCGATGTAAATAAGGACAAGAACACTTCTTTAGGGCGTGTTCTTGTCCGTGTTTATAGTTTTTTATGCCTCAAGACAATAGCTAAACCTAGTGTTCCACTACAAACATTAGGTTAATTACTGTTACCGCTAAGTTGGCTTTAGCTAGCATACAGCCACTATAGTCACAACTCGTTCTGAACATTTCTGAGCTAGCCATTTCCTCCCTTTGGCAGCGAATTAATTCGGTCTGGTATTCTGGAGTCTTAACTGAATAAGCCATCATTAACTCTAATGTTATAGCCATGTTCGACTACTTACTGCACTCAAAAACATGCCTATCACTTTCTCTGAATTGCCAATGAAAATCGTACTGTTGCGTAAGATGATTCATATTACCTAGAGAATATCCTTTATATGTATTACCTTATGAATTACTTTATTATTTTTAACCATAGAAAAAGGATTAATTATGGGAATTTGGGCAAAAATCATTGGTGGTGCCGTAGTAGGGGTGGGGGCTGTTGCCGCGGCCCCCTTTACTGGTGGAGGCTCTGTGGTTGGCGCATTAACACTCGCCGCTTCTTTGTCTGGTGCGGGTGCTGTTGCTGCTGGCGCAGGTGTTGCTGGTGCAGCTGCAGGCATTGCGATAGATAAATACAGTGCGAGTGAAGACAAAGAAAAACTAGATAAAGTTCAACGTGAGGCAAAACGTGAAGGTGAGCAGATCGCGACCCGACGTTATACCATCGAGCTTGATAAAATGAAGGCTGAGTTAGAGAGCATTTTGAAGGACGTAGAGAGCCGCGAGCAATTCCTTGTTACAGCTCTTGCGGTTGGCATTTGTGCCGCCAATGCAGATCATGAAATCTGTGATGCAGAAAAAGAAGATATTGAGGTTTTAGTTGCTGGTCTAGGTAGAGAAAAGGTTCTGTCTGAGATGACTCAAAAACGAATCAAGTCATGGTACGAAACTCCTCCAAACTTAATTACCGTGTGGAATCTAATCGAAGAGAACGACTTTAACACCAGTGAATATTTAAAGATTTTTGGAAACATCGTGATGATGGTGGTATTGGCTGACGACGAAATCAACGAGCATGAAGAAGAGTTTATTGTTGCTTGGGAAAGTTTAGCGGCATAACTAAGTGAGTTCACATGGATGATTTACATAAACTAAAAGCAAGACAGGATAGGTTACGCAGGTTGCAAGAGCGATCTCATTTAAAAAGTGTGCCAAACAGCATTGAGGGCAACAGGCACCTGACTGGTGAAGTTAATACTGATTTTCACGCCTACGCCGATGTGACTCAAGAACTATCTAAACGTATATTAAGTTTTGATGCCAGTGCTACCAGCGAAGAAATGAATACGCTTCTTGATGAAATAACAAAAGAGATAGATGGTGATCCAAAAGGGCACATCTTAGAGCCTGTATTCTTGAGCTTAATCGACGGCACAATGAGAGCTTTCAAGATAGGCACTAAGCAAGGAATAACAGCAACAAGGCTTTACAGCGAGTGTAAATCATTCAGTTACGATACCCCCTCCAAGAGCAGCTTTACACTCGATAGTTATACAGAAAACATTACAGAGCGCCAGAATATTGCCGAGTACGACGCGACATCTTCCTATGGCAATGGAGAGCTTACTCGCGGTGACTCTCAAATAAACATGCGCGACGGCAAAAAAATGAACGATGCTAAAGATGGGCATTTTGACGGAAATTCAACTGCGCAAGACAGTTATGGTGGCGAACCAATTTATAGCTATAAAAAACATGCGAAAAGCGAGGGTCAGAGTAATCAAAGCGCAGAAACTGATCATGCCGTACCGTGTAACGAGGTTTGCAATAAGCTTAAAGCAAATAAAGGACTGACAGATAATGACATTAAAGAAATTGTTAATGTTGAGGAAAATTTAGTTGTCACTAGCCGAGAAAACAATAGAGGTGCTAAAGTCGGTAAGTTTGCCAAATCTCAACCTCAATTAGAGCAAGAAATTAAGCAAGGTTACGCTGAGGACAAAAATGGCAAAAGGACAGAGCTAACCCCAGAGCAAATTGAAGTCAGAAAGAACATGGTTAACAAGCAGAACACTGCTCAAAAAGCCATGGATTCAGAAACAAATAAGAAGGTTGCTGACAACCTGGTTAACAACAAAAATGTACAAAAGAAGCTATCAAAGGATGCTGTTGAAGCAGCAGGTCACCAGTCCATTGGTGATGCTATCCTGTTTATTATCAAGCCCATTTATTTTGAGCTTCAAGACTGCCTCATAAAAGGGATAGAGGACGGCGTTAACGCATCCTCATTCAAAGAAGCCCTAACCATTAGAGTTAACCGGATTAAAAGTTTCGCAGTTTCTCAGATTGGTAATGAATTGAAAGGTGGAGTATTTTCATTCATGAAGAGCTTTGTATCCATGTTACTTGAGGGGATTGTAAATTGCTTTGTGGGCGTGTTTAAAGCAATAGCCAGAACCATTAAAGAGGGGATCAAGATACTCATGCAAGCAATCCCAATATTGCGTGACAAAAACGCCTCGAGCGCCCAAAAGGGTGACGCTATACTAAAAGTTGCAGCTGGTTCTTTAAGTATCTTTGCCAGTATTGGAATTGAGGCGTGGTTAGATTCATTGGGCTTGGTTGAACCATGGTCAATTCTTATCTCATCTGTACTAACTGCCGTACTTACAGCTTTAGTTATGCACCTTCTAGATAAAATGGATCTATTTGGGCTGAAAAAAGAGGCAAGGTTGAACCGAATAGATGAAATTTTGGCACTTAAAGTTGAAGATACAAAAGACGAAATGCTTCAAATGGTGACTGTTCTCGCCTAGCAAGCTGGTACCTAGCTAATCTAATAGCAATATCTTTCTGTATGGATTGCAGAGTGTCATTGGCACTCTGTTCTCTTCGGTAGATTCAATCACGTAGAGCTATGGAAGTTGCCTTTTTTTTTCAGAGCAGATCTCCCTCACAGCCTTAGGTATCATAAATACATGAGAAAAATTTAGTTAAACTAGCAATAGGTTAAACGAGATGTTCATTTGCCTAAACTCATAATGGGGCAGAATGTATGGTACGCTAATACCATGATAATTGTCGTTACCATTAAGTTGACTTTAATCTCTTCCTTTTGGCAAAAAACTAAGAGGAGGTAGTCACTTCAAGCACTTAACACCTCACAATACGGCAATTAGGTGACCGCGAAAACTGTTAGACCGATGTGCATTATCACGCTAAATTAAATCTAGCTACCAACATTTTACCCACTTTCAACGAGCGCCAGTTTCTTATCAATCTATCGATAGTTACTCGCTGGCGAGTTCGAGAGTCTACGCAAGTAGACCCAAAATCAACCTGGTGATGCTTTGAGTCCAACATGCCCTCTATTAGTTCAGCTTCATCTAACTCTACAGCTAGCATCAAAGGTGTATAGCCAAGCATTGCGGTATCATGCTTAGCATTAGGATTCGCGCCATACTCAATCAAGAGCTTAGCAATTTCTCTAAAACCTTCCGCCGTTGAATATTTAGCAATGTTTCTCTTTCCATATTCTTTACATTCCTCAATAATTTCACAAAACATGGGATCATTCTCTTGTTCTAACATCACCCGTTTTAAGTGCTGAAGATCATGGGGAAGCAATCCTGCACCATAAGCTCTGGCAGATTGCAGGCTCATCTCGGAATACTTCATGCTCTCACTTTGAGAAGTCTTCAATTGAGACCTGGTATGATGGGAAATAAGCCCAATTGCCGTATAAAGCGGTGTCTCCCCAATGATATCGTGCCTTCTATCTACAGAGGCTCCCATCTGAAGTATTTTCTTCACAATGTCTGGCCGCCCGGTCTGAACAGCACACCCAAGAGGGGACAATTTTCTCTTGTCTGTCAGCGCATCCAACACGCTTTTCCTGTGAGGATATTGGCTCAATAAATAGAATGCCTCATTACACATTGAGTTCAATGGCGTCAAATTGACCTGCATCTCTTGTATTGCCATCAAAATAGCAGACTCATTGCTCGAAGAAAGCTTATTAACATCCGCTCCAGCATCCATCAAGGCTGATACCAACTCAATATCACCCAGCATAGCAAAGTAAACAAGCTGGGGCATTTTCTTGATAAGTCCGCCATTCATACCCACAGATAGCATCTTATTCGGCTTGTTAATATCTAGTTTATTACTCGTTTCATCTATCATCCAAACGCCACAATTGTGGTGTTGATTCTCAGGATAATCTGCCCCAGTAAAAAAAGATTCCTTAGTAAAATATGCATCAAAATACTTGCTAAATGCAGAGATCTCCCAGTTGTCAATATCTTGGGGCTTAGTCTTAAATGTATCATTACTTAGGTCTGGTGGCATAAAGTCGATTTTCATCACCACGGCCATTCGTCGCAGTCGGTTGATAAAACTTTTGTCAGGTTTGGGAGCTCGACACGCCGCTACAATTGCCTCGACAATTATTTTCTCAGCGTTCTCGCCCTGCCTGTATATGACCTGTTCAAACGCAAGCTTGTAGTCTTCAATGGCCTCAGTTAACTTTCCTGAATGCAGGTTATAACGAGCTTTCATCCAATGGTAGTAGTAGGTAGTCTCATTATTAACATCAAGATCTAGTTGCTGTTTCCTAAGTTCTTGTAGCAACGACAAACATTGATCCTGAGCACCTGCAGTTTTTAGAACTCTTAGACGAAGTAACCCAAACAACTTCAGGGCTATTGGCATGGTTGGCTGATATTTAGCAGTTCCCTGATGAATGATCTTTAATAGGCTTTCGACTAATACAACCAAACATTCTTTAGGCGACTGTTCTCTGAGCATAGCCAGATCGGTGTATCCACCACGGTAGAAAAAGTAGTCCCACAGTCTCGCGGTAATCAAGCGAGCCTTGAACGTTCCCCAGCTATTGCCACTTTCCCATTGCTTCCCCAAAGAGGCAATGCTGGTAAGCTCAGGTAATTCTGAACCTGGTCCTAAAGACCAGATGCGTAATCGCTCTTTTTGATATTCAGAGCTATTGATAATAAATTGTTGCCACTCAGTTGAGCCGTTCAATTTTTCTAGGACAATGGACATCAGTGCTTTATCACTACGAGCGACATCTCGAGGTGATAGCCTCATGCCATCCAGAACATCCGTACATATTTCAGCTATAGCGAACGTCATAAAGAATCGGTCTAAAAACTGCCTGGATATTTCTATATTGACGCCATCCAGTGGTACGTTTTTTATCAATTTCAGATAACTATCCGTAATGCATTCGAATTGCTCTAAAACATGATCAGCAAAGTAAATGTTTACATACTTACTCAGCGGATCATGAATTAGCGCTTTCTTTAATGATTCGAGGTGATACGGGTTAATTTCAGCGTTCTTACACGCATCATCGATTTTCTTCCCAGCCAGGTTCTTCGTTCCTAAACCTTTGGAAAACTCCCTAAGCAGGTATTGAACTGAGTAATAAGGTGTGTCGCTTGTTTTACTAGTCATACTGAACGTTCAATGTCCTTTGTTGTTGCAATATTTTGGCGTAGGCGTAATAGATAAGGTGGACTGTTTGCCCACCTTCTGTACTCTATTTACTATTTTTAGCAGCTGCTGCCTGTGCTCTTGCCGTGAAACTACCTTTAGCCACTTGCCCGCCATTTGCTTTAGCTTGTCCGCTTTGAATGCGTGCTGCTGCCGATGGTGTCATTGGTGCTGATTTAGATTTAGACATGTTCATTTCTCCTTGTTGTTTGAACACACATAAACTATCAAGGAAGCAAAGCTCACGCAGCTTGGTAAGTGGAGAGTTTTTTTCTTATTAGAATTACTCTTTGCTATCAGCTTGTTGCGTGCTTACGATGTTTGTAGTGCTAACTTAAAAGGTAACAGAATCAGACTTTTCCCATTAGCACAGGTATAGAAAGCCAGGCGTTCAATATTCGCTCGACTCCTGGTTCTAACTCAACTAGAGGCATAAACGAGATCAAAAGATCTAACTTAGAGATTTCAATCAGGCGCCGGATAGATACCACGTTAATAACGATTACCATAAAATTACATGGTTATTTCTTCTGCCTGATAAGATAATTTTGATCAAGTGTAAGTTTAGAGCACACTCCAAAATCACACTTCAAAACCTGAATAAAGTGGCTATCCCCACCTCTGTTATGACTTAAAAACACCTTGTAACGTTGCCTTCTAAAGATAAACTTTACAGGTGCTTTTATGAGTTAATAGCTAGCATATTTTAAACTAATAAGAAGATGAAAACGGCTAACAGAAATTTATACAGAATGAACAAAGCACCAATATTTTAGGACATAAATCAGCCCTTTCACTTTATTGTTAAAGCATCATTAGCTACTATAAAAGGCATCGTAATTAAGTTTGCGATATAGACTTTATTCACCTCTCCGCGGGGGGACTAAATAGGGGAACGGGGAAAATCGAAACTGATAAAGGTGTTTAAAAACAAGCGGTTCTAATTACACTTTGGTCCAATCAAGCATTGGAGCGATTGAAATTGAGCGGTTGAGTGTTGTTAGAGCCAAAATGGTACCTTATCGAAGAAAATCAACGATTAATAAAATATGATGCTTACTAAAAAACGAACTAGTGATTATATCATTAACAAACGGCTAATTAATATCAGCAGCCACTAATTTCATCACCAAGAAACTAAAATGCTTGATTAACCATAACCCAAAACTGACTTTCATCACCGCCAGTAACAAAGTCGGTTCTTATCACTATACCTTCAACTTCAAAACGTATGCCTGCGCCGTAGTTAGTTTTCATATCATCATGCAGTTCAGTTAAAGTAAATTCATCAGCCACATTGCCAGCTTCGGCAAATAATACCCACTGCCACCAAGGAATGTTATATAGATTAAACACCGGCAGTGATTGTAGTGGCTGCCATTGAGGTGTGACTCGATACTCTAGGGCATAATTGACTGCGTTGCGGCCAGTAAACTGCTTTGAAGAGTAACCGCGCAAACGATCAAAGCCACCTAATGACACCCCAGCAAAACTAGGAGGCTGCTGAAATTGCTGTTGTTTATAATCTTGCTCCCAACTTGGGGTATCCGCTAAGTAGAAATTAATCCCGAGCACTTGTTGCTCAAACCAACTGTTACTCCCAAAAGAAATAAATGCGCTTTGTTCAAATTCCCACATCAACCAGCTTGGATCATCATCGACACTAAAGCCTTTGGTGATGGTTAGATTTGTTTGACCACCCTCGGTGCTATTTAGTTTGGCATCGCGGTTATCCCAATTAAAAGCAAGCTCAACACCACGGGCTTCGTCGGCTAAATAGGCTAATGCTTCAAGCTCTCGATACTTGCTAAACGGGGTTAAGCTGATAGAGCTAACACCTGACTCTAATGGGTTCCAGCTAATTGGTGTGGTGTTTTTCCCAAGCGCGTTTGCAGCGCCATGCTTACCTCTGGCGATGGGTAATACATATTCCATGGTCAGTTTGTTAAAGCCTTCATCCCCGACACTAATGACTCGACTGATGTCATTGGCTTTTGGCTCGTATAGGTCACTATTGGGCAAGTAATATATCCCTTGCTCGTAATGACCACGAAACAATTCGGCACTAAATAACCATTGATCAAGCTCTGGCAATTGATAATGATAAAAACCTGCATAACTTAGCCAACTGTCATTGGCAGAGTATAAGCCAATGCCTAATGCTACGGCTTGCGGTTGACCGGCATGCTTAAGGACACCTGCTGCGCCGAATGTGGTGCTCAAGGTCTCAGTTGAAAAGACAATTGGCACAGCGACAAATTCTGGAGACAGTGCTTTTTCAGAGGGCGTTACCGCAGACGGCTTTTCAGCAGTATTTTGTTGCTGTGACTGTGGGTTTATCTCAGAAATAAGCTCAGTCTCTACAACCACTTCTGTATCAGGGCGATGACTCGTTGTGGTTTTACTGGCAGTCACATACTCTGGATCATTTGAAATTACGGAGTGAATAGCTTCAGACTGGGCGACACTGTCGATACTAAAAAACACGCAATAAATCATAACGACTGATTTATACAACTGCACTTAACACTTCCTATCTATGACTAATTTAAGATTCAAGCTCTAGGCTATAAACCATTAATTAAATTGAGATTAATCTTGTAAATCAACCACGACTCTTGGGGTGAGTTTAGTTACTAACTCATAAGCAATGGTGCCAATGTGCTCTGCCACTTCTTCTACAGCGAGCCCTTTACCCCACAGCTGCACTGAATCCCCGACCTTATCAGTTGCATCAAGCCCCAAATCAACGGTCAGCATGTCCATAGAGACTCGACCAACAATGGGCACTCTGCGGCCATTAAGCAACACGGGGGTACCTTCAGGGGCATTGCGCGGATAACCATCGCCATAACCTATGGCAACCACGCCTAGACGAGTATCTTGTTTTGCAGTCCAATAAGCGCCATAGCCAACACTTTGTCCGGCTTTATGCTCACGTACCGCAATAAGGTTTGACACTAACTCCATTGCGGGAACTAGCCCATGATGAACACCTTTATCACCCAGTACAGGCGATACCCCATAGAGTGCGATACCTGGTCTTATCCAGTCACACTGGCTTTGAGGCCAAAATAACGTAGCGGCAGAATTAGCTAACGTTCGATCGCCAGGTAAATCGTTAATCAACTGCTGAAAAGCATCAATTTGCACTTGGGTTAAGGGGTTATCAGGCTCATCGGCACAAGCAAAATGGGTCATTAAATGAATAGGTTTGGCAACTTGTGGGCAAGCCATTAAGCGTTGATAAACAGCCTTGAATTGTTCAATACCAAAGCCTAAACGATGCATGCCTGTATCAATTTTAAGCCAGACGGTAATGGGCGCAGTAAGTGTCGATTGCTCTAACATCACCAATTGCGACTCATGATGCACCACGGTATCAATTTTATGCTCAACTAATGTGGGTAAGTCAGATTGACGAAAACAACCTTCAAGCAACAGTAGCTTAGCGTTAACACCGCCTTGGCGTAATTCAAGCGCCTCTTCAAGTCGCGCCAGTCCAAATCCATCGGCGCAGTCAATACAGTCAGCGACAGACTCGGCCACGTTGAGCAAGCCATGCCCATAACCATTGGCTTTAACCACAGCCATGACTTTACTGTTGGGCGCAATTTCACGCAGCCTTGCAAGGTTAGCTTGCAAAGCTTTACGACTAATTTCAGCACGGGGAAATGGTTTCAAATAACTAACCTTACTGATTGCTTCATTCAAATAATTGAGCAACACAAGACTAAAAAATGAGCCTCTGCGTTAAAACAGAGGCTTTTCGGTACGACTAACGCAAAGACTAAATACCTATCTGATGAGATTAATCTTCATCAAAGACTTGTGCGCCAGAATAATTATCAAAACGCGAGAACTGGCCTTGGAACGCCAGCGGCACGCGGCCAATCGGGCCGTTACGTTGTTTACCAATAATGATTTCAGCGACACCTTTTTGCTCTGAATCATCGTTATACACTTCATCACGATAAATAAACATGATCAAATCCGCATCTTGCTCAATTGAACCTGATTCACGTAAGTCAGAGTTAACTGGGCGCTTATCAGCACGTTGCTCCAACGAGCGGTTAAGCTGTGATAACGCAATGACCGGGATCTCTAGTTCTTTGGCTAAGGATTTAAGTGAGCGCGAGATTTCTGCAATTTCTAAGGTACGGTTATCTTTTAATGAAGGCACCTGCATTAACTGCAAGTAATCAATCATGATCATTGATAAACCGCCATACTCACGCGCAATACGACGGGCACGACTTCGCACTTCTGTCGGCGTTAAGCCTGAACCGTCATCGATATACATTTTGCCTTGCTCAAGCATAATCCCCATGGTTGAAGAAACACGCGCCCAATCTTCATCATCTAACTGACCGGTACGAATTTTAGTTTGATCAACCCGGCCAAGTGATGCCAGCATACGCATCATAATTTGTTCTGATGGCATCTCTAAACTGAAAATAAGCACAGGTTTATCTTCATTCATGGCTGCTTGTTCACACAAGTTCATCGCAAAGGTGGTTTTACCCATTGAAGGACGTGCCGCCACAATAACAAGGTCACCCGATTGGAAGCCGGCGGTCATTTTATCAAGATCGGTAAAACCACTTGATACACCGGTCACACCGTTATGGGGGTTATTGTATAACTGCTCAATTTTGTCGACGGTTTTTTCAAGGATCGATTTAATCCCTTCAGGGCCTTCGTTGGCATTAGCACGCGACTCAGCAATTTTAAAAACTTTAGTTTCCGCTAAATCCAGTAAATCACTGGAGTTACGACCCTCAGGGTTATAGCCTGCATCAGCAATTTCATGGGCAACACCAATCATGTCACGTACAACAGCTCGTTCACGTACAATATCGGCATAAGATAAAATATTACCCGCACTCGGGGTGTTTTTGGCAATTTCACCTAAGTAAGCAAAGCCGCCAGCGTCTTCAAGTTGATCTTCAACTTCCAGGCGCTCTGATACGGTGATCAAATCAATCGGGTGACTGCTTTCAACCAAACGGCTCATCGCAGCGTAAATCATCCGATGGGAGCGAGAATAAAAATCTTCGGGCACAAGCGCTTCAGCCACTCTATCCCAGGCCTCAGCATCAAGCATCAACCCACCAAGAACCGATTGCTCAGCTTCAATTGAATGCGGCGGTAATTTCAGCGCATCAACTTGAGCATCTTTGAACCTTTCTCTGGCTTTAAAAGGACCTTTCTGTGACATTAAAACTCCCAATTCCCAACCTGTTTGTAAATATGGTATAACACCGAGGTCATGCAAACATGTAGTACAATGATATCGCGTAACATTTATCCCAACACGGATAAACAATCAGAATAAATAACAACAATAAATAATAAAAAATAAGGAAAGAACATGCGTTATGCACTCGTTGCAGCCCTTGTGCTGTCTTCTGGATTTGCCTATGCCGATGAAGGTCAGTGGCAACCCTATCAAATGCCTTCTATTGCAGATAAATTAGCACAACGCGGCATCGATATTCCTGCTAAACAGCTTGCAGATTTAACCCAGTATCCAATGAATGCGGTTGTGGGTCTGGGCTATTGTACCGCCAGTTTTGTCTCTCCCCAAGGCTTAGTTGTGACCAATCACCATTGTGCCTATCGAGCCATCCAATATAACAGCAAAACTGAACATAATTACTTAGCAGACGGCTTTCTAGCTAATACTAAAAAAGAGGAGCCATCAGCAGGCCCTAATGAGCGATTATACATCACTGAGAAGGTAACGGATGTCACTTCTCAAGTGAATGCGAATTTAAGTCGCGATCCTCTTAGCCGTTATGAAGATATCCAATCAAACCGTAAAGCATTAATCAAAGACTGCGAAACCGACGAAAACTACCGTTGTTCAGTCAGCAGCTTTCATAATGGACTTGAGTATTACTTAATTAAACAACTCATTATTCGTGATGTCAGACTAGTATACGCACCACCTGAAAGCGTAGGGGCTTTTGGCGGCGATATTGATAACTATGAATACCCACGCCACTCGGGCGATTTTACCTTCTTACGTGCCTATGTGGGCAAAGACGGTCAGCCGGCAAGTTATGCCGAAGACAATGTGCCTTATCAGCCAAAAAGTTATCTTAAAATAAATGCTGATGGCGTTAAAGCCGGAGATGGCGTGTTTGCCGCAGGCTATCCGGGAGCGACCAGTCGTTACCGCCTAACCAGCGAGTTAGAGTTTGCCAGTGATTGGATGTATCCAACCTACGCTAAGCGCTATCAACTGCAAATCGACACCATTAATCAAATGGCTGCCGACAATAACGCCATTGCGATTAAATACGCCGGTAACCTTGCCTCCATGGCAAACAGAATGAAAAAACTGAACGGGTTACTCGATGGTTTTAAAGCCACAGATATTGTCGGTATCAAACAATCACGTGAAGATAACTTCTTAGCTTGGCTTAAAAAAGACGCCAATGCTAACCATCAATTGATTGGTGAATTAGAAGCATTACTGGCTGAGCAAAATAACCTCATTCAAACTGACTATTATTTTAATAATGCCCAATCAAGTGCAATACTTGCCGCAGCTAAAAAGCTCTATCGTTTAGCCAAAGAAAAACAACTGCCCGATGCAGAGCGTGAGCAAGGGTTTCAGCAGCGTGATATGAAAATGTTTGCCGCTAACTTAAAACGCCTTGATAGAAGTTTTGATGCCAGTGTCGATAAAACCTTGTGGCTACAAGACTTGAACGCTTACATGGGGCAAAATCAGCGCGTTGAAATTCTTGATAACGCACTGAATAAGATCTCTGATGCTGAGGCATTATCAGCAAAATTAGATGCCTATTACGCCTTAACCACTTTAATGGATAAAGAGCAGCGTTTAGCTTGGATGAACAAAGACGCCCAAGCCTTTGAAACCAGCTCAGATCCGTTTATTCGCTTAGCGGTAGCGCTGCACGACACCAACATGGCACAGGAAAAAGCCGAAAACACTTTAAAAGGTAAGTTATCAACCGCTCGCCCTGAATACATGAAAGCCATCATCAGCTATTACAAAGCCAATGACTGGCCTGTGTATCCAGATGCCAATCGCACCTTACGGATCACCTACGGCATGGTCGATGGTTATCAGTCTGCAGATGCACTCTATAAGCAGCCTTTTACCCGTCTCGAAGGCATAGTGGCTAAACATACTGGCGAAGATCCATATAACGCGCCACAAAAGCTATTAACGGCAATTAAAGCCAATGATAACGGTGAGCACTCTGTCGCATCGGTTTATCAAGATCCACGCTCATGGATTTGTCGTTTATTCTCTTGTTTAGATACGCCAGAAGAATTTAACTCAGTGCCGGTTAACTTCTTATCCAGTGTTGACACTACAGGTGGTAACTCAGGTTCACCGGTATTTAACGGTAAAGGTGAGTTAGTAGGTTTGAACTTTGATTCAACTTACGAGGCGATTACTAAAGATTGGTTCTTTAACCCAACGATAACCCGTGCAGTACACGTAGACTTTCGTTACATCCTATGGATGATGGATAAAGTTGATCACGCCCAAAACTTGATTGATGAGTTAGAGCTAGTAAGAAATTAGAGTATCACGCCCCAACTTGTGCAAACGAGCTTGGGGTGACCCTGACCACTCTCATTACAGGTAAAGCTGAAGCCTTAAAAGCCTAAAATTAAGACATAAAAAAACACCGCCAATTGGCGGTGTTTTTATTTAAATCAATGAGCTATTAATCTTCTGCAACAACAGAGATTTTAACTACTGATTTAACTTCAGTGTGAAGTTGAACTTCAACTTCAAAGTCACCTAGGTTGCGTAAAGCACCTAAAGGTAGACGTACTTCAGCTTTAGCTAGCTCAACGCCTGCTGCAGTAACTGCATCAGCGATGTCGCGGTTGCCCACTGAACCGAATAATTTACCTTCGTCACCAGCTTTAGAAGCGATAACAACTGACTCTAATGCAGCAAGCTTTTCAGCGCGAGCAGTACAAACACTTAATTCAGCAGCTAATTTAGCTTCTAATTCAGCGCGACGTGCTTCGAAAACTTTAACGTTTTCGTCATTAGCGATAACAGCTTTGCCTTGTGGCAAAAGGAAGTTACGAGCATAACCAGCTTTAACAGCAACTTGGTCACCTAAGTTGCCTAGGTTAGCGATTTTATCAAGCAGAATAACGTTCATTATCTAATTCCTCTGATTTAAATACTGCGATTACTGATGTAAATCAGTGTAAGGCAGTAGAGAAAGATAACGAGCACGCTTAATCGCGCGAGCTAGTTGGCGTTGATATTTAGCACTAGTACCAGTAATACGGCTAGGAACAATCTTACCGCTTTCAGTTACGTAGTTTTTTAAAGTAACGATATCTTTGTAATCAATTTCTGCAACACCTTCAGAGGTGAAACGACAGAACTTGCGACGACGGAAATAACGTGCCATGTTGACAGTCTCCTAAGTTTTCAATTCGACATTTTCGGCATGCAAAACCAATTTATTTTGGCCATTTCGCCCTTGTTGTAAAGAGATAAACCCTTCAACTTGGACCTGCACACCTGCTTTTAATTCTTCTGTTACGCTGTTAAAGCGCTTACCACTTAATATGACTTGGATCAGACAATAAACATTTCTCAACATTTGATCGTCATACCGCTGTGTTTTGTGTTCTAGCGTAATCACCTTATGGGGAATGCCGCTGGGACTATCAAAACGCTTTGAACGAGTTATCGTTCCGGTCAACACTAAGTGATTAATCACAGACTAATTATTCAGCAGTTTCTTCAGCGCTTGCTTCAACTTCTTTTTCAGCAGCTGGTGCAGCAGTAGGAGCACGACGTGAATCACGCTCATCTTTTGCTTTAGCCATTGGAGAAGCTTCAGTAACAGCAGTTTTAGTGCGCATTACCATGTTACGCAGAACAGCGTCATTGAAACGGAAAGCTGTTTCTAACTCTTCGATAGACTCTGCAGTTGCTTCTACGTTCATAAGAACATAGTGAGCTTTATGTAGGTCTTGAATTGGGTAAGCCAATTGACGACGCCCCCAATCTTCTAAACGGCTGATAGTACCGTTAGCATCAGTGATTACACTGCTGTAACGCTCGATCATACCTGGGACTTGTTCACTTTGATCTGGGTGAACCATAAATACGATTTCATAATGACGCATTTATTGCTCCTTACGGTTAATTAGCCTCACGTGTGGCTCAGTCAGACCAAGTTGGAGGCAAGGAACGGAATTAAATGACTGATTTAAGCGCGGGATGATACATAAAGCCCGCACAAAACTCAAGCAATACTTGTGTGGTGCATGCTTTATTACCTTTAACTGATTAACTCACTCAAGCAGGCGTTGACAGCAATGACGGTAAATAATGAAAATACCCAGCAAAAAACAATAACCAGCGTGAAATTTAATTTGATATTGAATACACAGATGAAGCCATTGAGCGCTTTGCAGCCACTGCGAATACAGGTATTATGGCGCTTCATCCGTATTTCAGGCGTTCCTAATAACTATATAGAAACAACGTAATGAAAAAAGTCTGTATCTTTATGTCTTCTCTTCTCACAACGTCTTCAGCGTGGGCACTTGTTCCCCCAGACTATAAAGAGCCTCCCAGTGACTTTAAGGCTGAAATTGAAGCCGGTATGCAACTCAATACTGGTAATAACCAATCGCAAAACTTCAACGGCCGCACCTACTTAAATTACGATACTGAAAAAGCCCGTCAGGAATTTACCTTTAAGGTGTATTACGCCGCAGATAAAGACTCTACCACGGCTGAAAAGTATGATGTATTTGCCCAGTCGAGTTATAAGCTAGAAAGCGGCTATATTTTTGGCCGCGGTGAATTTACCTGGGATGATTTTGGTAGTTATACCAAACTGTCGACGGTTTCTACCGGTTATGGTTTTGATTTACTCTCAAACTATACCCAGAGCCTGAGCATAGAAGTCGGCCCCGGTTACCGTTATGACTTACCCAAAGCAACAGATACAGACTTAAACCCTGCAGCCAACCAAGACATCATTTTGCGTACCGCCGCCAAGTACAATGTGAAACTGCAAGAATATACCAGCCTCAATGCCGATTTGACCTCTGAAGTGGGTGAAGATAACAATACCTTGACCTTAGACGTCAGTTACAGAAATACCTTTTTACAGGACTGGGCCTTTAAACTCGGGGTGAACGTGAGATACACAGCGGTAGTTCCTGAAGACAGTGTAAAAACCGATACCATCACCACATTTAACTTGCTATATACTTTCCAATAAATTGCAACGCCGTTACAGCGGCCTGTAATGAGCCTTTTCAACATTCCAGATACAAAAAACGGGCCTTAAGGCCCGTTCCACTATCTGCTGATCAGCTCAGTAAATTACTTCACTAAACGTTGACGCACAGCTTCAAACAAACAAATACCGGTTGCCACTGATACATTCAAGCTTGAGACACTTCCCGCCATCGGGATTGACACTATTGAATCACAGCTTTCACGGGTTAAACGGCGTAAACCTTTATCTTCTGCGCCCATCGCAATGGCTAAAGGCCCTTTTAAGTCTGCTTGGTATAACTCACAATCCGCTTCACCGGCGGCACCAATAATCCACACCCCTTTTTGCTGAATATGACGCATAGTACGGGCAAGGTTGGTAACTTGGAATAATGGAATCGTTTCAGCCGCGCCGCAAGCAACCTTGCTCACGATTGACGTCAGTCCCACCGAGTTATCTTTTGGTACGATAATCCCTTGTACACCGGCAGCATCGGCATTACGTAAACAAGCACCTAGATTATGTGGGTCAGTGACACCATCAAGAATTAACAAAAATGGTAGGTCTGTCTTTTCTAATAAAGCATCTAAGTCCGCTTCAGCCAAGATTTTAGCAGCTTTAACTCGTGCAACAATACCCTGATGCTGAGTGCTCGATGCTTTGTCATCTAGTACTTTACGACCTGAACTTTGTACAGACACACCAAACTCTGTCGCTTTTTTGATTAATGGTAATAAACGCTCGTCATCACGACCTTGTAATACCCAAACTTCAATGACGCGTTCAGGTGAGTTGCTTAGCAAAGCTTCTACTGCGTGAATGCCAAAAATGATATCTTGTTTTTTCATTTACTTATTTTCTCTTGCGCTTTGCTTTAGTCGATGGTTTTTTAGCAGCCGGTGATGTTACACCAGCCGCTGAACTATTTGCAGCTTTAGCTGCAGGCTTGCGCTTTTTTCCGCCTTTAGTGGCAGATTTTTTCGCTTTGCCCGCTGTGCTTTTACCCGCTTTGCCAGAACGCCCCTTTGCTGGCGACTCTGCAACTGGCTCACCTTTTGCTGATGCGCCCATTTTAGCGCCTTCAAGATTGGCTCTTTCTCTGGCTGTTAATGGCTTCTTATTGGCTTTCTTACGGCTCTTACCGTGATCACCAATCATGATCAGATCGATTTGACGATCATCTAAGTTAACCGCGGCAACTTTGACATTGACCTCGTCACCCACTTGATAAACCTTGCGGGTGTTTTCGCCAATCAAACGCTGACGCATTGGGTCAAACTGATAATAATCGCTGACTAAGCTTGAGATATGCACTAAGCCATCGATATACAAATCCTTTAAACGTACAAACAAACCAAAATTGGTCACTGAAGCAATGACAGCTTCAAATTCATCACCAACATGATCTTGCATGTATTCACATTTGAGCCAGTCGCTGACATCACGTGTGGCTTCATCTGCACGGCGCTCAGTAGTTGAACACTCTTCGCCCAGTTTATCTAGCTCTTCAAGTAGATAATGGTAGCCACCTTCTGGGGTCCACTTCTGCTTCATCTCACCTTGCTCTGCCGCTAACAAATAACGGATAACGCGATGTAAGACTAAGTCAGGGTAACGACGAATAGGCGAGGTAAAGTGTGAATACTCTTCTAATGCCAAGCCAAAGTGACCGTCATTATCAGGGGTGTATATCGCTTGTCTCATTGAGCGCAGTAACATTACCTGGATCAATTCAGCATCCGGTCTATCTGCAATTTTCAGCATTAAGTCCTGATAATCTGACGGCGTAGGTTCAGTGCCGCCATTCATTGATAAACCGCGTTCTGCCAGAAACTCTTTGAAGTTTGCCAACTTGGTTTCTGAAGGTGACTCATGCACACGGTATAACACTTCACCTTTATGCTTTTTGACGAACTTAGCTGAAGCGACGTTGGCTAAAATCATACATTCTTCAATGATTTTATGTGCCTGATTACGGCTACGGGGCACAATTGCTTCAATTTTACGTTGCTCGTTAAACACAAACTGGGTTTCAACGGTTTCAAACGCAATCGCCCCACGTTCTGCGCGGCGCTCATTTAAGGTTAAATATAACGACTGTAAACACTGAAGATGCGGGAACAAAGCTTCATGCTCAGGGGCAATCTTGCCACCTTCTAGCATGGCTGCCACTTGCGTGTAAGTAAAACGCGCATGTGAGTGCATCACTGCCGGATAAAACTTATAACCCGATAGTTTACCCGCAGCTGAAATGGTCATCTCAGCCACCATACAAAGGCGATCAACATGGGGATTTAGTGAACACAAACCATTAGAGATTTTCTCTGGTAGCATCGGGATAACTTGCGATGGAAAATACACTGAGTTACCACGGGATCTCGCTTCATCATCTAATGCCGAGTCTGTACGCACATAGTGACTTACATCAGCAATAGCGACCCATAAACGCCAGCCACCGCTAGGTTTAGTTTCGGCATAAACAGCATCGTCAAAATCGCGGGCATCTTCGCCATCAATGGTCACTAAGGGTAAATGTCTTAAATCGACGCGACCTTGTTTATCAGACTCTGGGACTTCATCCGGAATGCGCTTAAGTTTTTTCTCAATAACAGCTGACCATTTGTGAGGCAAATCGTAATTGCGCAGAGCAATTTCAATTTCCATACCTGGCGCCATTGTTTTACCGAGCACTTCGGTCACTTTAGCTGCCGCTTTAACAAATCGTCCAGGACGACGGGTTAATTCAAGCACAACAACGTCGCCAGCTCTGGCGCCATTAGCGTCTTCTTTGGCAATCAAGATTTCTTGGGTAATGCGTCTGTCATCGGCAATCACAAATGCCATGCCAGCATCAACATGATAACGGCCGACTAATGGCGCGCTGCGCTGCTGCACTAAACGAACGATACGCGCTTCACGTCGTCCACGGCGATCGGAACCTGCTTTTTGCGCCAACACTTTATCACCGTGAAAATACATCTGCATATCACGATTATTAATAAAGAGATCGTCACCGCCTTCATCAGATTTAAAAAATCCGAAACCATCACGATGGCCGATAATCGTACCGGTAAGCAGATCCATTTTTTCAGGAAGACCATAACTATGGCCACGGGTATAAACCAGTTGCCCATCACGCTCCATGGCGCGCAGTCGTCTTCTTAACGCTTCTAAGTGGTCTTCATCAACCATTTTTAGCGCGGCGGCGATATGTTCTCTGGTGACAGGTGACTTTTGCTCACGCAAATACTCTAGTATGTATTCACGGCTTGGGATTGGGTTTTCGTACTTGTCTTGCTCTCTCTCAAAATGAGGATCGATGATCATTCAATTTCCAAATAATTTACTCCCTCGTGGGAGTCTTAGCGGTTGTGCAGCTGTGGCTGCTGTGCTCGCTCTATTATACTGGCGGGCATTTTAGCGGCTAACATCTGCAATAATGATGTGGCTTTTTTCTGTGTCGCGGCATCATTAAATACGCTGTTATATAACCAATGGTAACCTAATTGATAATCAACAGGGCTACCATAACCTTCGCCGTATAGGCGAACTAACATCAATCTTGCAGGCAGATCGCCATTGGCTGCTGCCGGCATCACATATTGCACTGCTCGATTTTTGTCTTGCACTACCATTTCACCGTGATAGTAATATTCGGCCAGTTTCAGCATCGCCTCAGCGCTACCTTGCTCTGCAGCAGTTTGTAATAACGCCATGCCACGGGAAGCGTGTTTATCTACACACACACCATGGTTGAGCATTTCGGCCCATAAAAACTGATACATGGGCTGCTGGAGTACTTCTGCTCTAGCTTCAATATCTTGCACTAGTTGGCAGTCATCGCGTTTAACTTGCTTTAAATAAACATCATTGCGGATCAATTTAATTAATTGCTCATCACCATAGATATCCACCGCGGTTAATTCAGCAACAGCTAAATTCGGCAGTAAGCACAACACCAACAAACATAAACGCAGCATAACGATTCTCAATGACACTTTAGTTACTCTATGCATCGGCATTATAGCCTATATCTTGAGTATTAACTGCACAAACAACAATATTTAGTGGTTATTTGAATTGCCAAAATGATTTTAAAAAAGCAGTAAAAAGAAGAGAAATTGCGCGGAGTTACAGTTTCAATTTTATCGTCTAAGGTTTGTTAATTCTGCATATTAAAAAGGCCGCTAAATAGCGGCCTTTTTATGTGTTAGTTAAATGGATTAACTAATACGATTGTCTCGTTTCTGTCAGGACCGGTTGATACGATATCAACAGGCGCTTCAAGTAACTCTTCGATACGAGCAATATAATTAAGCGCTGCTTGTGGCAGTTGCTCAATTGAAGTAGCACCAAAGGTAGACTCACTCCAGCCAGGCATAGTTTCGAATACAGGAGTAACCTGTTCGTAACCTTCAGCTGCAAGTGGCGTAACAGTTTCTACAGTTCCATCAGGATACTGGTAACCAACACAGATCTTAACTTCTTCAAGACCGTCAAGAACGTCAAGTTTAGTTAGGCAGAAGCCGCTAACACTGTTGATTTGAACTGCACGGCGCATTGCCACAGCATCTAACCAACCTGGACGACGTTTACGACCAGTAGTTGCACCAAACTCTTGGCCTTTATGACCTAAGTAATCACCGATCTCATTCTCAAGCTCTGTTGGGAAAGGACCTGCACCTACACGTGTAGTGTAAGCTTTCATGATACCTAGAACATAATCTAAGTGACGAGGACCAAAACCAGAACCGGTAGCGACGCCACCTGCTGTAGTGTTTGATGAAGTCACATATGGGTATGTACCATGGTCGATATCAAGTAATGTACCTTGTGCACCTTCAAACAAGATAGGCTCACCCGCTTTACGGGCTGTATCAAGTAATTCAGTAACATCAGTACACATACTCTTAAGATAATCAGCAATTGCTAATGCATCATCAAGGGTAGTTTGATAATCAACTGCGTCACAGTCATAGTATTCAGTCAGCATAAAGTTGTGATATTTCATCACTTCTTTTAATTTAACTGCGAATAACTCTGCATTGAATAAATCACCAACGCGTAGACCACGACGAGAAATTTTATCTTCATAAGCTGGACCAATACCACGACCCGTTGTACCGATAGCTTGATTGCCGCGCGCTTTTTCGCGAGCTACATCAAGAGCACAATGGAAAGGTAGGATCAGTGGACATGCTTCTGAAATAAGAAGACGCTCTTCGACAGGAACTCCACGCTCTTTAAGCATGTTGATCTCTTTCATCAAAGCATCAGGAGCCAATACCACACCATTACCGATAATGCATTTCACATTATCACGTAAAATCCCTGACGGAATTAAGTGAAGTACGGTTTTATCGCCGTCAATTACCAGAGTATGACCAGCATTGTGGCCGCCTTGGTAACGAACTACATATTTTGCCTGTTCTGTTAGAAGGTCGACAATCTTACCTTTTCCTTCGTCACCCCATTGAGTGCCGAGTACTACTACGTTTTTGCCCATCGTCTGCTGCAAGGTTGCGGTATAAAGGCGAATTTTAACAGATTTTAGGGGGTAATATGCAAGTATTTTATGCGAAAATTATTAATAGTACTATGCCGGCAGAGACTAGGCAGCCACCTAACCTCCTGAGAGTATTCTTATTTTGCATCGAAAATTCGGCTAAATATTTTTTCCATTGCCGCGGAAATAATAAGGGTCCGATACCTTCAAGTACCAAAACAAGCCCCATGGCAAACATCAACATTTGAAAATTCATGGTCTAGTTCCACTATTTGGTTTACACATTAGCAAAAAACATCGACTACACCATAACGCTTCTAAGCGATCATCGCATTACATCGAATGACTAATTGGCGTTTTTACCTAAAAAAAGCCAATAAAAAACCCAGCATATAGCTGGGTTTTTTGAATTCTGAAAACGTATTAACGTTTTGAGAATTGTGGCTTACGACGTGCTTTACGTAGACCAACTTTCTTACGCTCAACTTTACGAGCATCACGGGTAACGAAACCAGCAGAACGTAAAGAAGGACGTAGAGCTTCGTCTAACTGAAGCAATGCACGAGTAATACCGTGACGAATTGCACCTGCTTGGCCAGTGGTTCCACCGCCCTTAACAGTTACATAGATGTCAAGTTTGTCAGTCATTTCAACTAGCTCTAGAGGCTGACGAACAACCATGCGAGCAGTTTCACGACCAAAATATACATCTAGTGGACGTTGGTTAACAACGATTTGACCACTACCTGCTTTAGCGAATACGCGAGCAGTTGATGTTTTACGACGGCCAGTGCCGTAGTACTGAGTTGCAGACATTAGCTTACTCCCGTATTAGATATCAAGAACTTGAGGTTGTTGTGCAGCATGGTTATGTTCAGTGCCAGCGTAAACTTTAAGCTTACGGAACATAGCACGGCCCAAAGGACCTTTTGGTAACATACCCTTAACTGCTTTCTCGATAATCATTTCAGGCTTATGATCTTGCAGCTTTTCAAAAGAAATCTGCTTAATACCACCGATGAAACCTGTATGTGAGTAGTAAATTTTGCCTTTAGCTTTGTTACCAGTCACAGTAACTTTCTCAGCGTTAATAACGATGATGTAGTCACCAGTGTCAACATGAGGAGTATACTCTGGCTTGTGCTTACCACGTAAACGAGTAGCAATTTCAGTAGCGATACGACCTAAAGTTTTACCTTCGGCATCAACGACGAACCAGTCACGTGTGACTGTTTCTGGTGTAGCAGTAAATGTAGTCTTCATTTTTACAAAAACCCAATGTTTAAAATTCTGTCTCAATGCTGAATGCGGAATGCAAACAACACAATGACCATTTCAAAGCCCCTTCGAGCTGAAATTGGTTTAAATCGTCCACCCAAATTCGGTGGAGTAACGAGGGCAGGTGGCGGATTATAGACAAAGCTGAGTTAAAAATCACCTAATTTCTGATAGTTTTCTAAAAAACTTCTCTGGTGCTTTAGCTGATTTCATCCCTCAATAACTATTTATGGTAAATGCTCCAACATTAAATAGTCATGTGATTGCATTTCAATCAATCTTGAGCGGCAGCGTCTAAACTCAAAACTGAGTAAACCATCTGTGTAAATATCTTCTAATGAAACTTCAGCAGAAATAATTAACTTCACATTACGCTCATAAAATTCATCTACCATCGCGAGAAATCGCCGAGCAATATCATCACCGGTTGTGGCTGAGCCCATTTGTTCAAGCCCACTTAATAGAACGGTATGGTACAAACGAGCCACTTCCATATAGTCGCGCTGGGATCGAGGGCCGTCACATAAGTCTCTAAAGTTGGCCAATAGCACCCCTTGGGATTGCTGGCGAATATTCACCTCACGGCCTTCAATTTCAATGGCGTCAGTGAATACTTCTGATTCTGGAGCAAGCTGGGCAAAATAGCTTAACAAGTTGGTGTCAGCCTGCTCATCCAGTGGGTAGTGGTAAATCTCAGCTTGCTCAAGGGTTCGTAAGCGATAATCAATACCCGAATCCACATTAAGGATTTCGCAGTTTTGGTTTATTAAGGCGATTGCGGGTAAAAATCTTGCGCGCTGTAAGCCATTTTTATAGAGGTCATCGGGAATGATGTTTGAGGTGGCCACTAACGCGACCCCTTCTTTAAATAAGTGTTGGAACAAGGTGCCCAATAACATGGCATCGGTAATGTCAGAAACAAAAAATTCATCGAAACATATGATGTTATATTGCTGCGCCATTTTGTTAGCAATAGTGATTAATGGGTCCTGAACACCGTCAAGTTCGCCTAAGTCATGGTGTAGCTGGTGCATAAAGCGATGAAAGTGGGCCCGCAGTTTTTTCTCTGTTGGCAGCGCATCAAAAAAAGTATCCATCAAGTAAGTTTTACCACGACCTACTCCGCCCCATAAATATAAACCTTTGACGCTAGGGGCTGATTTTTTAAGGCCGATTGAACCTAAAAGCCGACTCAATGAGGACTGCTGAACATCGGCTGCGATAAGTTCTTCATAAACACGTTGCAATGACTTTACCGCTTGCTCTTGGGCTAAATCATGGGAGAAACCTTCACGGGTTAAATCTTGCTGGTAATGCTGCCAAGGGCTTAACTGCGACACGGGGACTACTCTCTATATACTGCTGAAAATTCCACACAACCATAACATATCACCCTTAGCCGGCGTAACGGTAAACCACATAAAAATTAACCTTTGTTAATGATGGCTGAACTTATTGAAACTTAGAACACTCCGAGGTTATATAGTCAATACAGCTAAACTGAAGTTGTATTTACGCCAGTCACCCATAATATGTGTATAAGCAAAGATTAATTTTCAAGGAGCAAGAAACAATGAAACCCAAATTAACCTTAGTTTCAGCAGCGATATTATCCGCCTCTTTATCGTTAATGCCGGCGTTGTCCCAAGCTGCAATTCCACAAACTGTTAATGGTCAAGCGCTACCTAGCCTCGCTCCCATGCTAGAAAAAACAACTCCCGCTGTCGTCTCTGTTGCAGTCAGCGGCACCCAAACCTCTAAACAACAAATTCCCGATGTGTTTCGATATTTCTTTGGCCCTAACGCCCCCCAAGAACAAGTGCGTGAACGCCCTTTTAGAGGCTTAGGATCAGGGGTCATCATTAACGCCAAAGAGGGTTACATCGTCACGAATAACCACGTTATTAATGGTGCTGATGAAATTAAAATTGGTCTGCATGATGGCCGTGAGATTGACGCAAAACTCATTGGCTCAGATCCTGAATCTGATATTGCGCTATTACAAATAGAAGCGAAAAACCTTACCCAAGTGAAACAAACCAACTCTGATGATATCCGTGTCGGCGATTTTGCTATCGCCATTGGTAACCCATTTGGTTTAGGGCAAACCGTGACTTCAGGTATTGTTAGCGCCTTGGGCCGTAGCGGTTTAGGGATTGAAATGCTGGAGAACTTTATCCAAACTGACGCCGCGATTAATAGTGGTAACTCAGGCGGCGCCTTGGTTAATCTTAACGGTGAGTTAATCGGTATTAATACCGCCATTGTGGCCCCCGGTGGTGGCAACGTCGGTATTGGCTTTGCTATTCCGGCTAATATGGTTAACAACCTAATTAATCAAATTATTGAGCATGGTGAAGTTAAACGTGGCGTGCTTGGCGTTATGGGCCGAGACTTAGATAACGAATTGGCCAAAGCATTTGGTCTAGAAACCCAGCATGGCGGTTTTATTAGTGAAGTCATGCCTGATAGCGCCGCAGACAAAGCAGGTATAGAAGCGGGTGACATCATTGTCAGTGTCAATGGTAAGCAGATTAAAAACTTCCAAGCCTTGCGAGCAAAGGTCGCCACTATGGGCGCTGGTGCTAAAGTTAAAATTGGCATCATTCGCGATGGTGATAATGAAACCATTAATGTCACCCTTGGTGAGTCAAATAGCAGTTCAGGCACCAGTGCTGATGCATTACACCCAATGCTTGAAGGGGCTGAGTTAAGTAATAGCCGTAAAGGTATTGAAATTGCTGAAGTGGCTCAAGGATCGCCAGCCGCCAGAAATGGACTCGAGAAAGGCGATTTAATTGTCGGGCTAAATCGCAGTAAAGTAAAAAGCCTTAAAGACTTAAAAGAGCAGCTAAAGACTCAGCAAGGCGCGGTCGCATTGAAAATATTGCGTGACAATAAGCTGCTTTACTTGGTACTGCGTTAAAGCAGCACCGAATAAACCCTGTTGTTTTACCCAATAAGCATCGTAGCCCTGTTACGATGCTTAATTTTTTTAATCATGATAATATCTTGGGTACTTTTTCATAATTTAGTCAGCCAATGAATTTCAAAGACACAATTTTATATTTGACCAAAGCTGTGGCATTTGGATTAGTCATGGCGGCCGCTTTCATATTTGTTACTTCGATAACCAACAACAGTAATTTCAATAATGGCTTAACCACTACCCAGCACCACAATGACTTATCCTTTGCTAAAGCCGTTCGTCGAGCAGCCCCTGCTGTGGTCAATATTTATAGCCTTAGTTTAGATCAAAATAGCCCATTAAATTCAAGCTCGCTTCAAGGCTTGGGTTCTGGGGTTATCATGAGTAAAGAAGGCTACATTTTAACCAATTACCATGTGATTAAAAAAGCCGATGAAATTGTTATCGCGCTACAAGATGGCCGAAAATTTACCTCAGAAGTTGTCGGTTCAGATCCAGTCACCGATTTAGCGGTCCTTAAAATTGAAGGCGATAATCTACCTATCGTGCCGATCAATTTATCCAAACCTGCACAAGTGGGCGATGTGGTACTTGCCATTGGTAACCCTTACAACTTAGGCCAAACCATTACCCAAGGTATTATCAGTGCAACCGGCCGAAACGGCTTAAGTTCAGGCTATCTTGATTTCTTACAAACCGATGCAGCCATTAATGCCGGTAACTCTGGCGGTGCACTTATCGACACCACTGGCGAACTAATTGGTATTAATACTGCGGCATTTCAAATCGGTGATGAAGGTGGCGGGCACGGTATTAACTTTGCCATCCCAATTAAACTGGCTCACAGCATTATGGGAAAGTTGATTAAAAATGGCCGCGTTATTCGTGGCGCGTTAGGGATTTCAGGCGAGCCGTTAAGCCCTGTTATGGCGCAAATCCTCAACTTACCGGATTTAAAAGGCGTATTGGTCACCGCTGTTGATCCCAAAGGGCCTGCGGCAGATGCGAAACTGCGTCCAAGAGATGTGATTATCGCTTATGCAGAAGAGAGTGTTCCTGGGGTTGAAATGCTGATGGATAGAATTGCTGAAACAGCGCCCGGAGATAGCATCACAATGACCATCATCCGTGAAGGTAAGTCTTATGATGTGCCAGTGATTATTGGTGAGAAGGCTGTCGAACCTTAAGCACAAATTACAACTTAACCATTTAATCATAAAAAAGTCAGCTACCTTAGGTAACTGACTTTTTATTCTTTACTATAAAGCTTTGGCAAACAACTTAAGCAATCTACAGCTTATGCAATACGAACCACTTCACCGCCGATGGCTTTAAACTTCTCTTCGATATGCTCATAACCACGATCTAAGTGATATATACGATCAACGGTTGTCGTACCGTCAGCCATAAGGCCTGCAATCACTAAACTCGCTGAAGCGCGTAAATCTGTCGCCATCACTTGCGCACCGTTCATGCGCTCAATACCATTAATGATGCAGGTGTTACCCTCTAGCTCCATTTCAGCGCCCATACGGCTTAACTCAGGTACATGCATAAAACGATTTTCAAAAATCGTTTCAGTCACATGACTGGTGCCTTCAGCTAATGCGTTTAACACACAAAATTGCGCTTGCATGTCCGTCGGAAAAGCAGGATATGGCGCAGTTTTAATATTAACCGCTTTAGGGCGCTTGCCTTGCATATCAAGTTCAATCCAATCGTCGCCAGTATTAATCACCGCGCCAGCATCTTCAAGTTTTGCCAGAACTGCTTCTAGGCTTGAAGGATCAGCGCTTAGACAGCGAATTTTTCCGCGCGTCACGGCTGCAGCCACTAAAAATGAGCCGGTTTCGATGCGATCAGGCATCACTCTGTGGTTACAACCAGAGAGTTTCTCAACCCCTTGAATACGCAAGGTTGCGCTGCCAACACCGGTAATTTTTGCGCCCATTGCAATTAAGCAATGTGCTAAATCATTAATTTCAGGTTCGCGAGCGGCATTTTCAATAATGGTTTCACCATCAGCTAAGGTCGCAGCCATCAATAGGTTTTCAGTGGCACCAACGCTGACCATATCCATAAAGATATGCGCGCCTTTTAAGCGGCCATCAACTCTGGCTTTAATGTAACCTTCTTTTACCTCAATAGTAGCGCCCATTTGCTCTAGCCCTTGCAAATGCAAGTTCACAGGTCTTGCGCCAATCGCGCAGCCACCAGGCAATGAAACATCAGCGGTACCAAATCGAGCCAGTAACGGCCCTAAAATCAAAATAGAGGCGCGCATGGTTCTAACCAAATCGTATGGCGCACAAAACTCTTTGAGATTAGTGGTTGAGATCCGATATTGGCTATTGCCTAACTCAGTGACATCAGCACCAAGGCAGCGAAGTAATTCACAGGTTGTTTTTACATCGCGAAGGTTAGGTACATTCGAAATATTAAAGTCAGTTTCAGCTAAAACACCAGCAAACAGGATCGGCAAAGCCGCATTCTTGGCGCCAGAGATGGTCACATCTCCGGCAAGGGGCTTGCTGGCTTGTATTGTTAATTTATCCACACTAATTCTCTACACTCAGTATTACGCTTACATATTAAATAATTTTTCACGCTTCCACTGAGTCGGCGTAAAAGTCTTGATAGTAAGCGCATGTAACTCACCACTGGCAATATGTTCATTCAGTGGTGCATAAATGGTCTGCTGCTGCTTCACTTTACTCATAGCGTCGAACATTTCGCCAACTGCAACCACTTTGTAGTGGCTACCATCTGAAGTCACATGTACTTCATCTAGGGTTAACGCCTCTGATAAAATCTGCTCAATTACTTTGCAATCCATGAAATGTGCTACCTTAAATTCAATGCTATTGTTCTATGAAAAAGGACTCTAAATCATACAACTCGATAAGTTTTTTTAGATGCTTACTCGGATTAGCCAAGCTCCTTGGCTGAGTGTTGTCCCCATGACAATGACCTAAACATATTAGTTCAAGCAATAAGGCCACGCCTGCACTGTCAACATACTCTAAAGCAGACAAGTCTAACACTTGAGTCGTATCAGTAAACAATTGTTGTTGATTTGGCCACAATTCTCTGACCTCAACCTGAGTTAATTGCCCTTTTAGGTGACAAATATCACCTTGCTGTGAAAATTCAATCACGCAGCATTACCCTCGTCCTGATCTAAGCGAATATCTTGGTTGGTGCGCTCATAAAGCATGTCGATGACCTTATCGACGCCTTTTTGGCGAATTAAATTGGAAATTTCTGATTGCTTTGACGCCAGTAAACTCACGCCTTCCGCCACCAAATCAAACGCTTTCCAGCTGTCATCTTTTAGACGTCTGGCTTTAAACACCACTTTAATGGGCGGGCGACCATCTTCAATAATTTCGACGCGGACATCGATCATTTTCTCGTTACTAAAATCAGCAGCCGGGAAAAACTGTACTTGCTGACCAGTGTACTCAGTAAAGGCTTGGGCATAGGTAGCCACTAAATAACCTTCAAAAGCATCCACAAACCGCTGACGTTGTTCAGGAGTCGTGTCACGCAGGTATTGCCCCATCACTTTATACGCGGCGTATTTATAATCAACATAGGGCATAAGCTCTTCGCGAACGATAACTTTTAAATAGCTTAAATCATTGTCAATGAGGGCTTTGTCTTTATCAAAACGCGCAAAGGTTTTCTCTGATACTTGCTGCACTAGCTTGAACGGATCACGGGTATCTATGTCATCAGTCGTCAGCTCTGCAGCACCAAGCGGGCTGATGCTTAACCATAAAAAGACACTTAACATAACGCGAATAAACTGCTTCATATACCGCTCCTACTTATCATCCGATGACATGCTATAGATTAACTGACCGATTAAGTCTTCCAGTACTAATGCTGAGCGCGTGTCATAAATTTTATCGCCATCAGCGAGCATCTCAATATCATCATCCATAAAGCCTGGGGTTAACCCCAAAAACTGCTCACCCAATAAACCTGCAGTTAAAATCGATAAGCTGCTGGTCTCTGGAAATTGATCATATTGCTTATCCATAGTGATGCTCACTATCGGTACAAGCTTTTTGGGGTCGAGCTGAATATCAGTTACCCTTCCGACAACCACCCCGCCCACTTTCACTGGCGAGCGTACTTTTAAGCCACCGATATTGCTAAATTCAGCGTGTAAACTGTAAGTTGCCTGATTAGGCTTAAGCTCAACATTGGCCACATTAAATACCAGCACACAAAATGCCACTAAGCCTGACAATAAGAACAATCCAACCAATAACTCTATTTTCCGTGTCAACATACGACTAAACCACTTTAATTAATGAATGCAAAATTTACCCAACTTACCTCCCGCTAACACTCAGCAGTTAACATCAATTGCCGAACATAATCGCTGTCAGTAAAAAATCGAGCGCTAACACTGCTAAACTCGCCTGAACCACAGTGGATGTGGTCGCTCGGCTAATGCCTTCGGGGTTGGGAATGACTTCATAACCACGATATAAAGATATCCAGGTTACCACTACGCCAAAAAGCACACTTTTGATTAAACAATTTACAATATCTTGGCGCCACTCAACCGATGCTTGCAGAATTGACCAAAAAGAGCCGCTATCAATGCCTTTCCATTCAACTCCCACTAAATGACCGCCGATAATGCCAACAAGACAAAACATCATCACTAATAATGGCAGGGTGATAACCCCCGCCCAAAAACGTGGCGCTATGATTTGGTGTAAAGGGTCAACCGCCATCATCTCTAAGCTTGATAACTGCTCGGTTGACTTCATTAAGCCAATTTCAGCGGTTAATGCCGAGCCTGCGCGCCCGGCAAAAAGTAATGCCGCAACCACAGGACCAAGCTCTCTTAATAAGCTCAATGCCACCATGGGCCCTAGGCTTTCGACCGTGCCAAAATCAGCCAGTACCGTATAAGCTTGTAATGCCAGCACCATACCGATGAACAGGCCAGAGACTATGATGATCACCATGGAGCGAACACCCAACACATAAACTTGCTTGGTGATTAAGCCAATATCTTTTTTAACATTCGGCCAACGGGCAATAGCGCCCCATAACATCAGCCCTGCTCGGCCTAGACCTGAAATAAAATCCAAAGCAAAGCGGCCAATATTACTGATAAAGTTAATCACGTCCACTTAACATCTCCTGTTGATAGTCTTCAGCTGGATAATGAAAAGCCACCGGCCCATCGGGTGCTCCATGAATAAATTGCTCAATTTGTGGATTGGTTGAAGCCCGTAATTCAGCAGGCGTGCCTGAAGCGATTACTTTTTTCTCGGCGATAACATAAACATAGTCGGCAATACTCAATACTGCATCCACATCGTGGGACACGACCACCGAAGTCAGCCTCAATGTTTCAGATAATTCGCCAATCAATTTCACCAGCACCGCCATCGAAATAGGATCTTGACCGGCGAAAGGCTCGTCATACAAAATCATTTCAGGCTCAAGTGCTATCGCCCGCGCCAATGCAACTCGGCGCTGCATGCCGCCGGATAACTCATTGGGCATCATCAGAGCGGCGCCCCGCAGCCCCACGGCTTGCAGCTTCATCAACACAATCTTACGAATAATAGTTTCAGCTAACCCTGAGTGCTCACGCAGCGCAAACGCCACATTATCAAACACATTCATATCGGTAAAAAGCGCCCCACTTTGAAACAACATACTCATGCGCTTTCGCTGCTCAAATAATTGTTGCCGCTTCAGTTGGTGAATGTTTTGCCCAGCAAAAAGCACCTCACCACTATCAGGGGTTAATTGACCGCCGATAAGTTTAAGTAAGGTGGTTTTACCTATGCCACTTGGCCCCATAATGGCGGTCACTTTGCCAGTTGGAATGCTGAGACTGATATCATCAAAGATAACCTTAGTCCCTCGGCTAAAGCCCATGTTCTTAACTTCTACAAGGGCTGACCTAGTGGGCTCTAAACTTGGAGTAGACATGTCTATAGAGGAAATAATAGCCTTCCTAGAGAACGAGATGTAGAGCTGAAGTGTACGAAATTGTGTAAGAACCTACAACAAATCAATCACCATGCGTTACAATCCCTAACAATTTTCGCAATAGCGATGATTTTTGTTAATATCTGACAAAAATATCGCCATAACTCAAATAATTGGAACAAGATGCTTTTTAATATCATGATGCTCATCGTCGGATTGGGCGCATTAGTTTGGAGCGCAGATCGCTTTGTTTACGGAGCTGCCGCCTTTGCTAGAAACTTAGGCCTGCCACCAATGTTAATCGGTTTAACCATTGTGGCCATGGGCAGCTCAGCGCCAGAAATGCTGGTTGCTGCCACCGCATCAATGGAAGGCATGAGCGATACTGCAATTGGTAACGTGCTCGGCTCAAACGTGGCTAACATCACCTTGATATTAGGGGTTACCGCATTGTTTGGGGCTATTTCAGTTCGCTCAGAAACCTTAAAGCGTGAAATTCCAATCATGATTGCGGCAACCGTATTAGCTGGCTACCTTATTCACGACGGCATGCTCACCCGTGTTGAAGGTGGGGTATTATTAATCGCATTTTTCGCCTTGATGGGCTATTTCATTTGGAGCGCGATGCGAAATAAGAAAAAAGATGTCCTAGCTGATGAGTCTGACGCAGAGATCCCTAAAAATGTACCCACATTACATGCTATTATCTGGATCATTGTTGGTATGGTGTTATTGCCACTCTCGGCAGACTGGATGGTGACGGGCGCGGTAGGCATTGCCAAGACATTTGGCTTGTCAGATCTGGTCATCGGCTTGACCATTATTGCCATTGGCACCAGTTTACCGGAACTAGCAGCATGCATCGCTGGCGTCCTAAAAAAAGAAGACGACCTCGCGATTGGTAATATTGTTGGCTCAAACATTTTTAATATTTTAGCAGTGCTGGCCATTCCAGGGCTGATTGCCCCAGGTGAAATCGACATAAATGCAAGCGGTCGAGATTTTTACATGGTACTAGCAACCAGCACCGCATTAGCAGTACTGGTATTATCGAGTGGCGCTAAAAAGCAGCTTACTCGCTGGCATGGAGCCCTTTTATTAATCGTCTTTATTGCGTACCAAGTTGTCTTATTTCAATCACAATAATGGGGCATAAAGATGTGTGACTCACCAAAGCGTAACCCGAAATCGCTTTGGACAATAGAGAGATACATATGACAGAACAAACACAATTGCGCCAATGGGGTCGTCAAGTCATTGATATTGAAAAGGCAGCATTAGATAACCTTTATCAATATGTAGACTCAGACGAGTTTGGCCAAGCCTGTGAACTCATTTTAGAATGTAAAGGCAAAGTCATTGTCATGGGCATGGGCAAATCTGGCCACATTGGCAATAAGATTTCTGCCACACTCGCCAGCACAGGCACGCCTGCATTTTTTGTTCACCCTGGCGAAGCAAGCCATGGCGACTTAGGCGCTCTGGCAAAAAATGATATTATTTTAGCCATATCAAATTCTGGTGAAGCCAGTGAAATTCTCACCTTAATGCCCGTTATACAGCGCATGGGTGTCCCGGTAATCGCGATTACGGGTAAACCAGAATCCAATATGGCCAAGCTATCTAAACTGCATTTATGTATTGAAGTGCCTGAAGAAGCCTGCCCATTAGGGCTAGCACCAACATCAAGCACCACGGCAACCTTGGTGATGGGTGACGCCTTGGCCGTAGCATTATTGCAAGCGAAAGGCTTTACCCGTGATGATTTCGCCCTATCCCACCCTGGTGGCTCTTTAGGTCGTAAACTATTACTTAAAGTCAGCGATGTAATGCACAAAGGCGCTGATATTCCACAGGTGAAAAGTGAGCTCTGCATTACTGAAACCCTATATGAGATCTCAAATAAAGGTTTAGGTATGACTGCAGTGATCGATAATGCAGACAAGCTAGTCGGGATCTTTACTGACGGTGATTTACGCCGCGTCATCGATGCTGAAGTGAACCTGCGTACTACCGCTATTGCCGATGTAATGACAACCAACTGCATTACCATCAGCCCAGGTATTTTAGCCGCGCAAGCATTACAGATTATGGAAGAAAAAAGTATTAACGGTTTAATTGTCGTAGACGAGAACCAACGCCCAGTCGGCGCACTTAACATGCTCGATATGGTTAAAGCTGGAGTCATTTAACATGTCATTACACGAAACACTGCACCAAGGTTTTTACGGCCCAATCTCTGATGATGTTTGGCAAAAAGCCAAAAAAATTAAGCTGCTTATTTGCGATGTCGATGGGGTATTTTCCGATGGCCGTATTTATTTAAGTAATGCAGGGGAAGAGTTAAAAGCATTTCATACCCGTGATGGTTATGGCATTCGCTCTATTTTAACCAGTAATATTCATGTTGCTGTGATAACCGGGCGTAAATCTGCCATTGTGGAAAATAGAATGACCGCTTTAGGTGTCACTCATATTTATCAGGGTGTTGATGATAAACTAGTGCCTTACCAAAGCCTGTTAGATACCTATGGCGTTAGCCCAGATGAAGTCGCCTATATTGGTGATGACATGGTTGACTTACCTGTGATGAAACAGGTTGGCCTTGCAGTTTGTGTGGCTGATGGCCATCCTTATGTTAAACAACATTGCCATATGACCACCACCATTAACGGCGGAAATGGCGCATTACGTGAACTCACCGATTTGCTATTACTTAGCCAAGATAAGTTTGAAAATGCCCACGGAATGAGTATATGAGCCGAGTGACCTTCGCTATTATCGGATTTTTTGGCGCAGCCTTAGTCCTTTATTGGCAAGTACAAGTTAAACGTAGTCAGATGGAGGCAAGTAAATTGCCTGCCCCTGCTCGCCCTGATTTTATCGCCAATGACTTACGCACCACTGAATTTAATGAGCAAGGTTTAGTGCAAAGCCGAGTCTCAGCGAAATACATGGAGCACTTTCAGCAAAGTAATGAAACCATGTTTACTGAGCCTGTCTACCTTATTTATCCTGAAAATGGTGAAGCCGAATGGCAATTAAGCGCAGATTTAGGCAAGCTGAATAATGAAACAGGCAAAGTAGTTTTAGAAAATAATGTTATTATTGATGCAATAAACATCGACGAGCCATTACAATCTTTGACAACCACCATGTTGGCACTCGATATGAACACCATGATTTTGACCTCAGATAGACAAATTTTTGTTACTGGGTCAGATTTTAATATACAAGGTTTAGGCCTGTATGCTGATTTAAATGCTCAAGAACTTGAACTTTTAAGTCAAGTAGAAGGAACGTATGAAGCAAAGTAAACTTTTGATTGCCTCACTACTCAGTGTAGTCAGTATTGCCAGCGCCTATGCAAAAGAAGGCGATTTACAGCAAGAGCTTAAAGTCGCAGCTGTGAGCCAAAAAGCTGACATAAAAAACAATCAGGTCATCTTCTATGGCCCAGTTAATGTGACTCAAGGGTCGATTAACATTAATGCCGACGAATTACGCGCATTTGGCACCGAAAGCGGCACCCAAAAAACCATGGTTGCCACAGGTAACCCTGCGACATTTTCCCAAGAGTTAGATGATGGCCGTATTGGTACTGCCAGTGCCGATGAAATTAAATATGAGCTTGCCACTAGCATTTTAACCTTAACGGGTAATGCTAAATTGGACCAAGCGGGTAGCCAGGTTACTGGTAACCTAATTAGCTACAACATTGAAAAGCAGCAGTTAATTGCTGAAAGCACCGGTACTGGTGAAGATCGGGTTATCACTATTTTTCAACCAGAAAGTCACCCAGACTTGATTGATTCTGAAAAGAAAAAAGATGAGCAACCACATTTACCAGACAGCGCTAAACCCGGTGATGACACGCCACCAGCTATAATTGAAAACAACAATTTATCTGCTGTAGAGGCTGTGAACTCAACTGAAACACCCGAAGTAACTGAATCACTTAACGCTGAGGCGCAGGCGACATTGTCAGCCCCAGCAGCTGAGCAAAATGACTAATGACCCAAATTACGTTAACCGCTGAAAATCTCGCTAAGAGTTATAAAAGTCGCCAGGTAGTAAAAGATGTCAGCCTGACGGTAAAAACCGGCCAAATTGTTGGCTTACTTGGCCCTAATGGTGCGGGTAAAACCACCACCTTTTATATGGTCGTAGGCCTAGTCAAAAGTGATAAGGGCCGCATTCTGATCGATGAAGATGATTTAACCGCAGATCCAATGCATTTGCGCGCCCGAAAAGGCATTGGCTACTTACCTCAAGAAGCCAGTATTTTTCGTAAGCTCACAGTACACGATAATATAATGGCAGTGCTTCAAACTCGCAAAAGCTTATCAAATGAGCAGCGCATTGAAGAACTGGAACATTTATTAGAAGAATTTAACATAACTCATATCCGTGATAGCCAAGGTATGGCGTTATCGGGAGGCGAGCGTCGCCGAGTTGAAATTGCACGCGCATTAGCGGCAAATCCTAAGTTTATTTTATTAGATGAACCTTTTGCAGGGGTAGATCCTATCTCAGTAATCGACATCAAGAAAATTATTCAACAACTTAAAAGCCGTGGTTTAGGGGTGCTAATTACCGACCATAATGTCCGTGAAACACTTGATGTGTGTGAGCGAGCATATATTGTGAGTCACGGAAACTTGATTGCTGAAGGAACACCTGCTGAGATCTTAGTCAATCAGCAAGTTAGGTCGGTATACTTAGGTGAACAATTCAAGCTATAGTTAGCACTATTCAGTTTTTAGTATGGCATTCGCGGCCAACAACAAACCTTAATCTAGTCTATTTTTCTAGGATCATAAACTAGCGCCCACACTGTTCGTCGCGATGATGTAATTCAATTAGGGACAAGCGGTACATGAAAGCCTCACTCCAACTCAAAATGGGTCAACACTTAACCATGACCCCACAGTTGCAACAAGCGATTCGCTTATTGCAACTTTCCTCATTGGAGCTACAGCAAGAAATTCAACAAGCACTTGATTCAAACCCGCTATTAGAGCTTGAAGACGAATTCACTAAAGCCAAAGAGCCCGTAAAAGAAAACGCCCTGCAAACTGACACCGATTTTAGTGATAATAGCCAAGTCACCATAGAAAAAGACACCTCAACGGTTGATACCACTGAATCGCTCACTAAAGATTCTATGCCTGAAGAACTCCCTATGGATACCACATGGGATGAGGTGTATACCGCCTCGCCTACTTCTGGCTCTGGCGCAGTATCGAGCGGTAATGATATGCCGTTTCAAGGCGAAACCAGTGAAGGCTTGTATGAGCATCTTGAATGGCAAAAAAACCTCACTCCCTTTTCTGAAAATGACTTAGTGATTGCAACCGCCATTATTGATGCCATTGATGAGCGCGGTTACCTCACCCAGAGCGTTGAAGACATTTTGCAATCCTTAGGCACTGACGATATCGAACTCGATGAAGTTGAAGCTGTACTTAAACGGGTACAACACTTCGATCCCGTCGGCATTGCAGCGCGAGATTTAAGTGAGTGTCTATTAATTCAATTAGGCCAATACCCTAATGAAATTCCTTGCATAGATAATGTTAAGTTACTGATTAAAGATCATCTTGATTTAATCGCCGGTCGTGACTTTAGGTTACTGATGCGTAAAACCAAGCTTAAAGAAGATGATTTACGTGAAGCCATTGAATTTATTCAAACGCTCAATCCACGTCCAGGCTTGCAAATTACCCCCATTAAAGATGAGTACGTCATTCCTGATGTTACTGTACTTAAAAAGAATGGTCGCTGGGTGGTCGAGCTAAATCCCGATAACATGCCTAAAATTGGCGTTAACCAGCAATATGCAGCTATGGCCAAAGGCGGTTCAAGCCAAGCTGACAGCCAATTTATTCGTGGTCATTTACAAGAAGCTAAATGGTTTATCAAAAGCATCGATAGCCGTAATGAAACCTTACTAAAAGTGGCTAACTGTATCGTACAATTTCAGCAAGGTTTCTTTGAGTTCGGTGAAGAAGCCATGAAGCCGATGGTGCTCAATGATATTGCTGAAGCGGTTGAAATGCACGAGTCGACCATTTCACGGGTCACGACCCAAAAATACATGCATACCCCCCGTGGACTTTTTGAACTAAAATATTTTTTCTCAAGCCATGTAAGTACCGATGATGGTGGAGAATGCTCTTCTACAGCAATTCGCGCATTTATTAAAAAGCTCGTAGCTGCAGAAAACCCGAAAAAGCCTCTTAGTGATAGTAAAATGGCGACACTATTGGCTGAACAAGGGATTAACGTTGCTCGACGTACGATAGCCAAATATCGAGAGGCAATGCTCATCCCTCCCTCAAACCAACGCAAAAGCTTATAACTTTTGTTATTGGAGGATGACCTATGCAAATTAACCTGACTGGAAACCATATTGAAATAACTCAATCTTTACGGGAATACGTGCAAACAAAATTTTCAAAGCTTGAACGACACTTCGAACAGATCAATAATGTTCACGTTGTGCTCGATGTTCAAAAGCTACAACAGATTGCCGAAGCCAAACTGCACCTAAAAGGCGGTGAAGTGTTTGCTGTATCGCGTAACGCTGATATGTATGTGGCAATAGACGCCCTGATAGATAAGCTAGACCGTCAGGTAATTAAACATAAAGAGAAACTCACTAAGCATTAACGATGGAACTTCGTACCATCCTGCAGCCGGCGTGCACTACCTGTGCCACTCCGGGCAGTAAGAAAAAGGTACTGGAATTAATCAGCAATTTAATGGCTGCCCAGTACCCAACCCTTTCTTCACAGGCTATTTTTGAAAGTCTAATAGCGCGTGAAAAAATGGGCAGTACAGGTATAGGAAATGGCATAGCAATTCCACATGGGCGCTTAGATAATATCGAAGAACCCATTGCTATTTTAATCAAATGCGAAGAGCCAATCGCCTTTGATGCCATAGACAAGCAACCTGTAGATATTTTATTTGCGCTTCTTGTACCTGCAGATCAGTGCCAGCAACACCTAAGCACATTATCTAGCATGGCAGAGAAACTCAGTGATAAATTGATACTTAAACGACTTCGAAAGAGTCATGACGCTACAGAACTTTATCAGGTTATTACTGCATGAAACTTGTCATCGTATCGGGACGTTCAGGTTCAGGAAAATCAGTCGCACTGAGAGTGCTTGAAGATTTAGGTTATTACTGTGTTGATAACCTGCCACTGCCACTGATTGGCAGCCTGCTTGAACAGCTTAAAGATAGTAACGAGCTTGTCGCCATTAGCGTCGATGTGCGTAATATCGAAGAGCAAGGCAAAGTACTCAAAGAGCAAATTGCTTTACTGTCTGACGATACCAGCATTACCAGTTTCTTTTTAAACGCCAACGATAAAGTGTTACTGAAGCGTTTTAGTGAGACCCGCCGATTACACCCACTGTCTAAGAATCAAATTTCGTTACAAGAAGCCATTAAGCTTGAGGGGCGGTTACTCGAACCCATAGCCAAAATGGTTGATCACTATATCGACACCTCGCAAACTAATATCTACGAATTGAGCGATCATGTTCGGCAAATCTTGCTAGGCAGTGTTGATAAAGAATTAGTGGTACATTTTGAGTCATTTGGCTTTAAGCATGGCATGCCGGCTGAAGCAGACTTTATGTTTGATGTGCGCTTTTTACCGAATCCGCACTGGGAGCTTGAGTTAAGGCCCTACACAGGCCTAGATGCGCCCGTGCAAGAGTTCTTAGAGCGACAGCCTTTGGTGAATAAGTTTATCTGGCAAATTGAAAACCTTTTTGACACTTGGATGCCACATTTAGAGCGTAATAACCGCAGCTACCTGACCATTGCCATTGGTTGTACCGGCGGTCAGCACCGTTCGGTTTATATTGCCGATCAGCTCGCTAAACGTTTCAACAACTCTAAGCACAAAGTCAGCGCCCGCCATAGAGAGCTTGGCATTGAATAAGCTAACCACAACGCCAGCCAAAACGGTGGCCTATTCAAAGCAAATTACCATCAGTAACAAGCTAGGCTTGCATGCGCGAGCGGCGACTAAATTGGCAATTTTAGCTACCGAGTTTGACGCAACTATCACCCTTATCCAAGGTGAGAAACAAGCCAGTGCTGCCAGCGTATTGGGGTTATTAATGTTAGAAAGTGGCATTGGTAAAATCATTACTGTTGAAGCTCAAGGCCGTGATGCAGAAAAAGCCCTTGAGGCCGTATGCAAGTTAATCAACGATAAATTTGACGAAGAAAGCTAACCGCCTGCGCCCAGTAACATCTCCAAGGAAACACAGCGACTCACCTTTACCATTATTTTATTAGCTATACTCAACACACCACCAAGCAGTATTAGCGTGTTTATGAATTGCGCATCAAGCCATCAGATATTAGAAATTTCTTCATTCTTTCCGGTGAGTTAAGTTAACATTTCATCATCGTCTTTTCAGGAGTAGCCAATGGGTATTGAAGTCATCGACAGCGAACTGACCGAACAACGTCTTAATCAGCTTACACAAGCATTAGGTAGCGGTATGTTTGTTCATGTCAGAAATATGCTTCATGACATGGCCGCCTCCGATGTGGCATTAATTCTTGAATCATCACCGCCGAAAACTCGTCAAGTGTTATGGCAACTGATTGATCATGAGCAAGCGGGTGAAATCCTAGAAGAACTCGGTGAAGAGTTAAAAGATTCACTCATCAGCGCTATGACCCCAGAAAAAGTAGCCCAAGCCACCTCAGGGATGGATACCGATGACTTGGCTTACATCTTAAGAAGTTTGCCAGATGCTGTTTATAAAAAAGTACTGCAATCCATGAGCAGTCAAGACCGCCATCGCGTCGAACAAGCACTGTCATACCCTGATGACACCGCTGGCAGTATCATGAATACAGATACGGTCACTTTGCGTCCTGACGTTAATATTGATGTGGTATTACGCTATTTGCGCCAGCGCGGCAACTTACCCGATACCACAGATACCTTATATGTGGTTGATCGCAACGATCATGTGCTTGGTGGGGTGCGCCTTGCCGATCTACTCACCTGTGATCCTAATTCAACCATTCGCAGCATCATGGATCCTGAATTAGAAAGCATCCCTGTGGACATGCCTGATAATGAAGTGGCGCAATTATTTGAACGCCATGACTGGATTTCGGCCCCAGTGGTAGATGAAGCACAAAAATTATTAGGCCGTATTACCATTGATGATGTGGTCGATGTTATTCGTGAAGACGCCGAACACTCAATGATGGGGATGGCGGGTATGGATGACGATGAAGATACCTTTGGCCCCGTAATGAAAAGCACCTTCAGACGCTCGCTATGGCTTACCATTAACTTGTTTGCCGCCTTACTTGCTGCATCAGTAAGTAATATGTTTGAAGGCACGTTAGAGCAATTTGCCACCATCGCGATTTTAATGACTATTGTCCCTAGTATGGGCGGTGTGGCAGGCAATCAAACCTTAGCTCTGGTTATTCGTGGTATCGCCTTGGGTCATATTGGCCAAAGTAACTCCCGTTGGCTTATCGGTAAAGAATTAGCCATTGGTTTTCTTAATGGCCTCATGTGGTCGGTACTGGTCTTCTTTGCAGTGTGGCTATGGAAAGGTGATATGGCACTGGGCGGTCTCATTGGCGGCGCGATGCTCATTAACATGACCGTTGCCGGACTAGCGGGGGCCAGTATTCCGCTCATACTTAAAAAACTCAATATCGATCCGGCATTGGCTGGCGGTATGGTACTAACCACAGTCACCGATGTGATTGGCTTATTCGCCTTTTTAGGCTTAGCGACCATTTTCTTAATGTAGCGCCGTAAAACCCCCTCTCTCATCAGCATAAAAAGCGGCATTTATTGCCGCTTTTTTGTGCCTTAAAACCATAGAGTTTTAATGGTTACTTTTGTTTACCAATTAAAACCAATTCGCACCAAAATAGTACTTTTGCACCAAGATGTTTCACGCTCACTTTTTAGAGCTAACACTTTAAAAAAATAAGTCACTGTAATAAAAGGGTAAAATATTTATTTCATAATTGGCACAAGTATTCCATTGAGTTACGTATCACTAAAGAGGTAGCTTTTAATTTGACCAATTTAGTGGATAAATTTAAGCCTTATAAATTTGAATATCAGCAGGAGTCGATGATGAAATTATTACACACATGTTTGAATCTTTGTCGTAATCAGTGCCACTTTTATAAGCATGTAGGCTGTAGCCTATGGGAAGTAGAATAGTCTTATCGTTAAGCCGACGAAGTTAATCGCTTTTAAATGCTTGGAGCTAATATGTCAGCACAAACAAAGTTTTATCCCGAGAGCTTTCAGCAGCAAGTGATCGCTGAAGTGAAGCAACATAATCGATTAATTTCTGATGTTGCTAAGCAATACTGCATCTCAGCAAAAACGGTTTACCAATGGGTTAAAAATAAAGAAACCGCGATGACATCAAAAACTAATGCCGAGGGCGTGACCACTCGCAAGCGTACACAAGCTAAACAGAAAAGCGCTTTAGTGTCAGAGATAGCTCACTTACAACTTAAGTTATCTCAGCTGAATCAGCAGCTGTTATCGATTAATAGCAATTAGTGGGGATTAACACAGTTCCGACAAACTTGATTGAATTAAACGCTGCCCCCATCGGCAATTAATTAGCGACAAATCTATTGTAAAATATAGAGCTGTTCACCCTCAGGTTTGTCAATTTTATTACATAAAAAGCTGATATAAAGCAGCTATGTAAGCTAAAAACCTGCAACAGGGACTAACAATAATAATAGGTCGCAGGAATGCCAAAAGGCAGTGTAAGGCCGGTGCTAATGAAAGGATGTCATTGGTGCCCGTGAATACGAAACGAATGGATTTTAAGACTGTTCCGGCAGGTTTGATTCGATAAGCGCACCACCCCAAGTGCACTTATTAAGAAGCTAATATTCCGACGATAAAGGCTTTTAAACAATCAAGCTTGTCAATTTTATTCAAGCTCAGTGACTGCATTCCCCCCATGATTGCAGTATCACTGAATTGAAACCTGCAACAAGGCTAACAATAATTATAAGTCGCAGGTATGCCTACAGGCAGGTAAACCACCCTAAAGTAAGGATGTCACTAGGGTGATTGGAGATAGATTCAGGCAGATTTGATGTGTTGCTAACTGTTCCCCAGCAGTGAGCTATAGAGGTTTTATTAGGGCTTAAGCGCCCAAGGTAATACTTCTATCAACATGGCTAATTTATCCGTTTCAACAAGGTGACAGCACTCTCCCCCATGCTTGCATGGTCACTGAATCGAATACCTGCAACAAGGAATAATAACAATAATATGTCGTAGGCAAGCAACAGCGTAACCCTGATGAATGGAAGTCATAAGGGGAAATATTAAAAAGCATAAACTAGGAGATGTATTACGAGTATTAACTAATTTAACAACCAATAGCTTTGATTTGATTGATGGTCGTCCCCAGCGACTATTGATTATGAAAACATTCTATACCCCTTACTTCATGGAATTGCTTTCTACTATCAAACCTATTGAGTCCGTTGACGACTATTTGGACATGAGCAACTGCTTCTCTCCCCAGTTTTCGTAGTGAGCGAATGAATAAGTTTTCATCAACAACAGTTTTAATGCCGATACATTTTGTCGGTAGACAATGCACAAAAAGCCCTGATGGAAGGATCCATCAGGGCTTTTTTATCTTTAAACGTTATAAACGTTCTCAGCCTATGTAGAAACAGCGCCACTCAATTAGTCTTTTTCTGCGGCTAATCTCATATAGCGTTGTGATGACCAGTCAAAGTAATACTCTTGCCCTTGCCACTGATAAATTGTTCTGCCGTCTCTTTGGATAGCGCGGGCATTTTCAGGTAGCTGGGTTAAGCCACTGGCGTATTCAATACTGGTGGTGGATCGTTTCGGTGGAGACACCACTTGATGTTGCTGCGGTTGCACATAGTTTCTGCGGTAATGGCGATCATAGTAATCATAGCGATAGGGCGTTTGCCAGCCGTTATTCCAGCCTATGCCATTATTCCAGCCATAGCCCCAGCCATTATTCCATCGATTTCCCCACCGATTATAATAAGGGTAACGCCAACCGTTATTCCACCCCACACCGACGCCCCAGCGCACTGATGAACCTGAATGACGTGAATGACGTGAATGACGTGAATGACCATGATGACGATCGGATGTAAGATATCGCAGTTGCGGCAAGCCATCAAAAGCTTGCATGCTAGCTGAAATCTTGTGGGGACTCGCGTCTTGAGCATTAGCCCCTTGGGCATTAGTGCTTATGCCAAGCATTAAACTCAAGCCTACAGTTACTGAGATATACCCTTTTAAGCTCATCAGATATAAAGCCGTAAAGCAGGTCTTTGGCAGTGTCTGTTGTGCTTCTTTGTTCATCTCACGCCCCCCTTTGTACCTAAGCAGCATTTTCTACAGCAGCTAATATAGGGCAATTAAATGGCAATTACCCTATAAACAAGTCTAGCTCAAAACAACCTATAACCAATAACCATCGCTTAACCCTATTTTAGAAAAATGCTCATAGATACCGGCGCTATCTGGTTAATAAAAATCAACATCTAACCCATAATCATCGCTTAACCCAGTTTTATAAAAATGCTGATAGATACGCGGGCAATAGCTATGAGCAGGTTAATTAAAATCAACGACCAACAAATAACCATCGCTTAACCCTATTTTAGAAAAATGCTCATAGATACCGGCGCTATCTGGTTAATTCAAATCAACATCTAACCCATAATCATCGCTTAACCCAGTTTTATAAAAATGCTGATAGATACGCGGGCAATAGCTATGAGCAGGTTAATTAAAATCAACGACCAACAAATAAACATCGCTTAACCCTATTTTAGAAAAATGCTCATAGATACCGGCGCGATCTGGTTAATTCAAATCAACATCTAACCCATAATCATCGCTTAACCCAGTTTTATAAAAATGCTGATAGATACGCGGGCAATAGCTATGAGCAGGTTAATTAAAATCAACGACCAACAAATAAACATCGCTTAACCCTATTTTAGAAAAATGCTATAGTGCGCCCCAAAGAGCGATTAACAATAGAGTGAATAAGCCATGAGTTTTAAGGATTTACGTAGCTTCATTGATCACCTTGAAGCTAATGGTGAACTAAAGCGGATTAGTTATGCTGTTGATCCCAATCTAGAAATGACTGAAATTGCCGATCGCGTCTTGCGCTCTGGCGGCCCTGCGTTGTTATTTGAAAACCCAACCAATAACGACATGCCAGTTTTAGTGAATTTATTTGGCACTCCAAAACGTGTTGCTATGGCGTTAGGTAAAGACGACCCACTGGCTTTGCGTGAAGTGGGTGAATTGCTAGCTTTTTTAAAAGAACCTGAGCCGCCAAGTGGCTTTAAAGACGCTATTGCCAAAATACCTAAGTTCAAACAAGCGTTAAACATGCCGCCAAAAACAGTACGTAACCCACCTTGTCAGGAAGTGGTATTAACTGGTGACGAGGTGGATTTAACCAAATTACCGGTACAACATTGCTGGCCTGGCGATGTGGCGCCTCTAGTGACTTGGGGATTAACCATTACTAAAGGTCCGCGCCAAAAAAGACAAAACTTAGGGATTTATCGCCAGCAGTTATTAGGTAAAAACAAACTGATTATGCGCTGGCTTGATCACCGCGGCGGCGCATTAGACTTTAAAGATTTCAAAGAAAAACACCCAGGTGAGCGCTACCCTGTGGTAGTGGCATTAGGCGCCGATCCGGTGACTATTTTAGGCGCGGTAACCCCTGTGCCAGACTCAATGAGCGAATATGCTTTTGCGGGTTTACTGCGTGGTGAACGCACCGAAGTGTGCAAAGCCATCAGTTGCGACTTAGAAGTCCCAGCCACCAGCGAAATCATTTTAGAAGGCTATATTGACCCTGAAGAAATGGCTGAAGAAGGCCCTTATGGCGATCACACTGGTTACTATAACGAAACAGACAAGTTTCCAGTTTTCACCGTCACCCATATGACCCAGCGTAAAGATGCGATTTATCACAGCACCTACACAGGTCGTCCACCGGATGAGCCTGCCATGTTAGGTGTGGCGTTAAACGAAGTCTTTGTGCCGATTTTACGTAAGCAATATCCTGAAATTATCGACTTTTACTTGCCGCCTGAAGGTTGCTCGTATCGCATGGCAGTAATTTCAATTCGGAAGCAATATGCCGGTCATGCCAAACGGGTAATGATGGGCGCTTGGTCGTTCTTGCGACAGTTTATGTACACCAAATTCATCATCATCGTTGATGAAGACGTCAATTGCCGCGATTGGCAAGATGTGATTTGGGCGATTACCACCCGTATGGACCCAACAAGAGATACCGTAATGGTGGATAATACGCCGATTGATTACCTTGATTTTGCCTCGCCTATTGCCGGTTTAGGTTCAAAAATGGGCTTAGATGCGACCAATAAGTGGCCAGGCGAAACTGACAGAGAATGGGGCACGCCAATTGTGATGGATCCAGCAGTCAAAGATAAAGTGGATCAAATCTGGGACGAATTAGGTATTGATGATAGCCCAACGCTATAATGCCCAGCTAAAGAGTTAACCCTCTACCCTACAAATAAAATAAAAACACCCTTCAAAGAAAGGGCTACCAAGGATGTTAGATGAACACCATTCGCTGTAAAATTGAAAAGATCACCCCATTTAATGATGCTGTTTTTCAGGTCATACTTAAACCAGAAGTCCCTTTTGACTTCAAAGCAGGGCAATACTTATCCATCGTTATGGGAGAAAAAGACAAACGTCCTTTCTCAATAGCATCTGCACCAAATGCAGAACTGCTTGAGCTGCATATCGGCGCTGCTGTTTCTGAAAGCTACCCAATGCAAGTGGTTGAGCGCCTAAAAAACAACGAGTTTATTGATATTGAAGCCCCTGCTGGTGAGGCTTTTTTACGTCAAGACAGCCAACGCCCTCGCATCATGATTGCTGGCGGCACGGGGTTTTCATACATTAAGAGTATTATTGAGCAGCAAATTGCTAGCGGCCATACAATAAAAACACAGTTTTACTGGGGTTGTCGTAACGAGCAAGCAATGTACTACCAAGAAATTGCCCGCCAATGGCATGCAAACCATGAATGGTTAGAGTTTATTCCCGTTGTTGAAGAAGCGACAGCTAACTGGAATGGTAAACAAGCCAACTTGCTTGAGCAAATTAACCAAGATCATATCAGCTTAGTGGGTTACGACATTTATATTGCTGGCCGTTTCGATATGGTCGGCGCCGCCCGTGAAGTCTTTCGTGAAATGGGCGTTGATGAAGCTCACCTTTATGGTGATGCCTTCGCATTTATCAAATAAGCCTAATTGATTTACCCATTAAAAAGCCGACTATTTTAGTCGGCTTTTTGTTTACCCCCATTATTTCTTCGCACTAAAACTCAATTATTCAGTACGCTAAACTAATGGCTAGAATTGTACTTTCTCATATTTAGACCAAGCTACAAGTCCATCCATAAAAGGGAATATCCATACAGCGGTATTCTCAGTGGAATGCACTCTAAAGAAAATCAATTCGGTTTCTTGAATATCCATTCGACGAATTTCACGGTAAAAGCGCATTGCCGACGGGGTAACGAAGTCTGGCTTTATAAACTCTTTTTGAGCTATTTTGCTATAGAAAACGTCAACCTCATAATCGCCAATGGTTTGTTCATATTGATTAAACGTACCACGGGTTTTCCATTTAATTGGCGTCGTACTGCAATCTTCGTCAGTGATGCAGATCGTGGTATAGATTTGGCCACTCTTTTCACCGTCATAGACAAGTGAGAGACTAAAATCACCACGGATAAGCTTCTCACCTGCTGCGGGAAAATACACGTCAGCATGGTAATGATGCTCGATAATATTGCCAATGCTATCTTTTGGGATCAGCACTCGATTAAATCGAATACGTTCTTCCATTTTTTTAGTTAACGGTACAAATTCACGCATATTCAAGCCAGCAGGCTCTGGAGATAGCGCATTGATATTGATAATCCCAACACCATCACAATCATCTAATGAATAACCAGGACAAGCAGCAAATGAATAATTGTTGCCATTGGTCAATGCAAAAGCACTAAAGCCCTTTAATCCTTGGACAAAGTTACTTTCAGGCGCAATATGTTTCTGCCACTTAGATTTATGCAGTTGATCAGTATCGTTTTTGTATAATAAAGTTGCGCTTTCTTCTAAGCCACCAATATTAATCTCAACTTGCTTGTCACTGCTCCAAAATGCGGTATTTTTAAGGACTTTATGGTACTCACATTGATACCAAGCAAGAATGATTAATCCAATAACAAATAACGCACCAGCAATTTTCACCATCACACTGACATCTAAAAAAGCAGCTCTAATCGTACCGGAGTCAGTTAAAGAAACCATTTTCACATGGCTGCGTTCATCAATATGAAGCTGGTAGCCACGTCTTGCGACAGCTTTTAAATGAATCTCAGAGAAAGGTTCTAATTTACGGCGTAATGTACTAATACACTGCGTTAATGAAGTAGGCGCAACCACCCTATCAGGCCATCCTTCCGCCAATAGGTGCTCTTTTGTCCAGATTTCTTCGCTATTATCTAATAATTTAATTAATACTGCATTTTCAGAAAAAGTCAGACTGGTTTTCTCATCATTAAGATGATTAATCAGCTGCTTGGCTGAAGTATCGAGTGTTAAATATGAAGTAATTTTTAGCACTGCCTGCACCTAAAGTTTTACTATTGAGTCAATTGAAATCACATGAATCATAATTCATATCTTATCAAAAATATGTGATTACCGACTCAGTCTTAAAATATTTTAAAATCAGATAATACAAACACTTATATAGATATACCTCAAAATATATTTTTGTTAATTACTGCTATTAACATTGTGAATGAATAACCATTTCATTCTCTAAAATTAAGCATTGCAGTTAAAATATTTTCCGATGAAATAAACTTTGTGAAATCAACATCATTACCCCAACCCATATTGTTAATGCGATATACAAGTTAGACAGAGGAAATTGAACTAACGACGATAAACTACTGCTAGTATCCTGTTGAGGGGCAGCAACTAACATCAGAGCGCGGAAAATGTCACTTGGATTAAGCAATATCATTACCTGTAAAAGTTGACTAGAAAGCTCCACAGTTTCCGCTACCATAAGTGTGAGTAAAATAAGGTCGTAAACCAATACAACCGCTACCCAAATAAACAATAAAATAGCAATGGCTTTAGCTTTTTCAGCCACCTGCAAACTCACCACATAACCCACTAATACAAAGCACATACTCAGTAAAATACTGCTAAACACTAAATGACAGAACAACGGCAACAATAATGACAATTCAGTGCCAGTAAACACATGAATAAGTGCAGCTGTTAATCCAAAAGAAAATACAATAGTGCAAGCTAGCACAGTGATATGGCCAACAAACTTACCTAATAATATCTGACTGCGGCTTAAAGGGTATGACAATAGCAACAGCAAGGTACCAGACTCTTCTTCACCAATAAAACTGTCATAACTCAACAAAATAGCCGTTAATGGTAAAATAAATACTCCAATGGAACTTAGACTGGCCATTAACATTGGCAGCTCTGGAACAGCTAACTCACCCGTGACAACTGAACCTGAAAATGAAATTATTAAGGATAAACTAGTTAATATCAGACCGATAAACACAACCCAACGATTACGAAAGTTGTCTTTAATTTCTTTACTGGCGATGGTTAAAATAGGTGTAAACATCATAATTCCTCAAGCAACGTTTTGCTGACGGTTATTCATGCAGTGATGATAAATATCACTTAAACCAGGTTCTTCAATAGAGAAGTTATAAACGCCACAATGCTGCGTGAGATACTGCATGACTCTTGGCTTATCTACCTGATGAATCAATAATTGATTATTCACAGCCAATGTATTTAAAAACTCATCCTCTGCTATCGCTTGATTAATTTCCTCTCCTTTAAACAACACTTTTAAGTCTGTTAATTGGCGCAACGTCTCTACACAGCCAGAGGCTAATTCCATGCCGTTAGCCATAATAAAAGCACGATCAATATTATCTTCAACAACTGCCAACTCATGGGTACACACTACAATGGCGCAACCTTGGCGTTTGAGTTCATCAATCTTTTGATACATAAACAGTGAGGCCTGTGGATCAAGTCCAACTGTAGGTTCATCAAGTAATAAAATATCAGGAGATGACAATATTGCTTGGGCAAAACCTAGACGCTGCTTCATGCCTTTTGAATAGCTTTTAACCGGATTATCTTGCGCATGCTCAAGGCCAAACTCTTCGAGTACTTGTAGAACTTTTGATTTATCAATCCGCTTTAACGCGGCAAAATAATTCAACACCTCTTTGCCGGTGAGCTTTTCATATAAACTGATATTTTCAGGTAGGTAACCTAGATTGATCTGACGGCGATCTTTCTCATGAGTCACCGTTTTACCCATCATGGTAATTTGGCCCGATGTGGGTTTTACTATGCCTAACAGCATTTTTATCAGGCTAGATTTACCTGCACCATTATGCCCCAGCAATGCTAACGTTTCCCCCGCATGTACCTGTAAACTGATATTGCCTACGGCAGTAAATTCACCGTACTGTTTAATGAGGTTCTGAACCTGAATAACTGAATTTCTTGGCATAAAAACCTACTTATTTAACGAATGCTCAGAAGGCTGAGTTGTTGAAACTATGTTTGAATTTACATATGAATAATCTGCTAGTTCAGCGGCATAACCAATATTGGAATTTGCAGTCGGACTCATCATTGGAAAACTATCCATCACACCTGCTTCCGGCATAATTTGAAATTGCTGCTGAGTCCAGCGCAGCAAAGAAGCCACAGGACTTTTCAATAAAAAATGCGCTTCAGGATAAAGCCAATACAAACGATCTAAATGATCGCTTGGCTGATAAGCTTGCTCGCTAAACCCATCACCTGTTCGATCCCAACCGATAAAACCGCTCCAATAATTCCCTTGTTCTTTATGACTCCATTCAACAATCGTATCGCCGACATACTTCACATGAGCTTGATTATTAATAAACTGGTTACGATATATTTGATTGCCTTCGCCGCCCATCGCCATATAAATACCAATTTCGCTATTAGCAAATTCATTGTTATAAACACGGTTATCACGGGCGCCATAAATGAACATGCTTTTACCTTCATCGCCCGTTGGCATTTTAGGGTTTGCATTAACGATATTATTCACATGATTGGCTTGAACGTCTGAGTCATTGGTCATGTTTAGCAACACACCAAATATCGCAGCACCATTAACTTGATTATGATGTAGATTAATCCGCTTAGAGTTCATTAATGCGTAACCACCATCGACTTTTGTGGCTGCATTATTAAAGGCTTCGTCATCTTCGGTATACATGTAATGAATACCGTATTGCTGCTTAGAAAATTGATTATTGGTGACTAAACTGTGTTTACCTGATTCTAGATACACGCCATCTCTTACATCTTTAATTACATTGCCATTGATAACAGCATGATCCACACGTTTTAGATAAATACCATCGCCTCTATCCAATACAAAGCGTTCAGCATCGCCGCTAATCAGGTTGTGAGAAATTTCAATATGATGGCTATTATCGGCGCGAATGCCAAAGCCATCGCCAGTGAGTACATTGTCAGCGATCACAATGTTTGTCATGCCATCATTAATCAATATGCCTGCATTCAGTTCATATTGATCGTCTCCCCAATTGAGAATGTTTAATTGCTTAATATTGACGTCATTACTGGCAATCGTGATGGCGCTACCTTGACCTTGAGCATCAATAATTGACCTGGGATGACCGATTAATGTGAGGGGCTTATTAATAATCGCATTACCAAGATAGGTTTGATTACTCAAAGCAATGCGGTCATGAGCACTCGCGTCGTCAATAATCTCTTGCAATAAAACAGATTTGACTAGTGGATTAACATTTATTTCCATTGAATCAGCAAGCGTAATAGGTGCAGTAAATACACCAATAATCCACCACCAAATCAATACAAATTTACCCATGGAGTTTCTCACTTTCATCTAACCAATTATCTGAATTTGCTTAGCTAATGACTTTTAATAAATTAAAAACATTAATACTTTACCAAGCTAGCACCTTTGTTTTTATAGGCTTAATGATGGCTCATATTCTCGCCTAATAATTCAATGGTAATGTCGTCAAACTTCAATACAGCCCCACCAAACTCACGGGCAAAATCTTGCGCTGCTTGTTCAGTACTAAATGAGGCTACAGCTGGGCCCATCACCGCTTGTCGACTGGTGCCATAAACATATGTCGCTGTTTTACCGTCAATAAAGAATTCATCTTTGGGATTATCCCAGTCTGTTTTGGCCATATCATGCACCCAAACTTGGTTCACCTGACGGGTATTTTCTGGCTGTAACAAAAAGCTGAACATGTCTCGTGTTGAGCAAAATGATGGGGCATTAGCGACATTATTCAGCTTTAATTGGCCTTTAGGCCCAGGATATTTGGTGATTATCATGCCGCACATATGACAGCGATCATGCTCATGAATTTGGTGAGCATGACGGTCAACTTCAGCCACTATGTTTTCGGGAGTACAAGCAAATAAAAATGGCACCAATAATAAAGATAGTATTTTTTTCATATCAATTTCCAACTGAAACACTGGGTAAATCATTCATATTAAAAAGAATCACCCTCAAAAATAACTAAGGGAAGTCATGTGGCTTGAGGGTGATTCTGGCAAACGTTAAATTGCGTATGTTTGTCCTGCATACAGGATAAACATGCGTAAACACATCATGCCGCTAATGGCACAAAATCCTGATAAGTAAAATGCTTTAGCTGAATGGCTAAAGGTTTTACCTGTGGCGAAGTTAAGCAAGATAGGCCCTAAGAACCCAACACCTACAACACCAATCCAGAATAGATTTGCCCATACACCAGCTGTAAATGCTTCAAAAGCTGATTGCGCACCAGCATTACCCGTTGCAAGCGACATTGCGATCATGCAGATAAACAAAATTTCAGCAATCATGATTGGCCATTCAGCCCCATGAAGGATTTTAAGTTCACTGCTGTGCATGTCTTCTTTGAACAAGAATACCGACAACATTTTTGATGCAGCCGCACCTGCTGAGACACCTGACGCTATAAATAGCGCTGGTAAAACTGCAGTATTAATCAGTGGGAAGCGGATTAACGCTGAAATCAAGAAACCGGTATAAGCACATACAGATGCCGCTAAAATTAATGCTGTCACTTCACAAGGTTTGCGAACTGGTTTAAGCATATTAATAATAGGTAGCAAGAAGCTTAATGCTGGAATCGATTTGATTTCATCTTCAAAGGCATAAAGACACAACACTGCCGTAAGTGGGATGTACACACATAAAGCGATAACCCCTACTGACATCACAGATGTGAAGTTGTAGAACACCAAGATACGCCAGAAGAACAATGGGTTGGTTAAGTCTAAAACCAGACATAACATACCCAGTGCAATCGTCACAAACGAGATTAAGCTGGCAGCTTTATACAGTGGGGTAGTTTCAGTTTGGCCTTTAAAAAAGCGAATTGCTAAAGCAACCACTAAAGAACCGCCTGAAATACCGGCTAAGAAAAGGTAAACAGCAATTGGCCAAGGCCATGCAACCCCTTCAGATAGCCCCATGGTAAACTCCATTGAACCGTCCATCTTATACCCCCAACTTAACAACTGGAATGTAACGAAGGCTTGGTTCAGTACCAAATTGAGGCTTCATACGCACAGAGTCTTTCACCGCTAATAATTTATTAACGTATGAGGTTGGATCGTTAGCATCACCAAAGATCAACGCATCATATTTACACTGTTGTACACAAGCTGGTAACTCACCTTTTGATAATTTGCTGTTTAAACAGAAATCGCAATTATCAGCCACATCAGTTTCTTCATTAATAAAACGTGCATTGTATGGGCAGGCGCCAATACAGTATTTACAACCTGCACATTTACTTGCGTCCATGGTGACGATCCCTGTTTTAGGATCTTTATGTGCCGCACCTGTAGGACATACACTGACACATGGCGCGTTTTTACATTGCTGACAAGAAACACGAACAAACTTACGTTCGCAGTTACACTCTTCTTTGCCACAATGTGGACATGCTTGCCCTTCAACACCGCCAGATTGATGTTCCATCAACATTCTTGATTTGCCGTCAGGTAAGTTATTTGCGACATTACATGCCTCTTTACACTCACCACAACCGACACATTTATTTTGATCAAACACCATAACGTAATGAGGTTTGTTAGCATCTTCGTTGTCATCTTTAACTGAAGTACAGCCCATAGGGCCCAGAATTAAAGAAGCAGCTCCAATACCTTTTAGAAACCTCCGTCTTTCTATATTTTCACTCACAACATCCTCCCTAGTGCAGCTATCGCTGACTGGTATTTATTGGTTCGCTGCAAATTCAAATGACGAATCATCGACTCAATTCATCTAATTTAAATTCGGCTTTCATAATTGCGTTATTAATAGATTGTCTATTAAAAGATTGAGTTTGATTGGATAGTAAGATGCGCCAGTGATCTATCGCGTCAACATATTCACCCTTAAGGTAAGCATCTGTTGCGAGTAGCAATCTGGTATTAAGCTCATCACGTTGAAAACTCAACGCTGTATCAATGACCATTTTGGTCTCAGGTAAAAACTGACGACTATCTCGGTAATACATTGATGTCGCTTTTATGCCTAATAACTCAGCATCAGCACCCACTAGCTCAATTAACTGATCTAGCGTCGTCACAGAGTCAGCATATAAACCGCCTTCTGCATATGATTGTGCTAACGAAATAAGCGCTAATTCATTTTGTGGTTGTTGCTGAACTTGATCTCGCCCTTTAGTAATACTGGCTGCAATCAAGTAATCCACCGATTCATCTGCCTGACCTTTATCCCAACCTTGGAAATGTCCTCCACTAGCATATATAGATAACGAAAAAATCAATACAGCGACTGACATCCATAATGGACTTTGATAAGAACCAGCAAGCTTAAATTCATCATATTTAAGGCAATGCTCGCCATTGTTACCGTCAGCCACTTTATTGGCTTGTTTCATCACAGTGCTGCTCAAATTACGGTTATATACACTGTGATGAAACCAGAAGAGTCCGATAAATATACTCAGACATACTGCTATACCTAAGACCAGAATATTCATAAGTGTCTCTTCTTTCTTGAATTTAATTAATGAGTTATCACCAAAATTTCAATGACAACTTGTTGTTAGTAAAAGCTTAGTGAGAGCCCATCATGCCGTTCATGCCCATACCTGTTAGGCCCATACCTTTTGCGTTTTCACTCGGTGCTTCAGACTTAACTAATTCCACTTCAAAAATTAATGCGGTATCACCAGGAATATCACCAGCACCGTCTTTGCCATACGCTAGCTCAGATGGAATGGCAAAACGAAAGGTTGAGCCTTCAGGCATCAAGCGTAAACCTTCTTCCCAACCAGCAATGGCTGTCAGTAATGCAAAACGAACTGGATCTGTCGTTTCATCAAATACAGTCCCATCAACTAATGTGCCTTTGTACTTCACAGTGACCACATCTTCAGGGTTAGGTTTTCTGCCTTCACCCATTTTTATCACTTCATACTGCAAGCCAGAACCCGTCACCTTAACGCCATCTTTCGCTTTGTTTTCAACTAAGAAAGCATCACTGGCTTTTTTACTTTCAAGGGCAATTTGTTGCATTTTTTGGCTACTCAATAAATTAAGTAGTTCACTTCGATCGTTTAAGTAAGTCAGCACATCTTCATCAGACATTTTTTGTTCATTCTTAAGCGCATCAATCACACCATCAATCACCAATTGAACATTAATTTGAGCGCCAAGCTCCGTTTGGTTATAAATTTGGCTTGATAGGTAATGACCAATAGAAGCGCCCATGCTGTAAGACTGTTTTTCAACATCGCTTTCTACGTTTTGAGCAGCAAAACTGCCTGCTGATAAAACCAATGTCATACACGTTGCAATGGCTAAGGTACTTTTCTTTAATAATTTCATTTGGCACTCTCTCTTGGAAAATAGATTGACCCAGCGACAACACATCATCAGGTCTTAAATAGGTAATAAAATGGTTAAGGTAATTCTGTTACTCTTCCTGACAATCGCCAGCCGTAAATTCCATCGGCCATATGTCTAACCCCTGTGTAACCTAGTTTTACTGTTTCTCGTGCAGCCATCGCACTTGAAGTACATAAAGTGTTAGCACAGTAGAACACCATCACCGCATCCTTATTTTTTGGAAGTAACTTTTTCCAGTTCTTAACGTTGAAGTACACCGCACCAGGGATAAACCCTTCAGCCCATAACTCCAATGTGTTTACATCAAAAAAATAAACATCTTCATTGCCCACTAACGACTCAGCTTCACGCATTGAAATCGGATTAAGCTGAATGTCATTAATAGGAATTGGAATGAGATCCCCACCCGCACCAGCAAACACTTGTGCTTGCACTGCGACGAACAACCATACTGAAATCAAAATCTTGCTAAGTAGTTTTTTCATGGTTTTCTCTCAAAATATCTCGGCATCGGCTGACGCCGAGTTATTAAAAAATGGCTACTCACATACGTGAGTAGCCATTAGGGTTTTACATTTTTTTACCATTAATAATGGCTTGAGCTTGAGTCACGTAAGTGAGTGCTGCATCAATACGTTTATGGGTATAACGCGCACCATGGACACCCCAAGAACCATCTTTTTCAAGCAGCGTCACTGCATCTTGTGCTTTATCAGCCAATAGAAGAACTTGTGATTTATCTTCAACAGATAACTTAGTCACTTCTAATAATTGGTCGATAGTGTCAAGAGCGCCGACAACTTGAGCGTAAGTTTCTTTGATAGGCGTTTGGAACTTCATCACTTCGCCGTAGATCTCTTGTTGATCTTCGTAGTGTAGGCTTGGATCAAGTTCTGATTGGAACTGACTGTGACAACCTTTACCATTAACGACATTATCATCAGAGATAGCAGTACGAGCACAAGACCACATTAAATCTAAGTAGTTATTACCATTAGCATTCTTCGCAACAGTCCAACCTTTCACAGTAGATTCACGAGGTTTGCCTTCTGGTGGGTTCAATGTCTTCTGAGTTGGGTCGATTTCAATCTTCCACATGTGCGACTTACGAACCGCGTCGAAACCAGCTTGATCAGGGAACTGCATTGCGGTGAAGTTTTCACAACTGCCCATGTTAGGCATGTGACAACTTGTACAGCTTTGGTCGCTATGAGTCTTAGTGTTTGCTGCGATTTCAGCTTGCGCTGCGTGACAGTCAGAACACTCTTTCTTCATTTTCGGTTTGGTATAACCAGACTTCCAATCGTTGCTTGTAACTTCATGTGGATCATGACAGGTCGCACAACGCATGCCTTTTTCATAATGCATAGAAGCGAACATTTGCGAACCTTCAGTACCACATGATGGACATGCAGACTTCATTTTCACACCAAAAGCATACTCAAGTTTATCTTGGCCTTCTTCAGTATCAGCTAGCTCATCAACGAAGTTAAAACGTTGGTGACAACGTTCACAATTCGAAGGCATTCCGCCGCCATTACCACCATCGAGATGACCACCTGCTCCGTGACATTCTTCACAAGCAATACCTTTAGAAATGGTATGTTCTTGTAGTTTTTTAGGGTCACCTAAAGCAGCTAAGTATTCATCTTTAGTTTCGAAGTCGAACTTGAAGCTATGACACACTTCACAGTAAGAGCTTGCAGGTTGGAACAACATTTCTTTTTCATACTTCGCACCGTATGAGCTCATGCCCACTTGGTGAGAACCACTTGGACCAAATGCTTTACCATCGTTAGTTTCAGGAAATTCTGGGATAACTGCGTTAATTTTGGCAGCCATTTCAGGCGTTAACCATTCAGCCCAACCACGTGAGAATTGGTTACCACCAGCGACCATTTTACCGCTGCCATCTCTCAATAAGCCGTCACGAATATGGTAAGTACCACGGACTAACCATGCATCAATGAAGCCGTATTTAGTACGTGGTGTACCCACAGTTGCGTAGATCATGTCAGGCGTAATACCATCAGCCAAAATAGAGGTATCTTTGGTGTTGTACATGGTCTTGTTCAAATCGTTATCCACTTCTGGATGTTCACCAGGGAAACGAATTGTTTTAGAGTGACGAGAACGATTCCATGCTTCGTATTGAACAGCATGACATTCACCACATTTTTCAGGTCCAACAAACTTGTTTGGATAATCAAGAATTGATTTAGCACCTAAACGATATTGAACAGCGCTTGGACGACCCACACGTTTGCTATATTTAGGGCTATTACCTGTATCTAAATACTCTTCACCACGATCACTAATGTGGTAATCACCCACTAAGTTACCTTCTTCATGGTATTTAAATACTGGATGGTTCTGGAATAAATAATCAAAAAGTTCTTTTTCTTGAACAATATAATCTTGTAGCGTTTTAACGCCTTTTGATTCTTCATCTCCATTTGGATTTGAAATAACTTTCTGTGCTGTCTTACCCATTTCTGGCAAACTATTATACTTGCCACCAGCAGCTGTTGCATTGCCAACAATGCCAAGACAAACTAGCACACTTAGTGCTGCTATCTTGTATTTAGCCTGTTTCATTGTCCCACTCCTAATCATCATTATTTTATATGTTGCAGTCGAACCTGGCAGTTCAGCTAGCGATATAATTAATTTGAGCAAGACTAAGTTTAAAGATAAAAACCAATGATTTGTTGATCTAGATCACATCATAAAACGCCTCAGACCTAACAAAACCTAAAAACAATATTAACCAATAAAAACAACAATATAATTGTATTTTTATTTTTATTTTTTATATAAAAATGCCATTTTTTATCTATGAAAAATCATAAATATGTTTTTTACAAAATAAAAATATCTCAATATTAAAATTAGCAAAATTATTAAGATCAACCTCACAGAAAAATATCCTCAACATAGATAACCTTCAGTTGCTTCTTATTTAATTGATGATATAAGTCGCTAGAAACAAGTCGTTTAAAGACAACAAAACGTCTAATTAATATTGATATAACTTTCTCATTAACAAAATAGATTTATTTGATATTAATTATCAACCCCTCCACACAATATATAGGTAATAATATGATCCCAGAGATTGGACATTTACTGTTAATAATAGCCGCTGCGTTATCATTATTATTAGCCGTTATTCCTATGGTAGGTTTATATAAGCGTAATGCTTATTTAATTAGCTATTATCGCCCTATCAGTAATATGATGATTAGTGCTTTTTTAGGTGCGATTATTTGTTTAGCTATTAGCTTTATTAGCAATGATTTTTCAGTAGCCTATGTCGCTGATCACTCTAATACTCAGTTAGCGACTTTCTATAAAGTCGCTGCTATTTGGGGCAGCCACGAAGGCTCAATGTTATTTTGGGTGAGTGCTATCGCGTTATGGACGGTTATTATTGCCAATACTCATAACAATGAAGCTGATCATGCTTTCTTTATCCGAACAATTTCAGTGCTAGCAGCTGTTATCTGTGGCTTTAGCTTATTCATCATTTTCACCTCAAACCCATTTGTTAGGTTATTACCCAACTTCCCTATCGAAGGTCGAGACCTCAACCCTATCTTGCAAAACATTGGCTTAATTATTCATCCACCGTTATTATTTCTAGGTTACGTTGGTCTCACGGTGTGCTTCGCTGCGGCAGTTGCTGCACTCATGGGAAAACAGTTCACACAACAGCATGTGCGCTATTTACGTCCTTGGGCTATTTTGGCGTGGGTTTTCTTAACAGGGGGTAATGCGTTTGGTTCTTGGTGGGCATATAACGAACTAGGCTGGGGTGGTTGGTGGTTTTGGGACCCGGTTGAAAATGCCTCTTTTATTCCTTGGCTAGTTGCCACTGCATTAGTCCACTCAGTGGTGATGACTGGACGCTTCGGACAATGTAAAAAGCTCACCTTGTTTCTGGCTATTTTAGCATTCTCATTAAGCTTACTGGGCACTTTTATCGTACGCTCAGGTGTGGTGCAATCCGTTCATGCATTTGCTGCGGATCCAACTCGTGGTATGTCAATACTGCTATTGTTGGTACTGTTTTCTGGTAGCGCCTTAGCACTTTTTGCCACTCGGGCTCAATATATACAATCTACCGATAAGTTTGCCTTAATTTCACGCAATAGCTTGATATTAATCGGCAACTTGTTACTGGTTATTGCAGCTTTATCGGTACTACTAGGTAGTTACTATCCGATTATTTACCGAGTTATTACTGGCGTCACCATCTCTGTAGGCGCTCCTTATTTCAACAGTATTTTTGTCCCTATCCTGGTACTACTCAGCTTATTAATGGGGCTAGCCCCTCTACTGCGTTGGCAACAAGATAGCGCTAAGAATCTGAAAGTGCCTGCGTTTTTGCTAGGTATCTCAATCGTATTAGCAGCAATCATCAACAACTCATTTGAACAAGCAAATGCTTGGTTCTTCATCGGTTTAATGTCTGTGACTTGGTTAGTGCTCACATTGATCATTGCCATGATCCAGCATCAACTTCATACCAGTTCAATAACACAGACTCGTCGATTTTATGCTATGTGTGTCGCTCATCTTGGCGTCGCAGTGGCTATTTTTGCAGGCTCTGTTGTATCAAACCTTGAGCAAGAAGAAGTGTTGAGCATGGGCCCTAATCAAGGGCGAACACTAGCAGGTTATACCTTCGTATTTGAAAACACCCAGCAAGTTTCAACCAACAGTTACGATGCGCTACAAGCCAACATTCGTATTATGGATGAGGAAGAAACGACGGTAGGTTATGCCTACCCGCAACGTCAAACCTTTAAAACTAACGGCATGCAGATGTCTGCAGCAGGAGTCTATTCAACCTTAGGTAAAGATTTATATGTCTCAATGGGCAACCAGCTCAACGACACAGAGTATTTAGTGCGTATCAGTTACAAACCTATGGTGAATTGGTTATGGATTGGCGCAATCTTGATGATGTTAGCAGGCGTATGGGTTGTCATAGCTTGCCGTGACAGCACTGCATCAAAACACTCACCATGTCGCACTAATGATCAGAAAACATCTCGACTAGAGGAGGCAACCTCATGACCCCATTCTATCGAATGCTCCACCGCATGTTCAGCCCTATTTCAGTGGCCATATTAACCGTGTTATTGATATTTAGCGTGCAAAATGTCACGGCTTCTGAGGCATTATCCCACCGAAATTATTCTGCTGATGAAAAACGTCAACTTGGTTTTGAAATTGCCCAAGAACTGCGCTGCCCAGCATCTGATAATCGCAGTTTATTTGATTCGGAAACCCAAATAGCAAACGAGCTTAAAGGGCACATATTTCAAAAACTCGATCAGGGTCAATCCAAACAAGAAATCATTGATTTTATGGTAGCCCGTTTCGGCGAACGAATCCGCTATCAACCTAGCCTGCACTCAGGCACGTTAGCTTTATGGCTCATCCCAATTGGGTTGTTTTTTTTCACAATAATCGGTGGTATCGCTTGGATTATTAAACAACCCCAAACGCCAATTAAACTCCATTTAAACGAGAATGAATATGAATAAATTAATGCCAATCACGTTACTGCTTTTAACTGGCTGCGTTACTTTTAATGCTGCTGCAAAGCCTGTGGATGTGAAAGTCTATGAAACGGGTGAACAAATAGAGAAACCTATGGTGATGTCGCGTTTTGTTGAGCTGCGAAATGCGCGCAAAATTCAAGACATTGACTTTAGCGATCAGCAACAAAACAAGGTCAACCTAGCACAACACCACGGCAAGCTAGTCATGGTGAACTTATGGGCAACTTGGTGTGCACCGTGTATCAAAGAAATCCCAGCGATGCAGGCAATTAAAGAGCGAAATCAAGATAAAGACTTTGCACTTGTGCCAATTTCTATTGATGAAAATCCAGATGATATAAAACCCTTTTTCGAACAACATGGTTTTGATAATTACGCGACTTGGATTGATCCTGACAAGAATGTTGATTACATCATGCCTGCAGATTTACTGCCTGCTAGCTTTATTTTAGACGGCAAAGGAAACCTAGTCGGCTTTGTTCGTGGATACATTGATTGGACAGATGAAGGTATCCAACCTTATTTAGATGGTCTGATTGAAAAATACGCCCATCGATAATTAATTTGAAAGTTTCATCATCACAAAAGGTTGTCTATTAACCTCCGCCTAACATCCCTGATTCATCCTAGGCGGTTTTTTTTATTCACAAACGGTGTCCCTGTGCAATTGGGCCGCCGTTTATCTTGAACAAGCCCTGTCAATTCATTACCATATTCGCCTATTTACTACTTTCTAGGCTTAATAAATAATGAAGTTATCTGTTTTAGACCAAACCATTTTTGACCACTTGTACCGTGATATCAAAGAATTTCGCAGCACCTTTGATTTACCTATCGAAAATGCATCAAGTCTAGATGACAAAGCCGATACCCTGCACACTTCACTTATCATTGAAGAGCTCACAGAGCTTGCTGAAGCGGATTGCCGCGTTGAACAAGCTGATGCCATCGTTGACTCTGTTTACGTATTAATGGGCCGTTTAGTCCACTTAGGCGCAGCAAAAGTTAGTGACCGTCTAGAAATTAGTTATTTAATTGATTTATTACTGTCTGTTGCTAAAAACCGTGAAGTTAACTTCATTGAATGCTGGGATGAAGTTCACTCTAGCAACATGAGTAAAGTGTGTCGCAATGAGCAAGAGCTGAATGAAACCATTGCTCACTATGCTAAACAAGGTGTTGAAATCGTGGGCAGCACTAAGGGTGAATTCATCATCGCTAAATGCGCTAAAGATGTTGAAATGGCCGGTAAAGTGGTTCGCCAAGGTAAGGTATTAAAATCCGTTTATTACCGCCCAGCTGATCTCGAAAAATTAGTAAAAAACTAAACAACCACTAAATCAGTTGTTAACCAAAAAATGCGTCCACAGTGGACGCATTTTTTTATGGGTTACGTTTAGTGTAAATATGAATTTTTAAGCCGCTTCAGACTGCTCAATATCAGTTAGTGCCGCGACCACCTTTTCAGGTTCAGCCACATTAATATGCACCACAGTAAGCTTTTCAACTAACTGCCCTAACCCACCAAAATACCATTGTGGCACTTTAAAACGGATAGTGAGATTAGTCTGCTCGCCTCGCCCTATTGATAGTTCATCATCGGCAACTTTTTTGGCCACTTGATTCACTGCAACCGCTTCAATTTCGTTAATGTCGATCGCCATAAAGCCCCAAATGGCATTATTAACCACTAACCTGTTACGAATTCGATACATGGAATAACGGCGTGATATACGATAATTTGCCACCAGCATCACCAAGGTTAAACTGATGATTGAAGGAACAATAATCGCCGCTAACTCACTCCAGTTAACCAAAATCATATAGCTGGCAACACAACTAGTGAAACAACCGATAAGCATTAATAACAAATGCCAAGGCTTGGCACTCAATAACTTAATGTGGCTAATGGCAGTGGGGTGATTGCGTGAAAACCATGGGATAGCGTAATACCAGTTAGTCGGCTCTCCAGCGACGATGAAGGCGATAGACAAAGCCTTTTCATCTTCATCTGCGTACACCTCAACCGCACTCACTCGGGGGTCGCCCTTGACCTTTCTGACCTTCAACAAACCGCGAATGATAGTGAAAACCAGAAATGATTCAATGATCAACAACACCCCAATAATGGGGTACTTTAACCAAGCTACAAACTCAAAATAGTCGGCGATATCTGCCGGAAAGCTCAGCCTCGCCACCAAGCTGCTGGTACTTAAAATAATAATCAGCTTCCACCATTTCTGGCTGCCTTTTTTGATAATGCAGTACCAATATGCCAACGGTATTAAGCCAAAGTAGCCGATAGCGATAAGGCTTAGTCTTAGCTCGTCATTAGCAGTCGCTAGGGATTCTGGGGTTAACTGCACGCCAATAGTAAACAGTACTATCGCAAAGGCTAAAAACAGCAGTCGGTACTTAACTATGGGTCTCATATAACAATCCTTGTTATTGTTCTATAACTTAAAATTATGTTTATAACTTATGTTTATGGCTTATGTTTATGGCATATGTTTATGGCATAAATGTCTTATTTTTTGATAGAACTATTATTGCGCCTAATCAGTGACCACTAACCCCCGTTTTAGCATCAAACAGCCAGTCTAAGCCATAGATCGCCGACATCGGAAACGCCATACTGTGATTGGCTACAGGCATTAGCATTAACTTGGCATTGATACCTGAACCATTAGCTGCAGTTAAGCGATTTTTTTGTTGTAGCAGCTGATAAAATGACTTGGCATCTGCCACCATATCTTGCCCAAACTCGCTGTTTTCTGCCGTTTCTAACTCTCCGACACCAATAAATACATTGGCATTTATTGATTTAGTGATAAATTCCGGCTCGCGAAATTGCTTTAGTAACTGCTGGTTATCAAACCAAAATGGCGGACTCGCCAGTACATAGTTATTAAATAATGCGGGCTTATTACGTAAGATATAGGCGCCAAACAAGCCCCCTAACGCATGGCCAACATAGGTGTTTTGCCATGGCTGAGTGCGATAATGCTGATTCATATAAGGGATAATTTTATTGGCAAACAACTGCATGTGGCGCTGGGCCTCACCAGTGGCTTGGGTTCTGTTAGTATCAACTGACGGGGTGTAATCACGCATACGACTTGCTGCGGGGCTGCGGCCTTGCTGTCCTGATACTGCCACTAAAATAGCCTGCTGCATATCAGTACGGTCCATAGACAAACGAGTCACACCCGAGACCACTTGCAAGCTGTACACAGCATCAGTCATATAAATAACCGGATAGCTTTTTAGCTTATCAATTTGGTTATAGCTATTGGGCAGTTTGATATAAAGATTATAGGTGCGATCGCTATCCTCTACCTCAACCACTGTGGTATTCGGTATGGTAAAGCTTGCAAACGCGGCGGGCACCGCGCTTAAAAAGAGGCTACAGCATACGATACTGCGAAAAAGTATCATAAAGCGAGAAATGGTCATCAGCTATCCTTGTTGATGTAATTTTTCGCCCTATTCTACGCACTTATTGAAGAAAATAAATAATCTGCGCTCAATGCCATAAATAAAGCAAATCCGGCCCAGTTATTATTTAGAAAAGCCTTAAAACATGGCGCGCGTTCGCGGCCATAAATAAGCCATTGCTGATAACTGCTAAAGGCAATAAAGGTGCTAATGCCAATGCCATACAATAACCCACGTTCAGCAGACCAACCGGCCATAATAAAACACCCTAGGGCCGCTAACTGAAACGCGGCAATCCATTGGCGGTCGTATCGGCCAAATAAAATGGCTGTGGATTTAATGCCGACTTTTAAGTCATCATCTCTATCAACCATGGCATACATGGTGTCGTAAGCTACCGTCCAACACCAATTGGCAACAAATAACCACCAAGCTTCCATGGGCACATAACCTAGCTGCGCAGCGTAGGCCATAGGAATTGACCAGCTCCACACTATGCCTAAAAACATTTGCGGCATATTGGTTACCCGTTTCATAAACGGGTACATGATGGTTAAGATAATGCCGACAACCGATAGTTTTACCACTAGCGGATTTAAAAATAATACTAAGCTAAACGCGATTAATGCCATCACCACAAATAATATCAGCGCTTCCTTACTGCTGATTTCACCTGAGGCTAAAGGCCGCATCTTAGTGCGCTCAACATGGGCATCAAGTTTTCGATCTGCAAAGTCGTTAATCACGCAACCACAAGCACGCATAACGACCACCCCTAGCATAAAGATGATCAACACCTTCACATCAGGCATGCCACCCGCTGCAAGCAATAACGCCATTAAACACGGCCACATTAGCAACAAGGTACCAATGGGCCTATCAAGGCGCGTTAAGCGTTTATAAACCGATATTTTTTGTTGTAACGTCCATGAGACTGCTGACATGGTTTACTTCACTCCTGCAGTTGAAGTTGTATCACTTCTTATTTGTCATCTCGCATAACCCACGAGTGACTTTATTATTTCGCTTAGAATTATGTCCGCTCTAGTAAAAAATTACCCTAACACGCTTCAAGTTTTGCCAATGAAACCAGTAACCATTTGCTACCAAAGTCTGTAAAACTGACTTGAACACGCGCTTTATCTGCTGTGCCTTCAAAATCTGTCACTATGCCTTGGCCAAATTTAAAGTGTTTTACTTTTTGACCCACTTTAAAGCCACTGTCATTGGCAATAGATTGTCTTGGCACATTAAAACGGCTGCTCATTTTAGGCGCTGACACTGACGCTTTCATGCGAATTTCTTCAACATACTGGCTGGGGATTTCACCAATAAAACGCGATGGACTGGCATAGTCCTCACGGCCATAAATGCGGCGTGACTCAGCATAACTGATATACAATTTTTGCATCGCACGAGTCATGCCTACATAACAAAGACGGCGTTCTTCATCTAAACGATCACCTTCATCTAATGCCATTTTACTTGGAAAAATACCTTCCTCAACCCCAGCCATAAACACCACTGGGAACTCCAAGCCTTTAGCTGAATGCAAGGTCATTAGCTGCACGGCATCGGTAAACTTGTCTGCTTGGCCTTCGCCCGCTTCTAATGCTGCGTGAGATAAAAAGGCATTTAGCTCGCCCATATCTTCAAGTTCTTCTGGCATTTCAAAACTGCGGGCAGCGGTGACCAGCTCATTTAAGTTTTCGACTCGTGATTGGGCTTTTTCGCCTTTTTCGGCTTCGTACATAGCCCGTAGCCCTGAACGGTCAATGACCTTGTCGGCCATACCATATAGACTCATATCGGCAGTATCAGTGCGCATGCCAATCACTAAATCCATAAAGCCATTCACGGCATTGGCAGCGCGGCCAGTAAGGACTTTTTCTTCAATTAAGCGCAAGCTTGCCTGCCACATAGTCATTTCTTGCTGACGTGCGGTTGAGCGAATGATATCAAGGGTACGATTACCAATACCGCGAGTTGGGGTGTTAACCACCCGTTCAAAAGCAGCATCATCATTTTGATTATTGATAAGACGCATATAACCCATGGCATCTTTAATCTCTTGGCGCTCGAAGAAACGCAGGCCACCGTAAATTCGGTAAGCTAGCCCTTTATGGAGTAAGGCTTCTTCTAATACTCGCGACTGGGCATTGGAGCGGTATAAAATGGCACACTCTTCTAACTTGCCGCCGTTATTTTGCCACTCAGCCATTTTGCCAACAATAAAGCGCGCTTCATCCATTTCATTAAAGGCGCAATAAACCGCAATAGGCTCACCCGCATCGTCTTCAGTCCACAGTTTTTTACCTAAACGCTCAGGGTTGTTGGCAATTAGATCATTGGACGCATTAAGGATATTGGCTGTGGAGCGATAGTTTTGCTCCAGCTTAACCGTGGTGGAACCTGGGAAATCGGTTAAGAATTTATGTAGATTCTCAACTTGGGCACCGCGCCAGCCGTAAATAGATTGATCGTCATCGCCAACAATCATCACATTGGCTTCTTTGCCTGCCAGCACTCGGATCCACGCATATTGAATGGCGTTGGTATCTTGGAATTCGTCCACCAAGATATGCTTAAAGCGTTCTTGATAATGGGCTAATACATGGGGTTTATTGAGCCATAATTCATGGGCGCGCAATAAAATTTCAGCAAAATCAACAAGGCCAGCTCGGTCGCAAGATTCTTGATAAATTTTATAGATGTTTAATAAATTTTGCTCAATAGGAAAGCCACCCGCATCGATATGCTTTGGGCGTAAGCCTTGGTCTTTTTTGCCATTAATGTAACCTTGGCACTGACGCGGCGGATATTGCTTGTCATCTAAATTGAGACTTTTAAGAATACGTTTTAATAAACGTAACTGATCGTCAGAATCAATAATTTGGAAGCTTTGCGGTAAATTGGCATCTTTAAAGTGAGTGCGCAGCAAACGATGGGCTAAACCGTGGAAAGTACCAATCCACATACGGCCCATGTTACTGCCAACCACTTTCTCAACCCGCTCACGCATTTCTGCCGCGGCTTTATTGGTAAAGGTTACCGCAAGGATAGAGTATGGACTTTGTTGTTCGACCTGCATAAGCCAAGCAATACGATGGGTTAATACCCGAGTTTTACCACTGCCTGCTCCAGCTAAAACTAACATGCTTGAAAGCGGTGCGCCCACTGCTTCACGCTGCTTTGCGTTTAGGCCGTCTAATAATGATGATACGTCCATTGGTCCTCCCAAAAATCAAGCTGGAAGTATACCAGTTCCTAGGCGGCTGCGACTAGGAACTGTAACGGATTCTTTATGGGGATTTTATTGTGATGACTTGTGAGCTAAGTAGCGGGCTGAACTAAAACCACTGCGTAGCAATTTAAGCAATCTCAGCGGCCACTACCGAGATTTCAACCAATAATGCCTCACGGGCCATTTTAGCGGCAACACAAGCTCGAGCAGGGGCGTAACCTTCAATGACCCAGGCATCCCACACCGCGTTCATTTCAGCAAAGTAAGCCATATCTTTTACGTAAATGGTTGCCGATAACATATGCTTTTTATCACTGCCCGCCTGCAGTAATAGTGCTTCGACTTTATCCAACATTGTTTGAGTTTGTTCAGTGATATCTTTGGTAGCATCTTGGCAAACTTGGCCACATAAATAGATGGTGCCGTTATGTTTGACAATCCGGCTCATACGGGTTTTAGTTTCAATTCTTTCAATGCTCATGGTGCGCTCTTTTAATCTGTTAATGTCGCTATTATCAGTTAAGTCAGCTCACAATGACAACTGAGAAAATATCGCTATCCAATAACTCGCGCATTTAAGCAGGCTGTTAATCAAAAATAAAAATGCCTTGTCAGCAGTATCTGGCTAACAAGGCATAAGATTGAAATACGATTGATTATTTGAATATTAGTTAATCACTAAGACTTGTGGGTCATTGGTTAAGCTATGACTCCACTGCTGATAGATAGGCTCACTGCCATCATAAAACCATACCACTGCCATTAATGCTCGTTGATGGTTGGCCACCAATAACTCTTCAGACAATGCGCCTTCATCAAGGGCGCCACGTAATAAGCAAGATTCAAAGTTCACGCTCACTTGGGTGCCATTTTGCTGATAATCGTCACACAATGAAAAGTAACCACGCTTACTTGATGCTAGCTGCACATCAATGCTTAAAGTAAACGCCGCTTGTAGATCAAAATCGGCATCAACCACCAAGTCATCAATTGAGGTTGCTGGCGGCGTTTCTGGCTCTGTAGGTGTTTCAGGTTCCGTTGGCGTCTCAGGTGTCGTTGTCTCTGGTGTTGTATCTGTCGTGGTATCTGGTGTTGATGTCGCAGGTGTTGTCACCGCAGGCGTCGTTGCTGGTGCAGGCGAGCTATCATCGCCACCACCGCCGCCACAGGCTGTTAAAAAGCTTAATGATAGAGCCATGGCTAGGCTAGTGGCTCTTTTAGTCCCTATTTTAGTGCCTGTGTTACAAGCCGTGTTAATGCCTGTTTTCATGCCTGTGTTAATGGCATTCTTCGCTGTTAATAACGTATTTGCTGCCACTTGAGTTTGAGTTAATGTATTCATAATATTCACCTTAAAATTCCATTTCTTGCTTAAATTGATTGATTAAATTCACACTAATTACTGTCAGGGTTAATCCTTAAACAGTAGCGAGTCAGTGGCGGTCAAATACCAATAAGGTTTGGTCTCACCGCTGGCATCTGCAGCAAACTCAATAAACTCAACATAAGCGGCATCAACACGTTGTAGCTCTGCAGGGTGCTGCCATGTATCAGGCACCTCAATTGCCCAACTCATACCATTTTGGTCTTGGAAATAGTGCCCTTGTGATGCCGTTGAAGCATCGTCATGCATCCCTAAAAATCGCGTATCAAATTTATCGGTTGGTGCTTTGTTTTTCAGATGGATCTCTAATTTACGTCCTGGGTTTTTACCATCAGTAATATTCTTAGCCGCTAGGCTATGATCCGTACCTGGAGTGGCAAAAATGAATGGGTCATAGGGGAACTCAGGCATATCATCAACATGTACCGCATCAACAAACGGCACTGTCATTTGCCATGTTGCGCGGTATTGGGTGCCGCAACCCGGTTCAGTTCTGAAATATTGACAGCCATTACCCGCACTGACGTGTTGCCATAAGTCTTCAGTAAATAACAGCACCGCATTGGTTTGCCCGTCTTCAAGTGGTGAGCTGGTCTGCTTAACCCCTTGGGCGCTCCACTCAATGGCTGACTCTTGCACATTGCCGCGGCCAATATCATGTAATTGCACCGCAAAGCCATTGTGATACCAAGCGCCCATTGCCACTAATTGCGCATCAAAGCCCACGCGACGAACCATGTCATTTTTACTGTATTGGCTAATACGTAACTGCATCACCACATCGTTCATATCAAAGTCACCTTGAAAAGGGTATAAATCCTCATAAGCTAACGTGGTGTATTCTGACGATGAGGGGTAATAGCTGATAGTGATGCCGGTTTCAGTGACAGTGATTGGATAATCTTCCACTTCACCATCACTGACACCACCGGTTGGTAATAAGCTGGCCTCTGAGCTCAAACGAAAACGTGACCAGGTTGCGCCAGTTTTAGCCCAATTAGGTACGTTAATCGTCACAGTTGATGTGCCGCTACTCACTGAGCGGGCAATAATCACTTGGTCTTCACTATCAAACTGACCATCTTGGCCCCAATCAATCCAGCCGTTAATATAAGCACCATCCCCTTCTACTGTGATTAATAACACCGCCTCTTCACCCACTTCAAAACCGGTTGGCATGCTGATACCATCTTCATCATCAATACCATCACTTTCATCATCAGATAACGGCGCAGGATAACCGTCGGACTCATTATCAATAACACTGCCTAATGACATGCCGGCAACCATATTATGGCGGGCACCATTTGAATCAATTAGGGTACCGTAACTGTCTGGCGCATCACCAAAATCAACATTGTCTCCCACTGGCACTTCTGCTAATGCACAACGAGCACCATCATTTGAAGAAGATGACGGACCGTATGAAAACAACTCTGCGGTAGGGTTATCACTTTCAACGTTGACCTTATACACATTGCCATCGCCGTTGTTACTTAAATAAAGGTTGCCATCGGGGTCAAAAAACTGCGCCCCAAAGGTAAAGCTACCACTGTTTTTAGTAATAACGGTTGCTAAGGTTTCAGCGGCACCTGTTGTGGGGTCAATCTTGAGTAAGTTACCTGTACTGCCGTTAGTCACTGCGTATAAAAAGCCGTTGCTTGGATGAAAGGCAAAATCTGTTACGTTGTAAGTGGCATTGGCTTTACTGCCAGGGACAATGTTCATTGGGTGATTATTGCCATCTAACGGCACAGTAAATAAGCCTTGGTTTTTACGGTAGCCGTACCAAACGTTTTCATTGATGGCGACATCACCTACGTAGAAGTTACCCGCTGCAGCAGCTGAGCTGTCTTTTACGATCGTTAGTGGCTCAACTTGGTAATCTTCACCCACCTTACCGACAGTGCCATGCTGATAATCCCAGCCATAAAGGTAATTATCTGTGTAGCTGAAACCAACACCATTAAATCCTTTGGTCAGTCCCATGTCAGCAGACAAAACAGTGTAACTACCCGTGCCTAATTCAACCCCAAAGGTTTTTGGAATGCCTGCTGGGGTTTGAATAATAAATGCTTCAGTAGGACAGGCATTAAATGGCTCAGCGGCATTGGTATTAGCACTGAACAAAGCCATGCTAGTACCAATAGCAATACTGCTTAAACCAAGAATATTGATGATTTGAGAGTGAAGTGGTTTCACGTTAACTATTGTTGTGTTTAATGTTTGCATATTGGCATCTCGCTATTTCGTTATCAGGATGTATTGGGGATACTGCATAGTGGATGCCAACTTTCATTATCTTTTAAATACAATATCTTATGATTGAGGCGAGATTGTAATTCAATGCTAAAATGCATTCTGCAACGCATTATGAATTTGAGACTTTGTGATTTTTTGGGATTGAGAATGGTTTGATCTGTATTGTTCCAAACTCCGTTTGGATTAACGTCGTGGGTTGTCCACCCACACCCGACCAAAAGGGTATCAACAGCAATACCCTCTTGGATCACCTTGCTGCCCCTAACGAAAAATGCTGAAAAGCGCATGATTTTCGATGGGGATTGATCCAGCTTTGGACTTCGTTTGTTGCTAACTTCGGACCCTGTTTATTATAAAGAGTGAAAATGCTAACGCTTCCGATGGTGCATCCCTGCACCGCGAAAGCTATGCTCACATCCATGTGAGCATCACGCTATTTTCTTCAACGTCCTCAATTCAAATTGAGTCTTTTAGACTCTTAAATTTTTAAGTTTTCTAACTTTAGCTCTTTTAATTGCTGCCAATGAAGTCAAATCGAAGCGGTGACAATTCGGGTGTAAGCGCGGCTGTGACCGTCCATGACATGGACGTCATGGCCGAGCTTTCAGGGACGAACTTGCAGCGTGTCACAGTCGTGCTTGCACATAAGGTCGCTCTTTCACATCTGACCCATAGGGATTTGGGAAATGTCATGATAATGTCGGGAACATTATTGACCATGTGATCGCGACATTCCGTTCATCCTGAACATCCCAGCGGCAGGCAATGGATTAGATTGAAGTAATGGACTTAGATAAGCTAGCCAACAAAAACTAAGTAAAACATTGAACTAGGCTCATAAGTTATATTAAGGTAGAACCACTTAAGGACAGAGTTAGCTAACCTCGAACGCAATCTTCGAGCACGCCATTTAGGGAAGAAAAAGCCATTAAATAATGATGTGCCTATCAACTCCCTTATAAAGTTTACTCTGACCACACTAGTTAAGGAGTTTTCATGGGTAGCATACATAATTACTATTTAGTTGGGTTCATGCTCTTATCCGCAATTTTAAATGCATTCATAGAAAATGAGAGTATCGGAATAAAGTTACTTTGCTTACTTTTATTATTCACAACTTTCATCTTTGCCTCTCTCTTTCATTCTTTAAAGGTTAAAGTTGCAAAAGAGAAAACGACGAACAAAGCACACATAATAAGCTGATTAATAGGAAAATTTAACTATTCACCCCTCAAAATTTTAGCCAACTATTTTTTGCCAATTAGTAGGGCTTTAGGAGATTTGCGATGATTTCATATCAACCAACAGCCGATCTTTATGCATCGGCAGATATTACATTTAAAAACATGCGCTCATATTATGAACACTATTCTGTAAATTGGGAACAGTCTAAGATACATGAGCAAATTGTTGACCTAGAAAACTGGGACATTCTTTACAACGCTTCGGTCGTGGGTGCAATTCGTTTAGCCTTTGATAATGATGGGTGTTATATCCGAGATTTACAGGTTAGTGAAAAATTTCAAAATAATGGTATTGGTGCAGCAGCCCTAACAGAGTGTGAACGGTTAGCAATTAAAGCTGGTGTAAATAAACTTAGGCTACGAGTTCTCAAAATTAGTCCTGCATATCATCTATACATTAAGAATGGCTTTGAGGTAGATAAAGAAGAAGATAGGTTCTTTTATATGTCGAGAAAAATCTCCTAACAAGAAATCAATCACATTAACCATTTAACACTCAACCACGCTTATCTTCCAATAGCTGCACAAATAAGCTTTTCCATGCTTGTTGAAGCTGCAGCCATTGTTGAGTACGCCAATCATCGATTTGGGCATGCTGCTGTTTTTGACCATGATTGTCGACTTGCTCATGAACGTAAGCAGGCACATGGCTTGATAATAGAGCGCTTGATGAGTTAACACTCGATAAGTAACGCTCAATAGCATCGGCCAGTGAGTTAACAAATTGCTTATCATCTTGGCCGCCAACCTTAGCCTCAACGATATTACCCATGTTTTGCAGTTGATGCTGACGAATTTGATCCCCCAAACCATCCACATCGGTTGAGATAATGGCTTTACTCATTGCCATAGATTCAATAAATACTAAACCAAAAGGCTCCCAGCGTGATGGAATAATTACCCCGTCACATTGGTCTAAAAAGCGAGGCACATCGTCAACCTTGCCCACCAGCTTTATATTATCAAGCTGAGAAACTAACTGTTGTAGCAAAGGTAATTGCTCACCTTCACCGGCTAACAATAATCGACACGGTGACTTAACCTGATGCATGGCTTTGAGTAATAAATCAAAGCCTTTTTGTGGATGAAATCGGCCATAGGCGGCTAACACAGGAACCCTATGATTAGCGTTTTTTGGGGAGTGGCTTTTGTTGGCGATAAAATAGCTTAAGTCTCGCCCCTGCCCTAACTGAGCGATTTTGTCTGCAGGTAATAGCTTATTAGCTAGCATCCATCGCTGCTGTGAGGGTGAAATGGACACCACTTTATTCATTAACCGATAGCTTAATTTCAGCATGAAATAGAAACGTTGCGGATGTGCAATTTGATGGCGAACAAATTGTTCGCTGTAGTGATGTTCTTGCAGGATAAATATGATCTTAGGATGACGCAATCTGAGCCATGCAATATTTAGCAGTTTGCGCCAGTTTGAGGCGCCATGAAAACAGACAATATCAGCGTCCAATGTCGTATTCTGCCAACGGCTAAAATCCAGCTGACGAATGTCAAATTCAAATGCCAAAGTGAGGATGTCAGAGCCACACAAACTGTGCAACGCAAAATTAACGCCGCCCATATTAGGGTCATCGACACAATGCAAAATTCTCGCTTTCACTCTGACTCCTTGAGCTATCAATAACCGGCTTATTAAATTAAAGCACTGTTAAAACAATATACTTGTCTCAGTTAAATCGCAAAATTTACTACGCGTTCAGCTTCAGTCCGTCGTTAAATACTTTTGCTAAATACATAATGTTAAATACATAAAAAAAGAGGCTAAACTTAGCCTCTTTTAATTAAATTTTACCACTAAACAATTATTTGGCTTTCTTATTATCTTCCAGACCCATGCTATCCATCCAATAATCAAAATTAATCATATTGCCGGGTAACACCACACGGTTATCTTTATCTTTTAAGCCATCAAGCTGTTTGAGGTATTGTTCACCTAACTGCAGTCTTAAGGCACTCTGACCGCCGGGTTTAGAGATCACTACCGCCAAGCGCTCAATGGATTCTGCAGTGGCTTTAGCAAGCGTTAAAATCTCTTCGCCTTTACCTTCAGCCTCATTGATACGGCGCTGCATTTCACCCTCTGAGCGGTTAATGGTTTCAGCCATCACACCTTCTGAGCGGTTAATTTTACTCTGCTTGTCACCTTCACTTTGGGCTAATAATGCACGGCGCTCACGCTCAGCATTAACCTGCATTTCCATGGCATTTTTAACGGTTTCTGGTGGGGTAATGTTTTTAATTTCATAACGATGCACTCGAATCCCCCAAATCGCGCCAGCTTCGTCCAGCACTTGTACGACCTTGGCCGAGATAATGTCGCGCTCTTCAAACGTGCGGTCTAAATCTAAGGTACCAATGACTGAACGTGTGGTGGTTTGCGCTAATTGGATCGCTGCATAACGATAATCCGTTATGCCGTAACTGGCTTTAACGGGATCGGTAATCGAGATATAAATGACGCCGTCTACTTCAACGTTAACTTCATCGCTAGAAAAACACTCTTGCGGTGGCACATCGATAGTTTCTTCTTTTAGGTCATGGATATAGGCCACTTTATCAACAAAAGGCACTAAAGCATGAAAACCGGCATCTAAGGTGCTGTGATATTTACCTAGTCGCTCAACAATGTAAGCTGACTTAGTGGGTACTAAGCGGATAGATTGGAATAATTTCAGCACAAAAATAACAAAAATCACCCCCCAAATACCCATAACAATTAAATCGGTATCAATTCCATTCAACATTAGCGTGCTCCTTTTACTGGGCTGTTAGTTACGGCATGGGTCACTTGCTCCATCCCTTCAAAGAAGCCTTCTAACTTGGCCATTTCAGCAGGCACCACTGAGACTTGTGTTTCAGTTAAAATGTCACCCACTTGGCTAATAAACTGCTCTTTCAGCATCATATTCATCGCATCGTTACCACCTTGGTTAGCCAGTGCGGTGCAAATCATATCCATGCCTTCAGCTTTCGCTTTGGCAATAATGGTAATTTCTTGGCCAGAGCCAATCGCTTCATTAATGCGTTTTCGCTTTTGCCCTTCTGAGAGGTTAATGGCCTCTTGGCGCTCACCTTGAGAGATATTAATCATGGCGTCTTTTTCAGCATTGGCTAAAGTGATTTCAGCCCGTTTTCTACGCTCAGCTTCCATCTGTTTTTCAAGGGTGTGGATCACGTGTATTGATGGGGAGATATTTTTAATCTCATAGCGAAGCACTTTAATGCCCCAAGGATCTGACGCTTTGTCAATTTCACGAACAATAGACTCGTTCAAACTGTCACGCTCTGAAAAGGTTTGCGATAGGGTCAATTTACCAATTTCTGAACGCATGGTGGTTTGCGCGAGGTTAACCGCAGCTTTACGGTAATTTTCGATACCGTAACTGGCTAACTTGCCATCCATCACTTTAAGGTAGACCAAACCATCAACTTCCAGCTGGGTGTTATCTTTTGAAATACAACTTTGTGGTGGTACATCTAGTACTTCTTCACGAGTATCGTGGCGATAAGCTACCCGATCAACAAATGGCACTAAAAAGTGAAACCCTGGTTGTAATACGGTTCTAAATTTACCTAAGCGCTCAATCACATTGACCTCTCGCATCGGTACAATCAACATCAATTTATATAAGATAAAAAATATAAATAAAATGGCTATGGTTAGTTCAAACATATGTCCCCTTCCTTTTGCAAAACATGTTCAGGTAGCGTAGCCCCCTATACATGACTTAATTCCTTTACTCAGTTGGCACTCTGTGTGGTGACCAAATCAATAAAACCTAATTCTGCTATTTTGTGACTAATCTTGTTTATCAGTGAAGCTTTCGCCCATTAACTCAGTTTCTGCATATGGCTCAACCACTAAGGCAATATTATCTCGGCAAATAATTCGCACTTTAGTGCCTGCTTTTATTTCAGTGCCATCCCCTAGTGCTGACCACTCAGTACCAGAAAACAACACCCGACCGGTTTTTTCACCCGGGCCAATATCAGCTTTAACTGTGACAACTTGATTATATAAATCCATTTCCTCATCGGTATTATCCACATGCTTGTCACCACCAATCATTTTTTGGGTGATATGGCGAAAACTAAGCAATAGAACCATTGAGGTGATAAACCATAAAGTGAAGCTTTGCGCGGTGCCATCGACGATACCGGTAAATAAGGCTGCGGCCACAATGACACAGGCTGCACCTAATAAAATGACGATGCCACCGGGAACAATAATTTCCGACAACATCAGCCCTATACCGACGATTAACCAGATACTGGTTGGATTAGAAAATTCCATATACCCCCCTGTAAAAACGTTATCATATGTTCCTTTAAGCTATAAAACCCGAACTTGGATAAGGTTTTATAGAGCTGATAACTTTAAATTGATAACTACTACACAGTGGTAATAGTGGTGCTACCTCAAGCACAGGATATGGGCACTCTTTAACCCATATATTGGTCGTCAATATCACGACATATTATGTCAACAATACAGGATATTGATGATATTGCAATCATATTTCATTGCTAAAGCTTAGCAGTAACTGTATAAAAATCGGATAAATCAATAAAAAGAAGGTAATAAAAAAGGTGCCTAAGCACCTTTATATTCAATTAGTTAAATATATTAAGCTAATAGTTTTTTCGCAGCTGCAACCACAATTGCAACCGCGCTGCCTTCGGTTTTCTTCATCATGGCTTCATCAGGAATTTCTTGCTGGGTACGATTAACGATAACCCCAGCAACACACGCTGCGCGCCAGCCTTGTGTTGCACACATAGTAAATAGCGTTGCTGACTCCATTTCGTAGTTCAATACGCCCATGGCTTGCCACTCTTGCATTGAGCCCACAAAGCGGCTGGTTACACGTCCTGAGACCGTATCGTAACGTTCTTGGCCTGGGTAGAATGTATCTGATGATGCTGTAATACCAACATGAGGTTCTTGGCCTGCGTCACGACATGCTGCCACCATAGCGGTAGTACAGTCAAAGTTAGCAGCCGCTGGAAACTCAAGTGGGGCAAAGTGTAAACTGGCGCCATCTAAGCGCACTGAAGCTTGCGTGACAATAACATCACCGACATTTACATGTGGTTGAATCGCGCCAGTGGTACCAACGCGTAAGAAAGTCGTCACACCTAGTTGTGCTAACTCTTCTACTGCGATAGATGTTGATGGTCCGCCAATACCTGTTGAACATACGACAACCGCTTTGCCATCAATATAAGCAAGATAGCTGGTGTATTCACGGTGACTTGCTAAAAAAGTCGCATTTTCCATTAATTCGGCGATGCGCTTAACGCGCTCAGGATCCCCTGGAACAATCGCTAAGGTTGCGCCATCAAGCATTTGCTTGGTTAATCCTAGGTGAAATACGTCGGCCATATTGAAAACCCCTTTCATATTTGAAGATATCATTCTAATTGTGACGACTGTAACCCACAAGCCACGCTATGAAGGTTAACTGGGTCACATAAATTCTGTTATTAAACATTCGAGTGATGATTAAAAATTACAAATGTAACTAACATCACTAATTTACAGCACCATAAATCAGCAAAGGCTAAATAGCCAATTTTAGTTGATTAAAAAGTTTTTGGGGCAATCAATTAATTATTGATCCCGGTCACATTACCTACAGCCAAGTAGCGCTAATTTGTAGTTAACATTAGATAAAAGGAGTAAGTCGATGTTTCCAGAGTACCGTGAGCTAATCAGTAAGCTTAAAATCTCAAATGCCCATTTCTCAAAGATTTTTGATGAACACAATCAGTTAGATGAGCAAATAAAGCATCATGAGCAGCATTACAGTAGCGATAGCACCCCAGAGCTGAAAATACTAAAATCAAAGAAGCTGCATTTAAAAGAAGAAATTTTTACCATGCTGCAAAAGCAGTAATGGCTATTGCGTATTAATCGCCAATATTGGCGATCAAAAAAGGACGCTTGAAGCGTCCTTTTTGTTGGCTCATGTAAACCATCTGTTTAGCGAGAGCAGTTATTTTACGGCGCTAAGTGCTTTGATTAAGGTTTCGTTTGAATCAAAGTTCTCGATGCTAACAACGGTTAACTTATCTAGGGTCACCATAGTGGCCATATCTTCTTCAGTAGGCCAGTTTGCAGTTGCATCGCCTTCACGATCTAACCCCATAGCAAACGGTAAATCCTTCATTTGGGGGATAGCCACAAAGCGAGCAATCAATGATGGCATACCGCTGATATCAGCAATATACACCAAGTTTGCAGGTTGCTGCTCAGTCGTTGTAGCTTCTAATGCCGCTTGAATGAATTCGCCACCTTTCATGCCGCGACTAAACAAAACCACTTGAGTTTGCTCATTAACCACTAGCGGTTGTTCAAATTGATCTTCTAAGGTAATTGGCTCAATTTTATCATTCACGACAAACACATTCGCCTGTGTTGAAGCCATAAAAAGTACACTAACTGCAAATAAAAGCGCTTTCATGTTATTTTCCTGAATTAAGTGATAAGCCCTTATTTGAAATGACAAATTGTTTGGGCATTTTTGCTAATAAGGTCTTAAATTAAAAATAGCCAACTCACTATACTCGAATCTGTGATTCGACTTTATTACATTGGATTAGAATCATGATGCACCTCACGGATTAATACAGACTTAATTATTCGCAATAACAGAGGCCTCAACAATAAAGTAGCGACAGCAATAAGTGTTAATTAATTGCAAAAATGACTTTATTACCATTGGAATATCACGCATTATTTCTCTGTTAATTCGTCAAAAATAAGAACATCATCATGAATGAAACAAGCTTAGATCAAGAACTGCAGCAAATACAGAATGTCTACGACCTTCTTACTGAATTTATTGTGCAATACAGCTTTCAAATTGTTGGCGCTGTCATCATCTTACTTATCGGTATCTGGATAGCGAATAAAGTATCGAACTTCGTTGTTAGCCAATTCGAAAAGCACGATATTGATGTCACCTTGGGCAATTTTGTCTCCAATCTGGTGAGGATTTGCATCATTGCGATGGTGGCGATCATTTCGCTAGGGAAACTCGGTATTAGCGTCACCCCAATGGTGGCCGCAATTGGTGCCGCATCATTAGGTGCAGGTTTAGCACTTCAGGGGATGCTGGCCAACTATGCTGCTGGGGTCACCATTATTGTTACCCGACCTTTTGTTATTGGTAACACCATTGAAATTAAAGGTGTGGCTGGAGTGGTAAAACAAATTCAGCTCGGCTTAACCATATTAACCAATGAAGAAGGCGAGTTAATCAGTATCCCTAATAAACATATTGTCGGTGAAATACTGCATAACTCTCATGAATATAAGCTAGTCGACACTCAATTTAATATTGATTATCAAACCGATCCCCAGCAAGTGATTAAATTGATTTCAGATGCTGTCATGAGCCATGGAGGCGTCAGCCAAACGCGCACTCCACAAGTGGGCATTAATGATTTCAACAGTATCGGGATGGAAATCGGTGTGCGTTATTGGGTGCCAACCAATAGCTATTTTGAAGACAAGTACCAAGCGAATTTAGCCATAATCAAAGCGCTTAAATCAGCTGATATAACCATTCCATGTCCTGTAAGAGAAATACATTTGCAGCAGTAGCTTAGCCCGTAAAATATGTCTTCAGGCGAATGCTAAAAGCTAAGTAAACAATCGTTATTTCAACGTAAAATATCTAAGTATTCTCAGCCAGTTTATATAATAACTGGCTGAATTCAGCTTTATATTGTCACCGTTATAGTCATCAGTAAAAGTCACCATTTGCTTACTAAATGTCATCAAAACTTGACATGAGTAATTTTTAGTTACATAGTTAGGTCAAGTTTACTTTACTTAAAGACAAGCTAACTTGAAAGGAATGATTTATGAATACACCTAACTCAACAGAAAATGATTGGAAAAAGTGCAATAACGTTAACAGCAATCGTTTAGCCAAATGGACCGCTGCATGGGTCATCACACTCGCGATATCGACTTTTGGTCCAATGTTTATTTGGTCGCAACATGACATCATTACCGCCGCTGCGATTGGATTTAATTTTTTGGTCGGTATCGGGATGATTTTCGCTAATAAAAAACACCTAGCTTCCCTTGATGAACTACAACAAAAAATTCAGCTTAACGCCATGGGGCTGAGTTTAGGCGTCGGATTAATTGTGGGCATCAGTTATTCAACGCTCGACACCACAGGGCTGATTAATGCTCATGCAGAGATATCTCACTTAGTCATCATCATGAGTTTGACCTACATGGTGGGGATAATTTTAGGCAATAGGAAGTACCGATGAAAAACAGATTAAAAGTACTTCGCGCAGAACGGGACTTAACCCAAGCACAACTGGCAGAGTTACTGAGCGTTTCCAGACAGACTATTAATGCTATTGAGAAAGGAAAGTTTGATCCAAGTTTGCCATTGGCATTTAAAGCGGCGCGCCTTTTTGGGCTAACCATTGAAGATATCTTTCAAGATGAGGCATAACCTGCCTCTTCGTCAGCTCAATGCCACTCAGGCCGTTAAGGTTTTATGCATAAATAGGCTGCTAGGGTCATTATCATAATCAGCAAACTTATCGCCAATGTCAAAACCAAAGCTTTGATACAATTGCCTTGCGGGTTTAAAAAAATCCATTGAGCCGGTTTCTAGGCTTAACTTCTCATAACCCTGACATTTAGCAAACGCTAGCATATGTTGCAGTAAGTGCTTAGCAACACCTTTACCGCGATCTGCATTAGCAACCCGCATCGACTTTATTTCACCGTGGCTGGCAGTTAATTGTTTAATTGCGCCGCAGCCAAGTAGCTGCTGATTTTCCCACACAGTCCAAAAGGTAATATCATCTTGGCGCAGTTTGGTTAAATCTAGCGCATGGACACTTTCTGCTGGCGACGTGGCGTACATGTCCTGCAAGTGTTCATTTAATAGTGCCGCCACCTCAACGCCAGACAAATCATCGACTCGAATATCCATGTTTGAACTCATGCTCATAAACCTTCTATTTTTAGTCTTGTTTAACCAAAAGCCATAATTCAAACACTGACTCTGAGCGCTAAATCTATTATTGACTCTGCAGTGATAGCTGCCATATTTATTAGCACAATATACATTAATGGATTGATTATATGCGCAAGACTTATTTAACTGCTAGCCCCTTAATTTGCTTGATAGCATTCACTCTCATGGGCTGTGCATCGGGGCCTGCCAGCCTGCAACAAGGACCGGACGCTGAAATAACCAAAGAAGGTTTAGTTAAAGTCGATAACTCCAGACTGGCCTTATCGTACGCAAGACCCGATGTAAATTGGCGCCAATATACCAAACTGTACTTTGAACCGACCCAAGTCACCAATGATCATCCTGAAGGTTATCGAGCGCCTCGAATTAATAAACAAACTGAAGGGCCTAATGCCACCTACGACTTACCCCAAGAGTCCCTTGATAAAATGGCGCTGCAATTTAGTAAAACCGTTAGCGATGTGTTCAATAGTGAGCAGCCCTTTGAGTTAGTCACAGAAAAAGGTCCTAACACCTTAGTGATTGAAACCGCTGTAACCGATATCCGCTTAAGCGCGCCAATTGAAAAATCCCGCAGAAGCTATAATTCCATGGGAAAAACTTATACCCAAAACTCAGGCTCAATGGTGTTATTGGCGGTACTTAAAGATGGACAAAGCGGTGAAGTGTTAGCCAAAGCGGCTGATCGCGGTGTGGGCTTTGATCAATGGCGTCAAAACACCCAAGTATTCAATTGGGGTGATGTTAAAACGGTTTATCGTCACTGGGTCAATGATTTCAAAAATGCCTTAATGACGGCGGTAGCCGAAGAATAGAGTCAATAGCAATAAGCCTTAAAAACATACTCGATAAGCTCTGTGCCAATTGTGATACCACAATTGGCACTGTTAATTACAAGCCCCGCTGCCATTCTTGGCGTAACGGAATACTGCCTTTAATCGCTTGTTCTACTTGAGCCAGTAATTGCGGCTTATCTTTGCCTAAAACGCCTTTCAGCACTAAATAGTTTGAGGCATGATCAGAACGAAAAATAGTTTTCTCCAGTGTAAGGCCCGATAACAAAGTTTGCATTTCGGTCAACAGCCCCAGTTGATCGGGCAACACAAAATCACCATCAAATGCCTGATCCATTCTCTCGGTCCCCAATGGCAATGTCACCACCAAGGTAGATAAATACTCAGGCTGAGCTTGATTCATCAACTCTGCAGATGCCTTAGCGTGCTGAATAGAAAGCGCCTTGCCCCCTAGCCCCATTAAAATCATCACTGATGACTTGATCCCGGCTTGCTTTATTTTGCTTAAAGCAGCTAAAGAGGATTCAAAGGTTTCGCCTTTTTGGATACGGGTTAACACTTCATCGTCACCACTTTCACAGCCGATATAAAGTAAAGACAAGCCTAAGGCTTTAAGCTCCGCCAACTGTTCAACGGTTTTGTTAGTTAAATTACGCGGTAAGCAATAACTACTAATGCGAGTGACACTGGGTAAATGTTTATTAATCAGCTGGCAGATTTCTTTTAAGCGCTTAAACGGCAACGTCATTGCATCACCATCAGCTAGAAATACTCTAGAGATTGGTACCCCTGAAGCGGCAGCGCTGAGAATATCTTGCTCAATAGCATCGACTTTGTGGGCGCGAAATTTTTTTTGCTCTTGGGTATACATATCGCAAAAGGAACATTGGTTCCAGCTACAACCATTGGTCACCTGCAATATCAGCGACTTCCACTCTGATGGTGGTCGATAAACCGGTTCAATATAGTGAATCATCTAAATAACCTCTAAATCCCTATCAATGACAGTTTTTGTATTAAAAACACTCGTTAAGATTGTTTTTCATTCTATTTTTTGCAATAAAACGTTTGAATTGATCATTTTGCTTGTTTATAGTCGATTAATAAAAATAATTATTCAGGCCAATTGATTTATGAATCAAGTCGCATATCAGCTCAGTGAAAGACGTGAAAACCCTCGTTCTCATGAAGAGCATTGGGAGTTGCTGACTGCAGATCAAAAAGTTGCCCTATACGATTTAAACCGCTTTGGTTACAGATTGCTTTTTGTGAGAAGCATGCCAGAAGGCCCTCTGGCTGTAATTTCTCAGCAAGATGACATCGCCATTATTGACCATGAAGGTGAGTTAAATTTACACCCTAATTTAACCTTAAGGGAATTACCTAAGCCCCATTAAACTTAGCGATTAACAAAGCTATCATCGTATAATCGAAATAATTTAAAGAGTGCACTCGCACTCTTTTTTTCATTTTGCTAATCAGTTTAATGCTTAAGCAATCACTTCATTGAACACTTCAACCTTATGTGACTCAACAAGCTCAGGCATAACATTATGGAAATAATTTTGAATATAATCAGTCGCATTATGTTTATCAAATACTGCTCTGTCGGCAAATTTTTCCACAAAGGCCACTTTGCTATCATCATCTAAACTGATATTTAACTCGTAGCGAATACAGCCTAATTCTCGGCGAGTCGCTGGGATCAGCTTAGCAAGAGCTTCAACCAGTAAATCACGTTTACCTTCTTTAGCAACAAACTGAGCAACACAGACGATACGGGTATTATTGATGATAAAATCTGACATTATTTTTCCTTAATACTGATAATATAAATACGCTAATACAAACTAAATAAACTGTTCCTATAGCAGTCTTAAATGACTAGTTATTTTGTAAATTAAGTAGCATATCGATATGCGGTATGCCGTCTTCAAGATACATTTCTGAATTTAAGATAAAGCCCTGCTGCTGATAAAAATCGCTGAGATGTTGTTGCGCGCCTATTTGGATGCTGGTTTGCGGCCACTGAGTTTTAACAACATTAATTGAGCGCTGCATTAACGCATGTGCAATACCATGTCCACGGCCCTTTTCTGCCACAATCACTCGGCCAATACTGGCTTCATCATAACTCACACCTGCCGCTAAAATTCGCGTATACGCAATGAGTTCACCTTGCTGATTCATTCCTAACAAATGCTTGGTTTGCGGTAATCGGTCTTTATCATCAAGCTCGGGATAAGGGCAGTTTTGCTCTACCACAAACACATCGACTCTGAGTTTTAATAGCTCATACAACTCATCAAGGCTGAGTTCATTAAAGCTCAATAGCTTCCAGTGCATTGAATTTAGTAACGACATAACTACCCACCAAAAATTGATCTCTATGGCCGCAGTCTAGCATGATTAAATAGGCTGATTAACCAGTGAATTTCAGCCCAAAAAATACCGAGCCAAAGCTCGGTATTTTATCGGTTAAATTAGCTCAATTTAGAACTTGTATTTAACGCCAACTTTTAACTGCCAAGTAGACTTGTTTACGTCATAGCTATTGTAATTGTCAGTCTCTAACCCATCTTGCCCGTAAGGCACTGAGTAAGAGTAAACACCCGTTTCTGGGTTATAATTATGGTCTACCAACTTCTTACTACCATAGCTTTGTGTTTCTACACGGCCCCAATCATCATTCATCAGGTTAAGTACGTTTTTCACGTCAAAGTATAAAATACCTTTATGCCCATCCATAAATCCTGGTAATTCCTGAGTGAAACGGAAATCTAATTGATGTACCCATGGTTGGTTACTAGTACCCTTACCTGCAATACCACCTGCGTACTTACTCAGACCGATTTCATCAATCGCCTTCTTGAACTCTTCGTACGTTAAACCGTTATATTCTACTAACGGATCATCCGCGTCCGTTGGTATATAAGGTAGATAGTATGAAGAACCATAAAACGCACTTTGATCCCCGAAACCACCGTCTTTATAAGAGCCAAGCACCCAAGTTAACGGGTTACCTTCACGGGCTTCGTAGAACATATTGAAGCTAGATGCATAACCAGCAACAAACTCAGTTTCATAACCTAGGCTAACAGTGAAACGGTGTGGCGTTTCATAGTAACCAGGACCCATAGAGGTACCATTGCGATCAGATTGAACAGGTGTGTATTGGTAGTTAGAAGTGGCTGTTGAAGATGAGCCTTGGTTACCTTCATCTACTGAGTTATATGCATAACTAGCACGCATATTCAGGCCCATATCCCAACTCTTAGCTAAGGTAAAAGATAACGTTTTACTGGTGCCATCTTCTTCGGCATTGGTCAGCATCAAGTCATAACGGTCAGTGTTTCCACCAACACCATTGTTAGCTAATGGGTCCCATGTTTCATAAATAACGCGGCCAGTATCATCCGTTTTCAGTTCACGACGTGCGAGATCAACCCAAGCAACATCATTTTCTTTTTGGATATATAAGAATTCACCACCAAAGAACCAATCTTGACCTAGTGCACCGAAGTCCCAGGTGCTATCAAAGCCAATGCTTGCACGCCAATCAGAAGGTAAATCGAAATCAGGATCTAATGAGTTAGTGTTACCATCGCCGCCCACTAAACCATCTTGTGCGTCACTTGGTACATCACCAAAGTCCGGCGTGCCCCATGCGTTATCCCAGCCACCATCATATGTTAGTAAGCTATTACCATCATTTGAGAAACTGTTAGACATCCATACCGTTGGTGAACCACCGCTATAACGACCCACCCCACCGCGCAACTTCACGTCATCTGATAGGATATAAGTTAAACCGATACGTGGCAGCCAGATATCCTTGCCATCAAAAGTAGCATTGTTGGCAAAACCATAGCGTTCAACAAAGTTATCATTCAATGCAGGTGAGTCTGACATGCTGATGGTTTCGTAGCGTAAGCCAAAGGTCATTTCTAAGTCGTCATTAATATTCCAAGTATCCTCAGCAAACAACGCTAAAGTACTCATATTAAATTCTGCAGCTACGTCTGTTGGATTGCCTGACTTTGCATTTGAATAAAAGAAGTCATCAACAATGGCCTGCTCAAAGTCTTCAATTGATTTGAAACTCCAATTACCCGATACGTTTTGTGCGAACAAATTGAATACTTCAATTTTATTGTATTGCACACCAAAGCCTATTTCATGATCACCTAAGTAGTAATCACCAACAAAACGCATTTCTAAATTTTGGTTATTTAGCTCATTAGCTTGGCGTGATTTATCAGTACCAAAGGTAACTTTGTCGCCTGAACCAAAGCTTTTCCATGGTTCATCAGCATTTGGGAACCAGTAAGTTTGTACTTCAACTTGGCCAATACCTAGGTCATCAATGGTGTTTGAGTTTGAAGTGGTATCTTTGTATGCCACTTTAATTTCAGTACTGAAATCTTCAGTCCAGTCGCTGTATAAATTAGCAGCGTACGTCTCTAAGATTTCTTCTTTGTTATACCAAGTGCTTGATAACTTAATGCTGCTTGAGTTGCTTGCTAAGTTGTTAGTTAAGTTACCTTTGGTATTTTGATAAGTAAAACTGGCACGGTGATCGTCGTTAATATTCCAGTCAATTTTAGCCAGAATTTTCTTATCTTCTTCTTGAGGGGTTTTATCGTAAGCACCAATATTTTCTAGACCGTAAATGCTTGCTGCTGCATCTCTCACACGCTGCAATTCGGCTTCTGTTATGTCAGAGTTGTTGCCAAAACCAGCTCCTTCAGGTCCCCATTCAGCAGATTTTGGCGCATCAAAGCTTTCATAAGAACCAAAGAAAAACAGTTTATCTTTGATGATTGGGAAGCCAATGGTGCCTCCAAAGGTTTTTTCTTCGAATTTTTGTTCTACCTTTTCACGAACACCATCTTCATCTGCGCGAGTAAGACCTTCACCAGCCATGCTGTCATTGGTCATTTCGTAAAAAACGGTACCTGAAACTTCGTTAGTACCAGACTTAGTTACCGCATTAATCTGCGCGCCAGTAAAGCCACCTAATCGTGCTGTATAAGGAGATACATTTAACGCAACACTCTCAACCGCATCGATTGAAATTGGAGAGCGCTGAGTTGGATAACCGTTTGAGTTAAGGCCGAAATCATCATTTTGAGAAATACCATCGACAACGAAGGTGTTAAAGCGAGGGTTCATCCCTGCTACACTCATTGAGATACCATCAGTGCCGACAACAGCCATTGGATTTTGACGCAGAACATCTTTCAAGTCACGGCTAATGCCTGGTGCGTTAGCAATTTCTTTTGCGCCAAATTCACTATTAGCGCCTGCGCTGCGATAGTAACTCGCAGTTCCGACAACACCGATACGTTCCATATCAGCTGCAGATTGCAGAGTACGGTTAAAACGTAATGTTTCACCGACGTTTAGATATAAATCTTGCTCTATATCATCAGCAAATTTACCTGAATCAACTTTGATCAGATAAGGACCACCAACACGAAGACCACGAGCAAGGAATTGACCATCAGCGCCTACTGACACTTCAGTGACTGTCCCAGTTGGTTCATGGATGATAGTAATTGTTGCATCTGTAACAGCATTTCCTTGAGGACCAACAATCTGACCGCGGATGTTTGATGCAGTATCTGCGGCCATGGCTGGTAGAGAAACGCCCATAGCAAAGCATGTCGCTAGCGCTAAGCGACTGATTTTATTGTTTAACATTTTCAGACCCCTGAAATATTTTTATATTTATTTATGTACTAGTTAATCTAGCTTTATAAAGAAGTTTGTAGAGTAAAAACTTCAGGCGCTAGTTTATAACCAATTTGTTTCAAAATCATGTCATTGTTGAACTATTTAGCAACAAAACTTAAACTGCGACCGTCAACTTCGCGCAACATCCACAACAAAGCATGAATAACAGCCGTAAAGTAGACTCTTTAGTCACAAAAAATTAATCTAAAAAGTGACTTTCATCATTCGCTGTCTAACCTCATTTAAGTGGTTTACTAGGTCCAAGCTACTTAAATGCCAATGGAATAATAATAATGAAACCTGCTGTATTGTTAATCAGTGCCACACTGGCTTTATCCGTTTTTACTAGTCAGCAAGCACAGGCATTTGGCCAATTAGGTCACCGTATTATTGGTGAAATTGCCCAAAATAATTTATCCAAAACCGCTCAAGAAAAGATTAATCAACTGACAAAAGGTGAATCACTGGCCCAGATGTCTACTTGGGCAGATGAGATCCGTTCAGACAAAAATTGGTATCACTCATCGCCTTGGCATTATGTGTCAATTGACGATGGTAAAACCTGGGACACTGTCACCCGAAACCCGAAAGGCGATATTATTGAGCGTCTTGAAAAATATGAACAAGTACTAAAAAGCACCACCACACCTGAACAAGAAAAATGGCAAGCATTGGCTTTTTATGTGCACTTTGTCGGCGATATTCATCAGCCATTACACGTAGGTCATAGCCATGACCGTGGCGGCAATGCTGTAAAATTGAAGTGGTTTGGTGACGACACTAACTTGCATTCAGTGTGGGATAGCAAGCTGATTGAGCATCAAAAATTAAGCTATACCGAATACACTAAATTTATCAGTCGTATTTCAGCAAAAGATATCAGCGACTGGCAAGGCCAAAACTATTATGTGTGGGCGGATGAATCCAAAGCTTTGCGTGATGCAGCGTATGAGTTAGAAAAAAATCGTGATGATCAGCCTGATTTGCGCTTCCAATATATTTTCGACCACACCCCAACTGTGGAGCTAAGAATGCAGCAAGCAGGCATTCGCTTAGCGGAAAAGTTGAATATTATTTTTAGTCAATAATATTAAAAGCGTCTTTAAAATGACTTATTTGTTGCGCTAAATTGCATTAATTTTGCAACACAAACGTAAAAAAAGAGCCACTAGTCATAGTGGCTCTTTTGTTTTTAATCTCTCACGATTAAATCATTGTTATCAACATAACCTTGCAGGGCATTTATGTCGATAATGAATCATTAACGTTCAAAGTTATGGAACTTCTCGATACCGAATGATTTACCTTCAGCATGACACGTTGCACAAGATTCTGATGTTGGTTGTGTGTACCAGCCTTCAACGACTTCAGCATCAATCGTACCACCATTTTGTTCCATGTGGTTCAGCGCAGAGTCTGTATTGTGTTCGTGACAAGAGAAACAGTTAGCCGTGATTGGGCTGGCCATTTTAGTCGTATCGCCACCATGGAAGGCTTTAGCACGCATGTACCGATTAGGTACCGCTTCTAAATCAATACCTTCAGCATGACAAGAAACACAATTTTCAGCGTTTAGGCGGTCAGCTGAGTTTGCAATATTGTTGCCGTCTTCATCTACTTTACTACCAGATAGCGCATTACCGATACCCCAGTGCATGCTGTGAACCATAGGGCCAAAGCCTGGAGCAGAGTTTTTAGAGCTACGATCTTGACCATTGTTATGACATGCGATACATGATTCGCCACCATCATTATAACTACCATTTTTATGGTAGTTAGTTTCATTGGTATGGCATGTAGTACAGCTGTTGGCATCAATATTATGACGACGTGAGAATGGCTTATCGATAGCGGTAAATGTATTATCCACTACTTCAGAGTAGCCAGTAAATGATACGCCAAATTTGCCATCATCATCTTGCCAATTTGTATCAGCTAAAGTGACACGTGAGCTTGTAGTAAGATGCGCATTTTCATATCCACTACCAGGTGCATTTAATAGCTCACCGTAACAAACTGAACGCGTACCATCTTCACGTTCTACATAACCTTCCGCACCATGACCAATGACACGTGCAACAATTGAGTCTGTTTCATTGTCATAGGCGTTAACATAAGCACCTGCATAGGTTACTTCGTGTGCTTCATACATTTCACCAATATTTAACTGCACTGGTGTTTCACCAGAGTTATCAAACAACTTCACATCAACACAGTAAGCGCCAACCCAAGAAACATCTTTGTGATCGGTAAACTCTAAATCAGCATCATGGTAAACCGCTGAAGTTTCAGTAGAGTAGTTTTCACGCATTGACTTACGCTCAGTTACACCTGCAGCTGAAGCATGTAGTTCACGCATATCAAAGCTAGGATCCGCCATTACACTAGCAACTGCTACATCGCCAGTATTATGACAATCACTACACCCGTTGCCAGTCACATTACCGTTATTCATTACAGGTTCTGCGTGACAGGTATAACAATTAGTTACAGCGAAATCTTTTTCAAAACCTAATACTTCTTCGCCATCTTCAGTTCGAGTCACATGATTGATATGACCAATTTTTTGGAATGTATTGGTTGCATAACCGCCATTCTCTTCAGCTTTAGATACGTTGTTATGACACACCATACAACCACCGACTAAATCTACTTCGCCATCAGCATTAATTGCTGTGTAGCTAGGGTGTTTGAGGTGTGATGCTGCATAATCAACGTGACAAGACTGACAAGCTTCAGTCGTTGTTGTATGAATCATTTCGGCTTTTGCCACAACCATAGGTTGTGAACGTGCGATTTCAGTAGTGTCATCACCGCCAACACGTAGCCAAACAATACCTTCTGAAGCAGTTGTTACTGCAGGCATAGGCGCAATGAACTCATAATGACCATCGCCAAGCGCGTTTAATACTGCACCTTCTTTAGTTGTATCAGTATAACCGCCGATAGCACCATCGCGATTCATGACAACGCCGCGTTCAGTTTTTTCAGCAAATTTAGCTTCAGCTTTCGCTAAACCGTTAACTAATTCACCGTCTTCATTAGTTACTTCAAATTCATAGCGAATTTGACCTTCTTCTAATGCATGATTGATCATAGTAACAGTGGTCACTTCTGACATTTCTACTACTGGTGGGTTACTTGGTTCACCAGGTTCACCTGGCGCGCCATCTTGACCGTCTTTGCCATCACTACCACAACCCGCAATCCCCATTGCTGCTGCGATAACAAATGCTAATTTGCTTTTCGTTAAATGTTTCATCATCACTCCTAGTAGCTTATTACTACTTATTAGGTATAAACCAACCTTGAATATAATCTTTTCTACAAAGTCGAAGGGTGATAACCATCACACACAATGCCGTAATAAATATTAAAATAACTCTTTATGGTAATTATTTGATCCAGATCTTATTAAGCACTTCCTTATATAATGACCAGCTTATTTAACAAACAATTAAATACCTGTTTTTAATAACGTTTGCATCAAAATGTATCTAGCTCGTAATTTTATGAGTGCTAAAAATGTTAAATTATTAATTATTTTCTTCTTATATATCGACTAGATTTGACCATTAAACCGATATAAATAGCGCTTTAAGATGTTCTTACGGCCAAGCCCTCTATAAATGGCAATAACTCACATAAAAAAGGCCCTTCAAGGGCCTTTGTGGTTTATAAGGGACAATCAAAGCTTATGAACAGCAATCTCGTTTTATGTTCATTTTAGGCAGTTTATCCCAAACGACTTTTGCCATTAGTACCGCTAACACAATGCCAGAACTTAGCACTAACCAGTGAGGGAGTAACTCGTGGTGTTCACCAATTTGCGGCATCACTACAAAGCCAAACTCAGCCACAAGATAGTTAACCAATATCCCTGCAACCAAAGCCACACCTAATACGCCGCCTAAGTAGCCAAACAAGGCGCGTTTACCTAACTCTTTTGCAACCACACCTAATGTGGCGATATTAGTCGCAGGCCCTGCCATCATGAATACTAAGACCGCACCCGGTGATACCCCTGCTAATAACAAACCAGCAGCAATAGGTGTTGATGCGGTGGCGCAGATATACATAGGCACTGAAATTAACACCATGACTAGCATAGCGAGAATGCCATCACCCCATTTTGCTAAAAAGTCAGTCGGCACATAGGTTTGTACTAACGCAGCAAAGAATAATCCGACTAATAACCACAATGTCGTATCTCGCACTAAATCGGTTGCGGCATACTTAAGTCCAGTGAAGATACGAGACAGAATAGTTTCTTGTTTAAGCTCTGTCGCCATGTCTTTAGTGGATTCACAGCAGCTTTCTTCACTGGCAGCAGACGTTGTCTCACTTGAACAACAACTACTTGTCTGTTCTTTAGCGGCCTCTGACTTGCTTGAACAGCAACTTGTAGCCTCAGCCTTAACGGATTCAGACTTGCTCGCACAACAACTCGACGCCTCAGCCTTAACGGATTCAGACTTGCTCGCACAACAACTCGACACCTCAGCCTTAACGGATTCAGACTTGCTTGAACAGCAACTTGTAGCCTCAGCCTTAACGGATTCAGACTTGCTCGAGCAACAACTCGCTGCCTCAGCCTTAACCGATTCAGATTTACTCGCACAACAACTACTGGCTTTAGCGACTGGCACTGATTTTACAACAGCGGCACTCATTGGCTGCATCACTGATGCATTAGCAGCAGGCTTCATCGTCATCGCTGTTGTAGTTGCGGTATTAGTTGCTGTATTAGTAGCAGCATCGTCTTTAACTTCGCTGACGACCTTACCATCGTCATCATCACGACCGACTAATAAACCCGCCACAATGGCGCTGGTGATCGCCGCTATCGGACGCACAATGGCCATAAATGGCCCTAACAACACATAAGATACCGTAACCGAATCCACCCCAGTTTCAGGCGTTGATACTAAAAATGAGGTTGTAGCCGCTTTTGATGCGCCAGAGCGACGCAAACCCACTGCAGCAGGAATAACCCCGCAAGAACATAAAGGTAACGGCGCGCCAATCACAGCTGCTTTAACTACTGTTTTTAAGCCGTGACCACCAAGTTGTTTTTGCATCCATGCCATGGGCACAAAGACTTTCAACAAACCGGCCAACACTAAGCCTAATAATAGCCACGGAGCGGACTCTAAAAATAACTCTAAAAAATTGCTTAATAACATAATGCGCTCCTAACCTTGAGGCTGCTTTGCTGTATGACGTTGCTGTTCAGCTTTTGGATTTAATTCTTTATCTGTTGACTCTAATGCTTCTAAAATTGAGCAATGTTCAGCGCTTTCAGGGCCGCCGCAACAGGCCGCTGATAATTTGCCCAATGAGTTAGCAAAATTGGCGAGCTCGGCCATCTTGTCTTGTACTTGTTTAAGCTTTGAGTCCACCAGCCCTTTTACATCGGCACATGCCCAGTTGGATTTATCTAACTCAATGGATAACAACTCGGCAATGTCATTCAAACTAAAGCCCACCGCTTTGGCGCGAATAATAAAACCTAACTTGGCAGTATCATCCTCATTATAAAGTCGATAGCCCGCATCAGAGCGGCTAGAGGGCGCTAATAAACCGTGTTTTTCATAAAACCGCAGCGTGTCAGCTTTAACATTAAACAGCGCCGCGACTTCACCTATTCGATACATAAATTCACCATGAGTAAGATAAACATTCTGATGCAATACACAGATAATCATTACGAGTATAAGTATTACTATAAACCTTAGAGTTAAATCCAAGGTCAAGGCTTTTATAGAATAAAATTTTGTGAGTAACTTTGTTCTTATTTCAATATTGTGAAATCGCGCAGAAAAAACACCCTATATGGTGCTTTTGCGATAAAATGCGCGCGCCCTGTCTATAGGCAGCAACCCCCTAACAAGTAAAAACATTAAGGGAATTTTGCAAAGCAGAGCCATGTCGATGTCTGCTCTGTTTTGCCAAACTTCCTTAAAATAAATAGTGGACACTGTACCTACATGAATACTGTCAGACCTATTCGTCGCGCACTGCTAAGTGTATCTGATAAAACTGGAATGCTTGAGTTTGCTAAAGCACTTCACGAGCAAGGCGTAGAACTACTTTCTACAGGCGGAACAGCCAAATTACTTGCTGACAATAATATTCCTGTCACTGAAGTATCTGACTATACCGGTCACCCTGAAATCATGGATGGTCGTGTTAAAACATTGCATCCAAAAGTACACGGCGGCATCTTAGCCCGTCGCGGTATTGATGAAATCGTAATGGAACAAAATGCCATTAAACCCATCGATTTAGTTGCGGTTAACCTTTACCCATTTGCTTCTACTGTGGCAAAAGAAGGTTGTACGTTAGCTGACGCCGTTGAGAACATCGATATCGGTGGCCCGACCATGGTACGTTCTACTGCGAAAAACCATAAAGACACCACTATTGTTGTTAACGCCAGTGACTACGATCGCGTGATTACAGAGATGCAAGCAAACAACGGCAGCACCACCTTAGAAACACGTTTTGATTTAGCCATTGCCGCATTCGAACACACTGCCGCTTACGACGGTATGATTGCTAACTACTTCGGCACTATGGTGCCTGCACACAGTAAAGATGAGTGCCACGAAGATTCTAGCTTCCCACGCACGTTCAATACTCAGCTGATCAAAAAACAAGATTTACGCTACGGCGAAAACAGCCATCAAAAAGCGGCTTTCTATGTTGATAGCAACATTGATGAAGCATCGGTTGCAAGTGCAACACAATTGCAAGGTAAAGCCCTGTCTTACAACAACATTGCAGATACTGATGCTGCGCTAGAGTGTGTGAAAGAGTTTGAAGGCCCAGCTTGTGTCATTGTTAAACATGCAAACCCTTGTGGTGTGGCCTTAGGCGACAGCTTATTAGAAGCATACGACCGTGCATTTAAAACTGACCCAACCTCTGCATTTGGCGGCATTATTGCTTTCAACCAAGAGCTAGATGCTGACACCGCGAAAGCCATTGTTGACCGTCAATTTGTTGAAGTGATCATTGCCCCTAAAGTCAGCCAAGCGGCTCGCGACATCGTGGCAGCAAAAGCCAACGTGCGTTTATTAGAGTGTGGCCAGTGGAACACTAAAACCACCACCCAAGACTACAAGCGTGTGAATGGCGGTTTATTAGTTCAAGACCGCGACCAAGGCATGGTTGATGTGGCTGACGTTAAAGTGGTTTCAAAACGCCAACCGACTGCTGAACAGTTAACTGACTTAATGTTCTGCTGGAAAGTGGCTAAGTTTGTTAAATCTAACGCGATTGTTTACGCAAAAGATGGCATGACTATCGGCGTCGGCGCAGGCCAAATGAGCCGCGTTTACTCAGCAAAAGTTGCAGGCATTAAAGCGGCAGACGAAGGTTTAGTGGTTGAAGGGTCAGTGATGGCATCAGATGCCTTCTTCCCATTCCGTGACGGTATCGATGCAGCAGCTGCGGCTGGTATCAGCTGCATCATTCAGCCAGGCGGTTCAATCCGTGATGAAGAAATCATTGCAGCGGCAGATGAGCACGGCATTGCCATGGTATTTACTGGCATGCGTCACTTCCGTCACTAAAACGCCAACACCAATGACTTAACTTAAGTCATTGGTGTTTTATAATTTAGTTTTTATCATATTAGAGCCAGCCATTGTTTCAAGTTCAATGAAAGTAAGCGCAGCTTATAAGCATAAGTGAGCATGCTTGAAGCAGAAATTGAGACCATGGACTTTTTAAGCATATTAGAGCAAGCCATTGTTTCAAGTTCAATGAAAGTAAGCGCAGCTTATAAGCATAAGTGAGCATGTTTGAAGCAGAAATTGAGACCATGGACTTTTTAAGCATATTAGAGCAAGCCATTGTTTCAAGTTCAATGAAAACACGCGGAGCTTATAAGCATAAGTGAGCATGTTTGAAGCAGAAATTGAGACCATGGCGCAGCTATAAGAGGATTAAAAGATGCAAGTATTTGTTATTGGTGGCGGCGGACGCGAACATGCGTTAGCTTGGAAAGCAGCACAATCAGCTCAAGTTGAAACAGTTTTTGTTGCACCAGGTAATGCTGGTACAGCCTTAGAGCCAAAACTAGAAAACATCGACATTAAGGTTGAAGCAATTTCAGAGCTGGTTAAATTTGCTCAAGATAATAAAATTGAACTCACCATTGTTGGCCCAGAAGTACCATTAGCACTTGGCGTAGTGGATGCCTTTAACGAAGCAGGTTTGCCTATCTTTGGTCCAACTCAAGGCGCTGCACAGCTTGAGTCTTCAAAAGCCTTCACTAAAGACTTTTTAGCACGTCATAACATCCCAACAGCTGACTACTCAAACTTCACTGAAATTGAAGCAGCAAAAGCTTACTCAGTTGAGTTAACCAACAAAACAGGTTTCCCTGTGGTGATTAAAGCTGACGGCTTAGCAGCGGGTAAAGGCGTGATTATCGCGGCAGACCAAGCTGAAGCTGACGCCGCAATCGAAGACATGCTAGCAGGTAACAAGTTTGGTGAAGCAGGTTCACGGGTTGTTATCGAAGAATTTTTAAAAGGTGAAGAAGCCAGCTTTATCGTAATGGTAGATGGTAAAAACATTTTAGCAATGGCCACCAGCCAGGACCATAAAGCCCGTGATAACGGCGATAACGGCCCTAACACTGGCGGCATGGGTGCATATTCACCTGCACCAGTAGTGACCCAAGTTGTTCACGACTGGACCATTGCTAATGTTATCCGCCCAACGGTCGACGGCATGGCAGCAGAAGGCAATGTTTACACCGGCTTCTTATACGCAGGCTTAATGATTTCTCCAGATGGCAGCGCAAAAGTACTTGAGTACAACTGCCGCTTTGGCGACCCAGAAACGCAGCCAATCATGATGCGTCTGCAATCAGACTTAGTTGAGCTTTGTCTAGCCGCTACCCGGGGTGAGTTAGATAAAGTGACTGCTGAATTTGATTCACGCGCAGCAGTCGGTGTTGTACTTGCAGCAGGCGGATACCCAGATGCTTACCGTAAAGCTGACGTGATTGACGGTTTATCATTAGGTGATAACAACGCCAAAGTATTCCACGCTGGCACCGCCATGAAAGACGGCCATGTTGTCACTGCAGGCGGCCGCGTTTTATGTGCCACAGCACTAGGTAACACTGTGACAGAAGCACAAGCTAGCGCATACAAGCTAGTCGATGCTATCCACTGGGATGACGTCTACTTCCGCACTGATATTGCCTACCGCGCTATCGCACGTGAGCAAGATAAAGGTTAATTTTTTTAGCCTAATGCTGAATTAAAAAAATCCCTGTGATGGCAACTAATGCCAAAAGTCACAGGGATTTTTGTTTTAGCGTTCAAAATTCAATTCCATTAAAGTATTAGGAGCTTATTAAACTATTTATCTTCCTTTACTAAAGGCACCCCCGAGTGTTTGCTTAAATTCAAAATCAACACCCCAACCAGTATGGCAATAACAATCGAGATTAAACGGGTAAATTCAGACGACAGTGAATCTGCCGCTTGGTGCTTAATGATTTGATACGTTAATACGATAAAATTAGTAAACAATAACTGGTAAATACTAAAGCGACATTGTCGACGAATGCCAAAGCAAGCTAACTGCAGCCCGCAAAATAACGTCACCCCAATTAACATCCAAGTTGAAACCCCAAAGGCAAACAGTAGCATCACAGGTAAGGTAAATAAGATCCCAGTGGCGGTGGTGACAATTTTATTCTGGCTATAAATACGATGATCATTCGAGATAGGAATTTTAATCAAACTGCCAATGGTGATGGCAATCAGCATGGTTTGCGTACTGCCAATACTGATAAGTACCACCAGCGTAATACACATGGCGGTGGCTTTAAACATGATAAGCCCAATGTTAGTTTGCGCCCCTTCTTTAACGGTTTCATCCATTAAAATATCTTGCTCATCACCTGGGAATAATAAAAAACTGATGTAGGTGATAACGATGGCAATTAAAAAGGCTTCAAACATCAACCAAGGTAACACGTCCACTGGCGCACCCATTTGGAAATTCATCACTGTCATGATAATCACCACCATTAAGGCTAAGGTGGCAAGCATATCTTTAGGATCGTGATGACTGCGGTAAAAGCACCAAAAAAATAATCCCCAGCAAAATAGCGCATAACCTGTGGGAGTGTCTTTTAACACCCCAGCAAGAAACACCAATATAAAGCTAAGAAAGAATAATATGATAAGCAGTTTAAGTAACATACTCATAGGCGGCTTTGATGGCATGATGGTTAAAAATATCACCACAAACATCGGCGCTAAAATAGGCATAGCCGCCCCAGAGTATTGCAAATAAAACAGCAAAAAGACCGGGAAAAATACCAGCCTGATGATCGGATTCACCGCATTACGAAACATAGGTCCACACGCTCACAACTCGGATCCAAATTTTAGCTAACCATTCGCCAAAGCTGCTTTGCTCTGTAAAAAAGGCAACGGTAGCTTGGGAGCCATAACGAATATTTTGCGGTATATCTTGGTCTTCAAAAACAATGTTAACCGGATAACGCTGGGCATTTAACGATGTGGTATCTGCGGTTAAAAAGCCTGTTGCTTGGTCAATATTATTACTGCCACCAGTCCCCCAACCTATGCTATCGACTTTGCCATTCAACACCCTCCCTGGCAGTGCATCGAGCACAATTTCAACTCGTTGCCCCTCACGAATATGCTCTAGAGAGTTTTCTCTAACCAGTGCTGAAATCCAAATACCGCGGGGATCTATAAAGGTCAGCATCGGCGTGCCAACCGTGGCTCTTTGCCCTAGAGTAAGTTGTAAATTGGTCACTATGCCTTGCGAAGGGGCAAGCACTTCGGTGCGCTGTAAGTCTAGCTGCGCTTGTTCAAGGTTAGCCATGGCAGCCAATAACTGCGGGTTATTTTCACCCTGTGGGCCTAAATTTTGTTTGGCTTGTACTAATGAGGCTTCAGCAGCGTTATAACTGGCTTGGCTTCTATCTCGTGACTCAATGGCATTATCTAAGTCAGATTGGCTTAATACGCCTTTTTCCGCTAACTCGCTAATCCTAACCGCTTGCTCTTTGGCATTATTACGTGCAGCTAATGCATCAATGACTTTAGCTTGAGCAACTTCAACTGCTGCAGTATTGGCGCCAATACTTTGCCCTGTGATAGCAAGGTTAGCTTGGGCTGACTGTAAGGCAATTTGATAGTTGCGTGGGTCGATTTTAAACAGCACCTCACCCGCTTCTACCACTTGGTTATTTTTGACATTAACATCAACGATATTACCAGCCACTTGGCTGGCAACTCTCACCAAATAGGAATGGACTCTCGCATCGCCTGTCATAGGGGTGACTCTATCGGCCCATAGGCTATACAACCACACAAACAGGATCACGCCGATAATATAAAAACTTAACTTACGAGATGATTTTTCCGCTGCGGACATGGCATTAACTCTCTTACTGATGATGAAATAGTGCTGAAACTGAGCGCTAAGCTCTCAATAATACAGTCTAGGATATAAGTGAAAATATACATACAAGTATTTGTAAGAGTGATAAAAGTTTATTCAAACAAAGACTATTTATTCAAACAAAGGCTAAGGTTTCGATAAAAAGCACATTATAAATATTACATAGTTATTCACTTTTATTAGCCTAAGCGAATAGCTATTTTACCGAGTTAACTTAATAGTCATAATTGTCTGACCCGCTCTAAAAGATCCAGTTATATCACTGCAGACCATTGCTATAAAACATCGACTTATCCCTTCTATTTATGGCAGGATGTCGACCAGTCACAAATTAATAACAAATAATACTGGCTGCTTACAACGACAGAAAACCAATAAAAAGAGCTTATAAAAGCACCATAAAAATAATAATAGGGATGACCCAATGTCCGATAATAAGCACAAGCAACCGAGTTTGCTTGACGCACTTGCGCCCGTCTTTGCCCTCATAGCAATGCTTGGCACAGCGGTTTATCTTTTTTCTTCCGATAGCTCATCTGGTGCCAACCAAATCGCGCTGATCCTCGCGGCCTGTATCGCCATTTTAATTGGCTATAAAAATGGCTATAGCTGGAATGAAATGGAACGCGGCATCATTAAAAGTATTGGTGTTGCCACTGGCGCCTTGTTAATTCTATTTACCGTGGGCTCGCTGATTGGCACTTGGATTTTGGCAGGCACGGTGCCGACAATGATTTATTACGGCATGCAGATTTTGCACCCTCAATATTTTTATGCCGCTAGCTGTATTTTATGTGCCGTGGTCGCGATCAGTATTGGTAGCTCTTGGACTGTGGCGGGTACCCTAGGTATTGCCTTAATTGGTATAGCTTCCGCTATGGGATTAGATATTAATATCACCGCTGGCGCGATTATTAGCGGCGCCTATTTTGGCGATAAAATGTCACCATTATCAGACACAACCAACCTAGCGCCAGCGGTTGCAGGCTCTGATATTTTCAGCCACATCAAATACATGACTTGGACTACGGTTCCCAGCATTATCATTGCGCTAATTGTCTTCACTGTTTTAGGGCTATCAGCCGATGTTGCTAGCTTCAATTCAGATCTTGATAGCACCCTGTTGCTCCTCGAAGCAACTTATCAACCTGGCCTGCATCTGCTTATTCCTTTATTAGTGGTGTTATTTTTTGCTAACAAAAAAATGCCAGCCTTTCCTACCGTAATTCTAGGGACGATTGCTGGGGCTATTTGTGCGGCGATTTTCCAATTTGATAATGTGGTCAGCTACGTTAATGAGGACAACTTATTACCGATAGTAGCACTCATTAAAGGTATTTGGATTGCGATGTTTGATGGTTATGTGGCCACCACAGGTGACACGGTTTTAGATAACTTATTAAGCCGCGGCGGCATGAGCAGCATGGTCACCACGGTTTGGTTAATCCTCTGCGCCATGACATTTGGCGGCGTGATGGAAGTGACAGGATCATTATCGCGCTTACTGGAAAGTATCTTAAGTTTAGTGACGGGGACTAGCAGCTTAATTATCACCACTTTGGGAGTTTGTATCGGCGCAAATATTATTACTGCCGATCAATATATTGCCATTGTACTGCCCGGTAGAATGCTAAAAATTGAATATCAAAAACGCAAGTTGGCGCCAGTTAATCTAAGCCGTACTCTAGAAGATTCAGCTACAGTAACTAGCCCACTTATCCCGTGGAATACCTGCGGTGCTTTCATGGCCAGTACCTTAGGCGTAGCAACCATTGCTTATTTGCCTTATGCAATCTTTAACCTAGTTTGCCCATTCATCAGTGCATCCTATGCGTATTTCAATATCAAAATACAACCGCTAGATGAATCACTGCAACTCACAGAAGGTTTATAAATTTCAAAAATACGGACTTAGCCTGCTGCTATATAAGTGACTATATAAATGACTATATAAGCTGTTATCCAAAACGGTCTTTCAACCAGCCATAATGATAGTAACCCCATTGCCCTATTCGCCTTGCTTTAGCAAAGGGCAAACGGGGTAATGGGTTTTGATAAAGTGGTAAATTAGCTATTTCAGTTGGTGTTTCACCGGCAATACTTTGGGCTAATCGAAAAGCCGCTTGTGCACTAAAAGACACCCCAGCGCCGCAATAACCTAAGCTGTAACCCACGCCGTTTTTCTCAACTACATGGGGCATATCATCCATTGGTGCCGCTATCCAGCCCGTCCAGTTATAGGCCACTTTTTTAGTCGCTAATGCAGGAAAGCATTTATTCATGGCCAGCTTGAGTCGCTGACCATAAATCGGATCTGCAGCGTCTTTCCCCCACACAGCGCCGCGGCCGCCAAACAGTAATCGATTATCAGGCAGTAACCTGAAGTAATATTTTAAAATGCGGGTGTCCATGGTTACTTGATGGCTAAATAGACCAGCGGCTTGCAGCTCATCAGCACTAAGTGGCTCAGTGACGATAATATTACTGAGTATTGGCAAAAACTTTTCATCAATGCGGTGATTAAACGCTTTGGGCGTATAGCCATTGGCGGCCACTATCACTTTATTTGCGCTTAACTCACCATGCTCAGTGAACAGACGGTGCTTGCCATTTTCCTCGATCCAGTCAAGCACGCATGAGCTTTCAGATAGGGTGACACCTTGATGCTCAACCATTGATTTATAGCCCAGCAATAACTTTAGCGGGTTTACCCCAAAGCCATCACTTAATCGCAGTGCGCCATAGGCTTGGTGATGATTTAAATAATCTCGGCGAAAGTCTGCAGCATTAATAAATTGCGCATGCTGATCCATATTTGCAGAGCCTGCTGACGAGGGTGATTTACTGTCTAATGGTGAAGGTATTAAATGCTGCTGAATAAAGTCAGCGGCTGTTTTAAGCTGCTGCAACGCCTTAGGGTTATGCGCCACCTTTAAGTAGCCTTTCTCCTGCGGATCACACTCTATATTGTATTTATGAATTAGTGATTCAACGCGCTCGACAGCTTGGCTAAACTCGCCATAAATGGCTTTAGTGGTGGCTAAATCCCAACGTTTTGCCATAGCGGCATAGCCCAACCTGCCCGAGCCCTTTAATACAAAACCTGCATTACGGGCGCTGGCACCAAAACCCACTTGGTTTGCCTCTAATACATGGCAATCTATATGGTATTTACTGGCGAGATAATATGCCGTCAGTAATCCTGTATAACCGCCGCCAATTATCGCGACATCCGTTTGCTGATGACCACTTAGGTGAGGTAAGCGTGGCGGCAAAGCTTGGGTACTTGCCCAATAGCTATTGGCCAGTGGTTGTGAAGCAGCATTCGGGGTTATTAAAGGATCATACATAGCAGCGGCTCTTTTTATTTTGGTTATATGAGTGCAAATGCGGGCACTAAAATCTGCAATAAAGCCTTTTAGTAAAGCCTTTTAGTAAAGCCTTTTGATAACGTCTCTCTATAAATGGTTAGCTAAATTCAATCACCATTTCACAAGCTGTGCAGTGGCAATCATCGCCGCAAAGCACACAAAGATAATCGCTACCGTCTACTTTTTGGTTCCAACGGCTCGGATGTTGTTTAATTAATTGCCCACCAGCATGAGTAAAGTAACCTACCGCCGAGTTATTTGGGCTTTGTTGCCATAAGTGACTCACCCCCGCTTTGGCGCCCTGTTGCTTAACAGCCGCAATAGACGCTTGCAGTAATTTAGAACCAATCCCCTGACCGCGATATGCTTCTGCTACTGTATTACATTTGAAATAACACATGTTTTCAGCAGTAACAGGCCACTTTTCAGGAGTACACCATTGATCAACTGGCCACTTCCCAGCGGCATAAGTCAGCCTAAAACCGACAATATTAGCCGTCGAATTATGGGTATTTTTAGTTGGTGATAATTGTTCACTTTCTGCGATGAAGTGAGCATTGATATTATTTTTTATACCCATTCGATAAATTTTTTCAAGCGAAGATAGATTTAAATACCCTTCACCATGAACCAAGTTTCCGAGTTCAATAACTTGTTGAAAATCATCAGGAGTTAAGCTTCTTATCATTATTATATTGACTCCAGGTTGTCTTAATATATCGCCAAGATAGCACAATTATTTAGCAAAAATAACGATGTTAAACTTTTGTGATAATTTGGCGATAACACAGTGAGATCCCTTTGGCAGAGTCGATTGCAATTAAACAAAAGGAGCTCCGTTATGAAATCATCTGTATTAAAACCTATCGCACAAAAAGCAAGCTTACTGACTTGTGGACTCATCGCCGCTGGCCTGTTCAGTATGTCAGCTAATGCTGCTGAAGTTGAAATCAGTGTTGTTAACCTAACCCACGGTAATCACTTCACGCCATTGTTTATTGCAGCACACGATGCTGACAGTCACCTATTCCAAGTAGGCGAAATGGCTACACCAGCATTACAAAAAATGGCCGAGGGCGGGGATATTGCTGATTTAGATGCCGCAGTTATGGGCGCAGGTGGCGTGACTGTTACCAACCCAGCCATGGGTTTATTAGCCCCCGGTGCTAATGTCAGTGATGTCATGCTTGATTCAATGGAAATGACGCACCTTTCTATCGTTGCTATGGTACTACCAACCAATGATGCCTTTATGGGGTTAGATGGCTGGGAGATCCCGACTGAGGCGGGTACTTACGCAGTTTATGTAAACGCCTATGATGCGGGTACTGAAGCCAATGATGAAGTGGTTAATGGCGGCGGAATGTCCGGCGTTGCAGGTATTCCAGCAGCGCCAGGTGGTGACGGAGGTATGAATGGTACTGGTGTTATGGATGGTGCTACTAATGGTTATGTCCACACTCACCCAGGTGTGCTTGGTGATACTGATCCAGCCGGCGGCGCCAGTGATTTAGACAGCCGAATTCATCGCTGGTTAAACCCTGTTGCGAAAGTTGTTGTTACCGTTAAATAAGGGGCATGTGATGAAATATCCAATCAAAAATATCAATAAATATAGCCTGAGTGCTGCAGCATTAATTGCTGTGCTGGGCTTAAGTGGCTGTTCAGACAATAACAACTCACCGTCTCCTGAGCCGACTCCAACCCCAACGCCCGATACGGTAATGCAAACCTATAGCGTCACAGTGACAAACTTAACGGCTAATCAACCCATGTCACCGATTGCAATTGCCGTTCATAGCAATGATGTGATGTTATGGCAAGCAGGCGAAAGCGCAAATGTCGCCCTAGAGAAAATTGCTGAAGGCGGCGATTCAAGTGATGTAGCGGCTATTGAGGGTATCGAGGTTACGGCCAGTGGCGCTGGTATATTGATGCCAGGCATGTCAGAAACCATCACAATTACTTTAGATGAAGCCGATGTTGCCAACCTTACCGTAGCAACCATGCTGGTAAACACCAACGATGCCTTTACTGGATTAAACAGTTACGACATTTCGATGTTAGCAGTCGACACTATGGTCGCTATGAAAGGCATGGTTTACGACGCTGGCACTGAAGCTAATACAGAAGAAAAAGGTACCATGCCCGGACCTGCTGATGGCGGAGAGGGGTTTAATGCAACCCGTGATGATGTTGATTTTGTTCATATTCATCCAGGCGTGATCACCATGTATGACGGTTTAATGGACTCAGTCCTAACGCCATCACACCGTTTTGATAATCCGGCAATAGCCATATCAATCAGCCGCACACAATAGCAAGCATCAGCCTTTATGATTAAAAACCAAACAAGCTGAAAGTTTATCCGCCCATCTCAGGTCTGCTGGATAAGGACCTGAAATGGGAAATTCTGGATGAATGATTCTAATAAGCACCATCAGCACCAAATCAAGCCACATATTTTGTTGGTTGAAGATGAGCAAGATTTGGCAAGGCTCATCATGCTAAATCTAACCGCACTAAATTATGAGGTGTTTCATGCCACCACATTAAGCCAAGCGCTTAACATCATTAAATCTAGTGTAATAGATTTGATTTTGATGGACCGTATGCTACCAGATGGCGATGGCATTATGTTGTGCCAGCAACTTCGTGAAGCTGACAACTCGGTTGCTGTGATGATGCTAACTGCCAAAGATTCAGAAGCCGATATTGTATTGGGCCTTGAAGCCGGTGCTGATGATTACTTAGTCAAACCCTTTAGTGTGCTGGAGCTACGAGCGCGAGTAAAAGCCATGCTTAGGCGTAGTAAAACTCAACAAATCAGCTCTGAGCAACTGCAGTTTAATGGCGTTACCATTAACGCAGCAACCCGTGAGGTCATTACCAATGACTGCCCGCTGGAATTAACCGCTAGAGAATTTGATCTGTTGCTGTTTATGGCCAAGCATCCACTACAAGTATTTAGCCGAATGCAATTATTAGAGGCAGTGTGGGGTTACAACTATGACGGTTATGAGCATACGATTAACAGTCACATTAATCGCTTACGCAATAAACTCGCCCACAGCCCTGGGCATCCAGAATTAGTCAAAACCGTTTGGGGTGTAGGCTATAAGTTCTCTCCACCATCAGCAACTTAGCTGATATTCGTTTTAAGCATGTTATTTTTAAAGTGTATATGGGTCTCTAATGAACCGCTTATTTAACCGACTATTCTTATCTGCCACTTTAATGGTGTTGCTACTTTTTGTAGCCCTGTGGCAATGGTTACAACTCAACCATGAATTTAGCCGTAATCAAATTCAGCAATCATTACACTTACAACTTGCTGAACATATGGCGCACATTAATCCGTTATTGTCACAAGGGATTACCTCAGATGCAGCGCTAAAAGAAGCATTTCACGACTTTATGCTGCTGGGCCCAAGTTTTGAAATTTATACCTTAGATCCACAAGGTCGTGTCATTGCTTACGATGCCAAAGAAGAGAAAATCAAAACCACTCGAGTAAATTTAGCCAAGATAAAGCAATTTATTGCAGGTCGAGACCTACCGATTTTAGGCACAGATCCCCGCTCAAAAAAAACAGAAAAAATCTTTTCCGTCAGCCCGCTCATCACTACTGACGGGCTTCACAGTGGATACTTATATGTCATCATCGGCGGCGAAGATTATGATAGCTGGCAAGCACTAATAAACTCAGAAAATCAGCCCAAGCTTTGGGGCGCTACCATTGGCTTTTGGATTATTTTTGCACTAATGTTATTTGTGCTATTGCTGGGCTTTTTTACCCAACCAATTAAAAAATTAGCTAGCGATCTCAACCAATTAAAAGATTCGCCATTAAGCGGCACACTGGCTTTGCCTAACCGTTACAATGGCAGCGAAGAAATCAGAGTCCTCAGTGACAATATTAATCATTTACTGCATAAAATCAGCCAACAACACCAACAAGTCAAACGCCAACAACAAGCCAAACATGACTTCTTACTGCATTTGTCCCATGACTTAAAAACCCCACTCACCTCTTTGCTGGGATATATCGATACCTGGCTACTATTACCGCCAGCAGAGCGCCAACCAGAATTAATTGAGTACGCCGCTAATTCAGGGCAAAACTTACAGCAGTTACTGGCACAATTACTTGAATTAGCAGCACTGGAAAATGGTCAAATCAGTGCCCAAATAAGTCAAATTAATTTGCGAGAGGTATTACTGGATTTAAAACAAACTTTTGCACCCAGAGCGCAAAAACTTGGAATACTCTTAGACTTTAATATTGCCGATGAGCTGCAAGTGTATACCGACCCACAATTAATGCGTCGAATATTAAATAATCTTGTAGATAATGCCCTGAGATACACCCCAAAAGGTGGCACCATCAAGGTATACAGCGAAAGCTTAAATGGTCAAAGCTGGTTAGCCGTTAAAGATACTGGCGCAGGCATGCATAAGCATGAAGTCGAAGCCTTAAAACAATTATCCATGCAGCAGTTATCATTTGAGCCCAATCAAACATTGCCACAGTTGGGTGTTGGTTTAGCCATAGTGCGCCAATTGCTTGGACTCCTAAAGTGCCGTATTGATATTAAAAGCACTCCCGGCAAAGGAAGCCGTTTTATGATTGAACTAGCCACACACTAAATTAGACAAACACTAAAAATAACAAAGCCACCTATAATTAAGGTGACTTTGAGGGTCATAACTGAACACGCCCCTTTAGAGGGAGCGCCTATATTCAGCTACAGAAATAGCTATTAACTTTAGATAGATTGATAAAGTTTTTTAATTTTGTGGAAGAAAAGACTCACAAAACCAGCAGCTAAACTGCCCCACATTAATAATACTGCCGCAACAGTCATAAATTGCCCCATATAATAATCGGCATTAGCCACATAAATGTAATGGGTACCTGGTAGTAGCGCAGCAAATACAGCAAAGAACATTAAAGCAACAATAATTTGAATTTTCATAATTAACTCTTTTTGGCAAAGGCTACTAGTTTTTGCCTCTGTTTCATCATGAAACAAAGCTAGTTAGCTAAATAATACTTAATTCTCAGAATGACGATAAAGTATCAAATAAACCCCACTAAGAGTTTTGTTAAGATCACAATTTAGAATATTCAATTGTCACTTTGTGATAGAGAGCACTCATTACCATTAAAACTATGATGAATAAAATATGGTAAAGCTCAGTGGTCGAAAACGAATTAAAAAAAAGACGAGCATTGCTCGTCTTTTTTGTGCGCATCATTATCAATTACTTATGATATTTCGCTGATAGCTCATGTACTGAGTTAATGAATGAACCAGCATGTTCTGGGTTAACATGTTGATGGATACCATGACCCAAGTTAAATACATGGCCAGTACCTTCACCGTAAGAAGATAGGATTTGATCCACTTCTTGATGAATACGCTCTGGTGAAGCATAAAGTACAGATGGGTCCATGTTGCCTTGCAGCGCAACTTTATGACCAACACGGCGACGTGCATCACCGATATCAACAGTCCAATCTAAACCGAGCGCATCACAACCAGTTTCAGCCATAGACTCTAACCATAATCCGCCACCTTTAGTGAACAAGGTAACAGGAACTTGGCGACCGTCAGCATGGCGAGTTAGGCCATCAACGATTTTTTGCATGTAACGTAATGAGAACTCACGGTAAGCGTGGTGAGATAACGCACCGCCCCATGAATCAAAGATCATTAACGACTGAGCACCGTTAGCAACTTGTGCATTTAGGTACAAGATAACTGAATCAGCTAACTTGTCTAAAAGCATGTGTAATGCTGCTGGCTCTTCGTAAGCCATTTTCTTAATTTTTTCGAATGTTTTGCTTGAACCACCTTCAACCATATAAGTGGCTAGCGTCCAAGGAGAACCAGAGAAACCAATTAACGGTACTTCACCTTTTAGCTCGCGACGAATCGTGCTTACTGCACGCATCACGTAACCAAGTTCATCTTCTGGATCTGGAATGCAAAGCTTTTTAATCGAGTCAACGGTATCAGCTCGACGTTCAAAACGTGGACCCTCACCAGTTTCAAAGTATAAACCTAAGCCCATTGCATCTGGAATGGTTAGAATGTCTGAAAATAAAATAGCTGCATCTAAATCATAACGACGTAATGGCTGTAAAGTCACTTCACAAGCCAAGTCTTGGTCTTTACAAAGCGACATGAAATCACCGGCTTGAGCACGGGTTGCTTTGTATTCTGGAAGGTAACGACCAGCTTGACGCATCATCCATACTGGCGTTCTGTCAACAGGCTGTTTTAGTAAAGCGCGTAAATAACGATCATTCTTTAATTCTGCCATTGGGCTTGATTCCTAAACATATATTGATATCCGCTGAACCGTAGTTTAGCGACTTAAGGTATTAATGTAACCAGTTCTGCTAAATTTATGTGAGCTGCCCCTCCTACTAGTATCAAAATTGCTAATATAAACGTTAATATGCTCACAAAAAGGGTTGTTTTTGACTAGGTGTGAAGCTAATTCAACAAAAAAGTTGCACCCTCGCTGCACCTTTGATATAAAAAGTTTGCGCTAGCAAGAACAATCAAGAAGCACGATAAATCGAGCCCTTAAAAATCTATTTGCCCAGCGGTAGCATGCTATCGCTGGGCATTTTTCTTTAGATTACAATAACAAAGAATATTTCCCTCGTAACTCAGCCCATTCCTCTGGTCAATCCATTGCTTCTTTTGCAGAAAAGAGTTGATTAATCACTACTTTCTCTCATACATTAAGTGTTATGTATTGGTTACTAAATTGAGAATGATAATGCTGACAAAACTAGAAAAAGCCGAACAAAAATGGGGTGGCTCCAATAAGCTGGTTGATCAATGGCTGCAGCACCGCAGAGCATTACTGATCCAATACTTCAAAATTGCTGGCCTCGCCCCTTACTCAGTCCCTGCAAAAAGCTTACCTGAACTAGATACCGTTAAGCAGTTTTGCGCTCAATTAGTTGATTATGTCTCTGAAGGTCATTTTGAGGTATACGATCAATTGGTTAATGAGTGTGAAAAATCAGGTGAACAAAGTAAAGCCCGAGCACAACTGTTATTACCACAAATCAGTGAATCAACTGATGCCGCATTAGACTTCAATGACAAATATACTGAAGCAGATAGCGATTCTATGTTGCTAGAATTAGATAGCGATCTCTCTAATTTAGCTCAAGCAATGGAAGCGCGCTTTGCTTTGGAAGATGAGTTACTCGAGCAACTTCATCAGCATCATTCAAAAGTCAGCTAATGTGACTTATTACTTATTACTTATTACTTATTACTTACCAAAGTAATTAGCAAAGCTAGCGGCTAACTGATTGATCTTGAGTCACAGACAAAGAAAGGCTCGATTTACTGATGCCATTTACTTGCGCCAGTTATCAGGTAGATCGACTTGGGACCATAAATCATGGCAAAGCGCTTGATGTTGATGCCAATTACCTTGTAGTAACCACCCCACCAAGGCATCACCAACTTGCGGATATGCAATAGGCTTGGGCGACGCCGCCTTTAACCATCGGGCTAACATTTTACTATCTAAGCTATCCATACTTTGTCCTGCAGCCAACAGCTCTAATGCTGCTACGTTTGATGATTGCTCAAATTGCCCCTGAAGCGGTTTAACCAGTAGCTTCTTACCTAATGTCATCGCCTCGCTGGCAAGCTCAAAACCTGCATTACCTATTACCCCACCACATTGCGACATGTGTTGTTTAAACCCACAGCGATCAAAGCTGAACCAATTAATATGATCTGGTAATGACTGCTTTGGCTTATTGCCATGGTAAACAAAAAATTGATAGTCAGGAAAAGGCCTTAAAAAAGCTGCTATCGCGTCGGCACTTTCAAAGGGTAAATACACCAAAATTTGATGACTGTGAGCACCACAACTTGGCTCAACTTCTACAAAGGGAGGTAAAATAGCAAAACCGAAATGATGCCAATGACAGCCTAATTTGATATCTGCAGGTGCAAAGTTGTTTAACAGTAATTCATCAAACCAGCTCATTCCCTGTTTAGGTACTGAGTATTGTAAGGACGCTTGATGACTGATCGCAATTGCGGTCACGCCCTGTTTTTTAGCAGCCCAAGCACTCACTGGCTCAAAGTCGTTTAACACTAAATCATAGCCGCTCAAATCAAGTTGTCTCACTTCAGACAAAATGGGTGAAGTGATATTTCTTTTAATGGTTTTGCCAATGCTGACTCGCCCGTCTTCGGTAATAAAAGACATGCCCGTTCTAACTTGATAGTCGCCAAAACATTGCATATCAAAGTACTCATCTTTGGCGCGACCACTAAATAAAAAATCAACCTCGATATCAGTTTTACTTAACGCCTTTGCCATGACTCTGGCACGGCTAATATGGCCATTTCCCGTCCCTTGAACACCGTATAATATTTTCATGATTTACCTTGTTTAATGACCAATTTCAGCGCTATGACAAGCTAAATCAACGGCTCGGCTAAGATAACCACACCGACCCCCAACCCAATACCAGCAACAATATCCAATGGATAATGCACCCCAAGCGCTATTCGAGATAATCCAATCGCCACAGCCCAGGTCATTGCGATTGGCCACAATGCAGGAAAAGTCGAAGTGATAGCCATCGCCATAATAAAGGCCGCTGCAGTATGCCCCGATGGCAAACTAAATTTGTCTGATGCCTGAAAGCTGCTATCAAAGCCTGCAAAAGCGGCGCAAGGCCTAGTGCGGCGAATGGCATTTTTAAAGACAAAATATAACGGCAGTTCAATGATAAAACTCACTAACATCAAATTAAAAAACTGACTGCCTTGAGGATGTAAAAACAATAAACCTACCGCCATATACACGTAATAATGGCCATCCCCACTTGCTGAGATTCTTTTCGCTAAAGGGGTTAACTCATGAGTTCGACAAAAAGTAATAATGTGGCAAAACACAAACTTATCCAGTGCGCTAATCGTCATAGCCATACAAAATCCTTATAGTTCAATTGTTCAACCTTAATAAGAACTGTAAATAGGGCTAATGACGCTTAGATGACAAGCTATCGAAACTTTTATGACAATCATAACTTACTCAAAGGAGTCACCACAGACAGGGCAACAATGCAGTTAATCATATAAAAACAAGAACTAAGGCTAATAAAGGGCTTATCACAGCGATAAACAACAGCCGTTTAAGTCATCCCGCCTGAAGACCAAAGACTGAACAACTAACTGATTATCTTTATCAAGTGATGAATATCGCTGTTATTTTCATAAAAAGCTCATATAATTCATATATTATTGCTTTGATAACTGGCGAAAACCTCTGTGAATCGCTAACCCCAAGGAGTGTCACTATGGAATACAACACCTCAGAATTGTGTGATATGTATTTAGATGTCGTTGATGTAGTAGAACCAATGTTCAGTAATTACGGCGGTTGTAGCTCTTTTGGTGGTTCGATTAGTACCATCAAATGTTTTGAAGATAACGGCTTAATTGCTGATGCGCTGCAAGCAGAAGGCGAAGGTAAAGTCTTGTTAGTAGATGGTGGCGGTTCAATGCGCCGTGCATTAATTGATGCCTCGATTGCTGAAATCGCAGTGGCTAACAAGTGGGAAGGCATTATTGTTTACGGCTCAGTACGTGACGTTGATACCCTTGAAGAAATGGATATTGGTATTCAAGCATTAGCTTCAATCCCGATTGGCGCTGACACTAATGGCGTTGGTGAAGTTGAAATCCCAGTTAACTTTGGTGGGGTAACATTCCTGCCATGCGACCATATCTATGCTGACAATACTGGCGTTATCTTATCGCCAGAGCCATTAGATATCGAATAATCGATTGATATTGCTGGTTACATATTACCAGTTTAAATATCGACTAAAGCCAGCTATGCTGGCTTTTTTATGGCCTATTTTTAAGTCATAAGCTCTAAGTATTTGACTCTAGATATGTGGCTCGACATATTAGCCTTAAAGCTAACCCCAATTGAATGAAATAGGTTCTTAATGTTGCAGATAATGACCCGCAGTGAAGTTAATCAATACCTCTCCAGCAGAGATGGCGAAAGCAAACTGGGCCAAACCGTCAAGCTTATCTCCGAATCAGCCCCCTCTTTAGCGGATCTTAAACAGGCACTTTGTGAGGCTAAAACCAATGGGGTGCAATTTGTTATTGTCGGAATTACCGAAGATGCTGGTCCAAGGGCTAACTTAGGCCGCGGCGGCTCATCTGCAGCCTTTAGTGCCACTATGCAACAATGGCTTAATTTGCAGTCCAACCGCTACCTTGATGGTAAACAGTGTCTTATTTTAGGGGAAATATCTCAGGCCCCACTGCCAGAAGCGGCATCCCTAGAAGAGTTAAGGCAAGCGACTAAAGAACTTGATAACCAAGTCATTAGTGTGATCAGCCAAATTATGGCAGCAGAACTTGAGCCCATAGTGATCGGCGGCGGTCATAACAATGCATATGGCATGCTAATGGCGACTAAGGCTCACTTTAATCAGGCGGCTGCGGCAGTAAACCTTGATCCCCATAGCGATTTTCGCCCACGGGAAGGGCGCCACAGTGGCAACGGATTTAGCTATGCTGCAGCCAATGGCGCACTGGCTTATTACCATGTGCTAGGTTTACATGAGCTAAAAAACACTGAAGCCACCTTAGAGCAATTAAGCTTATTTGGCGGTCATTGGCACAGCTTTCAGCAAATTTGGGTCAGACGAGAAATCGACTTAAGCCAAGCGCTGCAACAAATCGCCAGCAATCTTAATCAAACTCAACTGCCAGTGGCCTTAGAAATTGATGTAGATGCCATCGCCAAAATGCCCAGCAGCGCATCCACTTTTGCCGGTGTGCCCTTGTTAGATGCCTGCCACTATATTCATCACATCGCTAAACACTGCCCTTGTGCTTATCTGCATATTGCTGAAGCCGCGCCTCAATGTCACGATGCGGGTGATATGGCTGGTAAGCGTGATGTAGGCCAAAGTGTCTGTGAATTAATGTACAGTTATATCCAGGCAAGAAAAGTAAGCTAGCTTAAGCAAGGGATATTTGAACTTCTCTCGCTTAAGGATCGTACAAACTTAAGCTGTTAAATTTATTGCACGCTATTACCTAATACTTTCACTATTCAATAACTGTGAATTTTATGCTCTAATGCAGGGCAATTTTGATGAGATAGAATAATACGCTGTCTTAACGCATTCTTAGCTATTTCAAGTAAACTTGATCACATTCTGGCTGATTGAAGTTTCTGCAAAGCAAGCAATGACATACACTCGCTGTTAATTACCGCACATTATAGGAATACACAGATGTCTGAGGGCGACCCAAAGAACACCCATTTTGGTTACAAAACCGTTGATTCAGAGAAAAAAGCGGATTTAGTTGCTGACGTATTTCATTCGGTTGCTGCTAAATACGACATCATGAATGATGTTATGTCATTCGGTGTACACCGTTTTTGGAAACGTCACACGATTGCGACCGCAGGCGCAAGACCGGGCATGAAAGTACTTGACCTTGCTGGCGGCACCGGTGATTTAACCGCTAAATTCTCACACCTTGTGGGTGAGCGCGGCCAGGTTATTCTTGCTGACATTAATGATTCAATGCTTAAAGTTGGCCGTACTAAATTGCGCGACAAAGGCATTGTTAGCAATGTCAGTTACGTACAAGCTAATGCTGAAGCACTGCCGTTTCCTGACAATCATTTTGATATTATTACCATTGCGTTTGGTTTACGTAATGTGACCGATAAAGACGCAGCATTACGCTCGATGCGCCGGGTACTAAAACCTGGCGGAAAGTTATTAGTGCTTGAGTTCTCAAAACCTCAACACGAAGTCATGCGTAAAGTTTATGATCTTTATAGCTTTAAAGTGTTGCCTAAAATGGGCGCACTAATTACCCAAGATGCTGACAGCTATGAATACCTAGCTGAATCAATTCGCATGCATCCAGATCAAGAAACCTTAAAGCAAATGATGCTTGATGCCGGTCTTGAACAAGTTGACTACACCAATATGACTGATGGTGTTGTCGCCTTACATCGCGGTTATAAATTCTAATGCTGCCGAACCACTGTTCATTACTGGCTTGTGCTGCAATGGAAACTGCTCTCGGGCAGTTACAAGCACAAGATCAGGGTGAATATGCGCGACTAAAGCCGTTGCACGGTAAAGTATTCAAAATTCAGTTAACCCAAGTTAGTTGGCCAATATACCTTATTTTTGCACCGCAAATTCAAGTCATGAGCGCTTATGAAGCCACTGTTGACGTCAGTATTACTGCTGATGTCACTACGCTTTATAAGGTGACTGAAGGGGCTAACCTTACCGAGCTCATTAAGCAAGATAAGCTGATCCTCGATGGCGATATCAACTTATTGCAAAGCTTTAGTCATTACTTAAAGCACATTGAGTTAGATTTTGCCGAGCCATTATCAAAGTATATTGGTGATGCCCCGACTCATATGTTGCTGACTAATACCAAACACTTAGCCAGTTCAATGAAGCAAGTGTTTGAAAAGTCGCTCTCTCATGTGGGTCAATTAACCACTGAAGAATATCGACTCGCCCCTCATCAAATCGACTTCATTCATTTTCGTGATAATCTGGAACAGCTTGTTGATAGAACAACAAGCATTGAGTCCAAGATAGCAAAATTAAGAGAAAAAATTACCCCATGACAATTGCAAGTATCAGGCGTGGTTACCAAGTCATAAAAACTGTACTCCATTACGGCTTAGATGATGTTTTACCCAAAAATAAAACTCCCTGGTACTTTTCACTTCTGCGAAATTGTTTCTTTTGGATCCGCAACCAACACAAAGACAAATCTTCTGCTGAGCGTTTAAAGCTGGCGATGCAAGATTTAGGACCGGTTTACATCAAGCTGGGACAAATGCTGTCAACTCGCCGTGACTTACTCAATGATGAGTGGGCCAGTGAGCTGGCTATGTTGCAAGACCGCGTACCACCTTTTGATTCAACCCTTGCCCGCCAAGCTATTGAAGCAGAACTAAAAGCGCCGATAGACTCATTATTTGACAACTTTGAAGACATTCCCTTAGCGTCAGCATCCATATCTCAAGTTCACACTGCTAACTTGAAAGAAAATGGCGCAGAGGTGGTGTTAAAAGTTTTACGTCCCAACGTTGAAGCGCAAGTTAATGCTGATTTACAACTGATGTGCCAAGCGGCCAATTTACTTGAAAAGCTATTAGGTGAAGGCAATCGTCTGCGCCCTGCTGAAGTCATTGATGATTATCGCACCACCATTTTAGGCGAGCTAAACCTTAAACTAGAGGCGCTCAATGCCATCAAGCTACGTAACAATTTTTTAGACTCTGATAGCTTGTATGTGCCTTATGTTTATGAAGATTATTGCTACCCTCGCCTAATGGTAATGGAGCGTGTTTACGGCATTCCAGTTTCAGATATTGAAGCCTTAAAAGCCCAAGGGACTAATTTAAAGCTTTTGGCTGAACGCGGTGTTGAGCTGTTTTTCACCCAAGTATTTCGTGATAATTTTTTCCATGCTGACATGCACCCTGGCAATATTTTTATAAGCCGTGAACACCCTGACAATCCATTTTATATCGGCATGGATTGCGGCATTATGGGCACCCTTAATGATGTCGACAAACGCTATTTAGCAGAAAATTTCTTAGCCTTTTTTAATCGTGATTATCAGCGTATTGCCCAGCTTTATATTGAATCGGGTTGGGTATCAGAAAACACTGACGTACTGGCATTTGAGCAAGCGGTTAAAGTGGTTTGCGAACCCATGTTTAATAAGCCATTAGACGAAATCTCATTTGGCCATGTGTTACTGGAGTTATTTCGCACTGCCCGCCGATTCGATATCGTCGTGCAACCACAACTTGTTTTACTCGAAAAAACATTACTTTACATTGAAGGCTTAGGTCGTCAGCTGTACCCACAGCTAGACTTATGGTCAACAGCTAAACCGTTTTTAGAGCAGTGGATGTCTGAACAAGTCGGCCCGAAAGCCATTTTTGATAAAGTTAAAATGAAGAGCCCTTATTGGGCTGAAAAGCTGCCAGAATTTCCAGAACTTATCTATGACAATTTAAAAATGGGTCGAAAACTACTGGGCACCCAACAACAAATGCTTGATAAGTACCTAAAATTTCAACATAAAGCCCATAAAAGTAATTACTTATTAATAACAGCTGCTGTAATGTTGATCTGTGGCACAATATTATTAAACCAATACGCTACACTATGGCCTGCTTACATTTGTATCACATCAGGTATAGTGCTTTGGTTCACAGGATGGCGATCCAGACCAAAAAACCGTAAATTTTAACTAGCACTTATACATTAGAGGTTCATAATACTCTATGTATAAAGGTTACAATTGTGAATGTAAAAATTCCAACATCATGTTTTTATTCTTATAGAGGAAATGTTCATGGGCGGCATCAGTATTTGGCAGCTTCTAATTATTGCGTTAATTGTTGTGTTGTTATTCGGAACTAAAAAATTACGTTCTTTAGGTGGCGATTTAGGTGGGGCTGTTAAGGGCTTCAAAAATGCAATGAATCCTGAAGATGAAGAAAAGAAGTCTCTAGAAGACAGCACTGCGAAAAAGTCTGAACAGGCAACTGAGCAGAAATCCGAGTCAAAGGATAAAGAACAGGCGTAATTCATTATGTTTGACGGTATTGGCTTTATGGAGCTACTGCTGATTGGAATTTTGGGGCTTGTGGTTCTCGGCCCCGAAAGACTTCCGGTTGCAGTACGTTCAATATCTGAGTGGATCCGCTCATTAAAGCGGATGGCAAACTCAGTCAAAGATGAATTAGAGCAAGAGCTTAAAATTGATCAGCTTCATGCTGACCTTAAAAAAGCAGAAAGCAAAGGTTTGTCGAACCTATCACCTGAACTACAAGAGTCCATTGATCAGCTAAAAGATGCTGCAAAATCGGTTAATCGTCCCTATCAAGTTGACGAAGTAGCCAAAGATACCTCTGCAGCTACACCCGCTGAAAGTTCTACTGCCAAAAGTGAACAAGCAAACGACTCTGACAGTTCAAATACCAAAAGCTAACACGGGTAACCAATGTCACAACAGCTACCTCTTATCAGTCATTTGCTTGAGTTACGAAATAAGTTACTTAGAGCTATCGGCAGCGTATTGCTGGTATTTATCTGCTTAGTTTATTGGGCAAATGACATTTACCATTATATGGCAATCCCATTAATGCAATCACTGCCAGAGACCGGCAGTATGATTGCAACGGATGTAGCCGCGCCCTTTTTTGCGCCATTTAAATTAACCTTAGTGTTATCATTTTTTGTGGCGATCCCCTACGTACTATTTCAAGTATGGTCATTTGTGGCGCCCGGTTTATACAAACACGAAAAGCGCATGATTATGCCGCTGCTATTTAGCAGTACGGTATTATTTTACCTCGGTATTGCTTTCGCCTATTACGTGGTATTTCCGGTGGTATTTGCGTTTTTCACCAGTGTCGCACCAGAAGGAGTGCAAGTAGCAACCGACATTAGTAGCTATTTAAGTTTTATCTTAAAGCTATTTTTTGCTTTTGGTTTAGCCTTTGAAATCCCTGTAGCCGTAGTATTAATGTGCTGGGCTGGCGTGACAACACCAGATGAGCTTAAACAAAAACGCCCTTACATTGTTGTAGGTGCATTTGTGGTTGGCATGATGCTAACGCCACCTGATATTATTTCACAAACAATGTTAGCGATTCCTATGTTAATATTATTTGAAGGTGGTTTATTAGCAGCTAGGCTATATACCCCAAAAGAAGATACAGATAACGAAGAGCCAGAGAACGAGAAAGCTGATAGTTAAATTGCGCATCGCACTCATGGACTAGTTAACCAATAAAAAGAAGGATTCTGTAATGCGTTTAACTTTGATTGCCACTTTTGCTTTGGCTATCTCTTCTCAAGCACAGGCCAGTGTTGAGCAACAACTGGCGAGCTGTGCAGCTCAAACTGACAAACTTGACCGGCTAATGTGTTACGACACATTAGCCGCGTCAGTTAACACCTCCCTCACTTCAGCGACAACAGAGACTGCTACTGCGGTATCGACGCCAGCAGTAGTAACTGCATCTGCCGTAACAAAGGCTGCAGTTGCAACGTCTAACAATCCTACTGCAGAACAAGAGTTTGGTCTTAAAAAGAAGGTCGATGAGGATGTCACTCGCCTTTATGCTGACGTTGTATCGGTAAAAAAAGATCCTTACGGCTCATTAATTATTACCCTGTCTAATAATCAAACTTGGAAGCAATCAGGTACTGACCGCTATAAAGTGAAAAAAGATCAAACCGTCTTTGTTGAAAAAGGCGCTCTCGGTTCATTCCTACTGGGCAGCGATGATCGTAACTCCACTATTCGAGTGAAGCGTTTAAAATAAATCATGCCGCAGCATATCGACATAGCCGTTAATTTGCTTAGCAGCAGGTTAATCGCTGATATTGACAACATAGTGACTCAAGCGGCGCAACATCATGTTTCGCCGTTAATTGTTATTGGCAGTGATATTACTGAAAGTAGCGACAGCGCCTCGCTGTGCGCAAAATACCCTCAGCAACTTTATAGCACTGCAGGGGTTCACCCTCACCACGCCAGTAGCTGGAATGCTGCCAGTGCTGATGAGATAAAAACCTTAGCAGCATTAAAGCAAGTGGTTGCTATTGGTGAATGCGGTTTAGATTATAATCGCGACTTTTCTCCCCGTAATGCCCAGCGCCTTGCCTTTCACGCCCAACTTGAATTGGCAGTTGCATTACAAATGCCGGTACTGATGCACTGTCGTGACGCTCACGAGGACTTTATTGCAATAGTAAGTCAATATCGCCACAAGCTCCCTGCAGCGCTGCTGCATTGCTTTACGGGCAGCAAAGATGAGTTACTTGCTTGTCTTGAATTAGATTTACATATCGGCATAACTGGCTGGGTATGCGATGAACGTCGCGGCGCTGAGCTGGCGAGCATAGTGCCATTGATCCCAAACAACCGCTTAATGGTTGAAACTGACAGCCCTTATTTATTACCTCGCAGCATGCGCCCTAAACCCAAATCTAGCAAAAATTTGCCACAATACTTGCCCTATATTGCCGAGTATATTGCTAATCTTCGTCAGCAACCCTATGCAGAGCTGGCAGCCCATTGCTACACCAACAGCCAGCGTTTTTTTAACCTAGGGCAGGATTAATGCAGCAAGTGCATTGGGCGTTTAAAGCATTTACTTTGTTTTTTATTATATTGCTAACTCAATTACAAGCAGCCCACGCGCTTGCCGTTGAGCACGCCAATCCCCCGCTAAGATTAACCGCCTCATCCATTACAAAAATCAAATTAACGGATTGGATGTATATCAATCAGTCTCAAGATATTGAAGAGCTTGCCAGCTTAACACTGCTAAAAAATAGCCAACAAGATTGGCGCAAGTTAAGCCGCGGCGATATGCGTAAAATTGGCGCTAAAAATACTTGGTTGAGTTTTAGTATTTTTAGCCCTAATGACCATCTATCACGCATGATAGCGCTGAATAACCCACTGCTAGATAGCATGAAACTATATCATTTAGTCAATAACAAATTAGTAAAAGTGGAGCTAATGGGTGATAGCTATCCGTTTAAACAGCGCCCACTGCAAAGTAATTTATTTCTTTACCCCTTTGAATTACAGCCAAACGAAACACATACCTTTTACTTAAAAATCGATAATCGCGGCAGCTTAAATTTTCCATTGGTACTATGGAGTAAAAATGATTACAGCCATGCCATTGAGTCTCAAAGCCTTGCTAATGGCTTTCAAATTGGGATATTGATTGCCATTGGGCTATTTAGTTTGTTTATTGCCCTCGCATCAGGGTCTTTTAGTTATAGTTACTATAGTGGCTATGTACTCAGTTTAACTCTACTTGTGGCCACTATTCATGGTATTGCCTTTCAATATTTATGGCCCACACTGCCGGTGGTGCAAAACTTAGCCATTCCAATATTAATCCCGATAGCCTTAGCTTTTGCGCTGATGTTTACCGAAAAAGTGATGCTACTTAAATATCATAATAAACCGATGCTATTAGTCGGTCGTTACCTTGCGGTTTACTGCGTTTTACTGAGTCTGGTTATCTCGTTTATTGATTTTAAGTTCAGCTTATATTTGCTCACTTTCTCGGTAATCGCCATTAGCTGTGTACTGATTACAGTATCTTTAATACAAGTAATTAAAGGCAGTAAAAATGCACGTTTATATGCTATTGCCCGTATCGGGCTATTTATTGGTGCCATTCTCAGCGGGCTCATTTATCTGGGCTATTTACAGTGGTATATGCCAGCGCATACTCCAATGATGATCGGACTGACCTTTGAAGTCATTGTCATGGCTGCAGTGCTAGCAGTGCGCTATAACGATGAACGAAAAGCCAAACTTCAAATGCAAAAAAAGGCCCTAGAGCAAGCCCAAAAACTACAACAAAACCGTGATGAAGCTTTAAAAGCAGAAGCGAGAACCAATGAACGTCTCGAACAAATGGTCGCTGAGCGGACTCTTGAGCTCGAAGTCACCTTACGTGAGCTAAATGATGCCAATCAAAAGCTGCAGCAACAAAGCACCACTGACAGTTTAACTGGGGTAAAAAATAGAAACGCCTTTGATAAACGCCTAACCGCAGAAGGACGCATTAGTCGTCGTCAGCAAACCTCACTTGCTATCCTAATGGTTGATATTGATAAATTTAAACAGATTAATGATCAATTTGGTCACCTTGCTGGCGACCTTGCAATTAAAGTGATTGCGACAACAATTTCTGAGTTTTTAAAACGACCAACCGATCTGGTGTCACGTTTTGGAGGTGAAGAGTTTGCTATTATATTACCAAATACTGATAGTGTAGGAGCGATGCTATTGGCTGAAAGAATTCGCCAAGCAATCTCTAATTTATCAATCGATTGGGATAATAACCCTATTTCCCTTTTCGTAAGTATCGGTGTGAGCGCTGCCATTATCGAAACCAATGAACAGCCAACTCAGTTACTTGAACAAGCAGATAAAGCGCTTTACCAAGCTAAGCGCAGTGGACGAAATCAGGTTTGTCTGTTTTCGTCTGATTAAGATCAGTCTAATTTCAGGAGTCGAATGTGAATATAATTACTAGTGCTTTTCCACAGCGCAGAATGCGCCGCATGCGTAAACATGATTTCAGCCGCCGTTTAATGTCAGAAAACAAACTGTCGGTGAATGACCTTATCTACCCAATGTTTGTTCTTGAAGGCAACAATCGCACCGAAAAAGTGGCGTCGATGCCGGGTGTTGAACGCTATTCAATCGACTTATTACTCAAAGAAGCCGCTGAATTAGTCGAACTTGGCATTCCTTTGATTGCCCTGTTCCCAGTTACACCTGCGGAAAAGAAAACCCTCATGGCTGAAGAAGCTTACAATTGTGACGGTTTAGTACAGCGCGCCGTACGTGAGTTAAAACAAGCTTTTCCTGAGCTTGGGATTATGACAGATGTGGCACTTGACCCCTTCACCACCCATGGTCAAGACGGCATTATTGATGACACAGGTTACATCCTTAACGACATCACCACTGAGATCTTAGTCAAACAAGCCTTATCACACGCTGAAGCCGGCGCTGACATTGTCGCTCCTTCAGACATGATGGATGGCCGAATTGGCGCTATTCGTGAAGCATTAGAAGCTGCAGGTCACGTTAACACCCAAATTATGGCATATTCAGCCAAATACTCTTCTAGTTACTACGGCCCTTTCCGTGACGCTGTCGGCTCAGCAGGTAACCTTAAAGGTGGCAACAAGCATAGCTACCAAATGGATCCAGCCAATAGCGATGAAGCCTTACATGAAGTCGCATTAGATATTCAAGAAGGTGCAGACATGGTAATGGTAAAGCCTGGCATGCCATACCTTGATATCGTTCGCCGCGTAAAAACCGAACTAGCAGTGCCGACTTTTGCATACCAAGTGAGTGGCGAATATGCCATGCACATGGCAGCAATTCAAAATGGTTGGTTAGCTGAAAAAGCCATTGTAATGGAATCATTACTTTGTTTTAAACGCGCAGGCGCTGATGGCATATTAACTTATTTTGCAAAAAGTGCCGCTCAATGGCTAAAAGAAGATAAGTAAATAAAAGATTTTATTTATACAAGATGAATAACAAACAGGAGACCTATTGGTCTCCTTTTTTATAGCGCATTTTGCAGGCTAAATGATTCAAATTGATTACAAAGGCGACTACCCCCCCCAATAGTGACATTCATCGCCGTAGCAATAAACATTAACTCTTGCTAATGCACTATGAGCCAGTGCAAAGTTATCTTTGAATTTTACTTATATTAGTGATCTAGCTAACAGCTAGCTAATATTCAACTTCACTAACCTAAGGTTAAATGATTGAATTGTTTTATTGTTCTTTCTTGAGGCCTTATCATGCATAACACTGTTAAAACATTATTAGCTACAACCGCAATTTTCTTTGGCAGCCATTTGGTTGCTGGCTCAGCCATGGCTGGCAGTGGTTGTTCATTCGATGAAGAGCAAACAGGCTTCATGGCAACATGCAGCGAGGAGAAACAAGAAGTGATTATTACCGGACTTGTTGATATTTCAACACTTGAAAAAGACTTACCAGGTTACGCTGCAGAGTATGAGCAGTATAAAATTGATGCTGCCGCATTAACTGAATTAAAAGCGGTAACTACCCCAACAAATATCGTGGTAATTATTGGTACTTGGTGCCCTGATTGCCATCGTGAAACGCCACGTTTCATGCGCCTTATCGAAGAAGCGGCCAATCCGAATATTACCGTGACTTACATAGGTATTGATCGCAGCAAAGTTGATCCAGAAGGCCTAGCGGCAGCATATGAATTCACCCGAATCCCGACCTTTATCATTCAGCAACAAGATGAAGAAATTGGCCGAATCGTTGAACGTCCAACAGTGTCGCTGGAACAAGATTTAGTCAACATTCTGAAATAGTCTGTTTTGAAAGCCTCTTGAGTTTTTTCAGGCAAATAAAAACGGGATCAAATGATCCCGTTTTTTGTATTCGATTTTTATTACAAGGTCATTAAAGCATTAAGCCATTCTTGCAGCCAACATGCTTAGCACTCCTTCACGCAGCGCACCACCCGATAAATTAAGCGACTCAATATCAAGTAACTCAAATAAGGCGATTAAAATCGCAATCCCTGAGGCAAATGTCGGTGCTTTTTCAGCAGATAAGCCTTGAATATGATGCAGTGACTCATTTTGCTGTGCCAACACTTCGTCTCTAAAACGATGCAGCACTTTCAAAGTGATGATCTCAGACAGCTCGCGATGATGAAGTACTGACACCACAGACTGTACAGCCCCTGATGCGCCCACAACGCCTTGCCAACCCAATTGTGTCAGTTGTTGCAAGCAAGGCTTCAGCGCCATCAGTACCGCAGCTTTAGCTTGCTCAAAATCAGCCATTAGATAAGGCGTTTGCTTAAAAAACTGTTGATTAAAGCCCACACAGCCAAAGTCTAAACTGGTTTTAAACAGCACTTGATTACCATTTCCGATAATAAACTCAGTACTGGCGCCGCCAATATCAATCACCAAGCGTTGGCCGCCACCTTCTGTAGTGGCCGCCATACCTTGGTAAATTAATTCAGCTTCTCGCAAACCACTAATGACTTCAATCGGATGACCTAAAATCGGTAATGCCCGTTGGTGAAACTCATCAGCATTGCTGATCACACGTAAAGTTGCGGTGGCAAATACCGCCACATGCTCAGCTGCGACTTGATGTTTATCAAGCATCTCAGCAAACATTTGCAAACAATCTAGCCCGCGCTGTAATACGGCTTCATCAAGACGGTTATCAGCCCCAATACCTTCAGCCAAACGTACTTTACGTTTGTATTTTGCAATAATAGTGGGTTGGCCGTTCAGGGTGTGAGCGACCAACATATTAAAACTATTTGAGCCGAGTGTTATCGCGGCATATGCAGGCATTGCAGCTGTCACTGTCATTTACGAATGTCTACGTGCCCTTTGAGGTGGACGTCCACCACTGCGATGCGCACCACTTCTCGCACCATCACGCGTACGTGTTGTTGGGTGCTTACGATGGATACGAACCGGTGGCGGTAAATCGTCTAGCAAAGCTTCACGCTCATAATTAGTGACTGGTATTGAGTGCTTAATATACGTCTCAATGGCCGGTAAATTCAGTGCGTACTCTTCACAAGCAAAACTCACTGACACACCTTTTTGTCCCGCACGACCTGTACGACCAATACGGTGAACGTAATCTTCACAATCATCTGGTAAATCATAGTTATAAACATGAGATACATCAGAAATATGTAAGCCACGCGCCGCCACATCAGTTGCAACTAACACATCAAGCGCGCCTGAAGTAAATTGCTCTAAAATGCGAATACGTTTTTTCTGCGGTACATCACCGGTTAATAACCCCACTCGATGGCCGTCGCCTTCTAACCATGACCACACCTTTTCACAGCTGTGTTTGGTGTTTGAAAATACGATAGCCTTTTCTGGCCAATCTTCTTCCATTAATGTCAGAAGCAAACGCATTTTATCTTCAGTCGAAGGGTAGAAAATTTCTTCTTTGATGTTCTTTGAGGTTTTTTCGCCAGGTGAGACTTCAACTTTTTCTGGATCATTCATATGATCGTAAGCTAATTCCTGAACCTTCATTGATAACGTCGCTGAAAACAACATATTTAAGCGTGACTTAGCATCAGGCATACGCCTAAACAAGAAACGAATATCTTTAATAAAACCTAAATCGAACATGCGATCAGCTTCATCAAGCACAACGGCTTGAATTGCATTTAAACTGATCACACCTTGGCGTACGTAATCGATAATACGACCCGTAGTACCAATTAAAATATCAACACCAGCATCAAGCACTTGGCGTTGAACATCATAACTCTCACCGCCATAAACAATACCGACTTTTAAACCCGTATGTCGTGCAAGCAATTTAGCATCTTTGGCAATCTGAATCGCAAGTTCGCGAGTCGGTGCCATGATGATAGCTCTAGGCTGATTAATTTGACGACCTTCTGGCTCAGCAACTGAGAGAAGGTGGTGAAAAGTGGCCACTAAAAAGGCCATTGTCTTGCCAGTTCCTGTTTGTGCCTGGCCAGCAATATCTTTTTGTTGTAATAAAATGGGAAGAGATAACGCCTGAATTGGCGTACAAAATTCAAAGCCATTTTCGTTCAAAGCCTGTATAACCTCTGACTTCAGAGGGAAGTCGGCGAATCTTTGTGTTGATAAATGTGTTTCGCTCATAGCGCAAGCATACCCGTTAGTGTTGCAAAAAAAGACTCGATCGTTTCAAATAGCTACATTAATAGAACGGTCACTTGAAAAGCTATTTAACCGTCCCAATATACATGGTAAGCCATTAATAAACTAGCAATGGTGCCAAATCTGGAGATCTACATGAGCGATAAAATTGTATACCTAAGCGATGACAGCTTCGAAAACGACGTCATTAACTCAGAATTACCAGTACTGGTAGACTTCTGGGCAGAGTGGTGTGGTCCTTGTAAAATGATTGCCCCAATCCTAGACGACGTGGCTGAAGAGTACGCGGGTAAGCTAACTGTAGCTAAATTAAACGTTGACCAAAATAATGTTTCACCTGCTAAGTACGGTGTACGTGGCATTCCAACATTATTAATGTTTAAAGGCGGCGAGTTAGTTGCTACTAAAGTGGGTGCTTTATCAAAAACTCAACTTAAAGAGTTTATTGACGCACAAGCTTAATCAAGTCTATTTATAAAATCGCGGCACTATTGATTAATGACATAACCTGCTAACCCCGTTAGCAGGTTATTGCTAAAAAAAACGCTATTTTAGTGTAATGAACAACAATCAATTTTAATAATGTTGCGTGTTTTACGTTTGAAAAGTGACAATCGGCACAATATATGAACAATTTGTGCCGTTTTTTCGCTAAAATTCTGGACGCACTGCCCATATAGTGCTAATTTATTCATCAGATTTTTCAACCAAACCCCTACTCGCTTATCAATCGACTATTTCAATTTCGTAAGACCCAAAGAAAGATTGATTGCAGTAAGCATCGTCGCGTAATACAAGACCCCCAACATGAATTTAACTGAATTAAAAGACACGTCTATATCAGATCTGGTTTCACTAGCAGATAGCATGAAATTAGAGAACATGGCCCGTGCCCGTAAACAGGACATCATCTTCTCTATTCTGAAATCCCACGCCAAAAGCGGTGAAGACATTTTTGGTGGCGGTGTGCTTGAAATCCTCCAAGATGGTTTCGGCTTTTTAAGAAGCTCAGATGGTTCATATTTAGCAGGCCCTGATGACATTTATGTCTCTCCTAGCCAAATCAGACGCTTCAATATGCGTACCGGTGATACCATCTTTGGTAAAATCCGCCCACCGAAAGATGGTGAACGCTATTTTGCACTCTTAAAAGTTAACGAAGTTAACTTCGATAAGCCTGAAAATTCTCGCACAAAAATCCTCTTTGAAAACCTTACCCCACTGCATGCAGAAGAACGTATGCGTATGGAACGTGGTAATGGTTCAACAGAAGACATCACCTCACGTATTTTGGATCTATGTTCTCCAATTGGTAAAGGTCAGCGTGGTTTGATTGTGGCTCCGCCTAAAGCGGGTAAAACCTTATTGCTACAAAACATGGCGCAAAGCATTACCTATAACAACCCAGAAGTGGTGTTAATGGTATTACTTATCGATGAACGTCCTGAAGAAGTAACCGAAATGCAGCGCATGGTAAAAGGTGAAGTTATTGCTTCTACCTTTGATGAGCCAGCAAGTCGTCACGTTCAAGTTGCTGAAATGGTTATTGAAAAAGCCAAGCGCTTAGTTGAACACAAAAAAGACGTGGTTATCTTATTAGATTCAATCACTCGTCTTGCCCGTGCATACAACACAGTAATCCCATCATCAGGTAAAGTGCTTACTGGTGGTGTTGATGCAAACGCATTACATCGTCCAAAACGTTTCTTCGGTGCTGCACGTAACATCGAACATGGCGGCAGCTTAACCATTATCGCAACAGCGCTTGTGGATACTGGCTCTAAAATGGATGAAGTTATTTACGAAGAATTTAAAGGTACTGGTAACCAAGAGTTACACCTTTCTCGTAAAGCAGCTGAAAAACGCGTTTTCCCTGCAATCGACTTTAACCGCTCTGGTACTCGTCGTGAAGAGAAACTAACCACGCCTGATGAGCTACAGAAGATGTGGATTTTACGTAAAATCCTTAATCCTATGGATGAAGTTACCGGCATGGAATTCCTTATCGATAAATTGGCAATGACCAAAACTAACGATGAGTTCTTCACTGCAATGAAACGCGCTAAGAGTTAATTCTCTTTATTGTTTTAATACAGTAACGAAACTGAATACAAAAATGCCGCTAACTGAGTTAGCGGCATTTTTATTGGGTTACTTTGTTTGCTTAACTAAATGTATTGTTAGTTTCTTTAATACCGTCACTAGCTAATATAACTTTGTCCGGCATAAACCACGAAGTGTCTTAGTGCTAATACCCCTAATATGGTGCTACACGACACCGTAATCAAAAAGCCTTTAGTATGCTTCCAGCTTTTGGGTGATAAAGTGCTGGCAAGTACAGGAACCACTAGCCCTAATCCCACAACACCAATCCAGAATACACTCGCCCAAGCACCCGTCGTTATTGCAGAGGTTGCTGCTTGCGCTGCAGGTCCTGAAAAGTTGAGCCCGACAAATAACAATACTAAACAAAGCGCTTCATTAAATGCCACAGGGTATTCAATACGGTGAACTTGCTCGATGCAATCTGATTCTTTCTTACTAAAGAACAAGGTTGCCACCAAAATATTACCCGCTGAGCCCACTGACAATGACGATGCTAAGAATAACGCCGGTAACACCGCAGTATTTAATATCGGATAACTAATTAACGCCGATAATAAAAAACCGGTATACACTCCCACACCCAACGCTAACGCAAATATCAGTTTATTTAAACTACCTTCAACTTTACGGCAGACGTTTATCACTCCCGCTAACCAAGGTGCAAAGCGTATAACTTGCTTATCAAAAACTAATATCGCGAACACAAACACCAATGGAATGTAAACCATTAGCGCTAATACTCCCCATGCCATCACAGAGGTAAAATTATAGTTGAGCAGGATATGATAAAACTCAAACGGCTTAGTTAAATCAAGTACCAACAACGCCATGCCTAAACAAATCGCAGCTGGACCCAGTACCGCAGCAGCTTTGATAACAGGTAAGCCTTCAGTAGGCAGACCTCGGCTTTGCTTGTACCATTTTAGTCCTATAGCCACCAGCATTGAACCTGCTGATAATCCTGCCATAAATAAATACACTGCGATTATCCAATTCCAGACAACCGGATCATATTGCTCCATTGAGCCCCAGATATTATTCATGCTTTAATCCCCCCTCTACGGCTAGGAATACGATAGACCCTTGGCTTAGTGCCAAGATTCGCCTTGTGCTGATAGTGCTGTTTAGTATCAAGTAACTTACTGACTTCAGAAGTCAGATCATTGGCATCACCAAAGGTTAACGCTTGGGTTGGGCATACACTCACACAAGCAGGATCTTCACCTCGCGCTAAACGCGATTCTTTACAGAAATCACACTTATCAGGCGCTTTGGTTTCAGGATTAATGAAGCGTACTTTGTAAGGGCAAGCTGCCACACAATACAAACAACCAACACATTTACCTTCGTTGATAGAGACAATGCCGTCATCATTTACGTAAGCTGCACCTGTCGGGCAAACCTTCACACAAGGTGCATCTTCACATTGCTCACACGAAACACGATTGTACTTAAAATGTAAGTTTGGGAAGTTGCCATAAGGCCCTTCTACTCGAACCTGAATACGAGTAACCGACTCAGGGACATTATTTTCACTGCGGCAAGCTACGTTGCAAGCTTGGCAGCCAATGCACTTGTTTTCATCGTGCACAAGAACATAACGTTTAGTCATAATGAACTCCGCTTAAATCTTAGCTATTTTGACGCCGGTGGTATGTAGATTCATACCTGTAACCGGAGCAGTAATATCGGGAAGAAGGTTGCCACAATGAATACCTTTACCTGTGGCACGAGCAAGCTCTTTGTTTTTAGAACCACAGCCCATATAAGCAAACACGGTGTCAGGTCGAATACCCGGTGTCACCAATGCATGGCCTTCTTCACTGCCGGTGTCGTTATAAATCCGAATAGCATCCCCAGTGGATATATTCAATAACTCAGCAGTCACGGGGTGGATCCACAAGGCATTGTCAGACATGAGATTGGCTAACATCGGCACATTTTGAGTGGCGGCGTTGGTATGAACAGCGACTTTACCTTGGATAAAAAATAGCTCATCCGCTTTTTTCATAGTCACTTCTCGGAACTTAATAATTCCGCGACCCGGTGCCATTTGTTCCACTTTGTCGGAGCTCAGTTCAATCTTGCCAGTAGGTGTTTTAAAGCTCATGTGGCTAGCGTAAGTTTGATCCTCATCAGGGGTTTTAGCATTGGGGTAATCAGCGACAAAATCTTGCACCATACTCGGCTCACGTAACATAAGAGGTTTACCATAGCTCACCCAACCGTCACGTTTGATTTTGTTCAACAGGGCAACATCTTTATCAACTTGGAACAGTTGCAATGTTTCCATTGAATCCCAAGGAAAAAAGTCGCCTTGACCTAACTTGCTGGCTAATTCTTTCCAAATTAACCAGCTTGGTTTGGTATCACCAATGGTATCAACCACTTTTTGACGCACGTAGTAAGCAGGATTTTTACCTGACTTATCGACAATTTCTTCGTCACGCTCGAGGTAAGTTGATTCAGGCAAGAAGATATCGGCGTAGGCAGCACTTTCACTGATGTAGATATCACAAGCCACAATGAAGTCGAGTTTCTGCATCGTCTTAACAATACGCGCTCTGTCTGTCATGGTTTGCATTGGGTTAGTTCGGCTCATAACCCAACCATGAAGCTGGTAAGGTACGGCGTCTAAACTGGCATCCAGAATCGTTTGATATATACCACCAGATGACCACAATAAAGAATACTGTTCATCAACCATATCGATACGCTTAGCATCAATCTTAGGCATATTTTTTACGCCCGGCTTGGCTAACGTAGGTGCAGCCTTTTCACCAGCAAATTTGTTGTATGTCGACGCTTTCTTACCAAAGTACAAACCGCCTTTACGCTCAATATTGCCAACCAAGACGTTGGCTGCATAGATGGCGCGGCGCATTTCAAATTCTTCAGTGGTGAACGAAGAACGATGGCCAAAATCAACAAGTGCATGCGGTGCAGCTGCGGCATATTCGTGAGTAATACGGCGGATATCTTCAGCAGGCACATCAGTAATCGATTCCGCCCATTCCGGCGTATAGGCTTGCACTTCTTTAGCAAAATCTTCAAAGCCAGACACATATTGCGCGACAAAATCTTTATCGTATAAATCGTCCTTTATTAAGGTATGGCAAATTGCCAATGCTATGGCGACATCGGTACCAGGTTTAATGGCATACCACTCATCCGCTTTGTCAGCCACAATTGAAAAACGAGGTTCGAATACCACTAACTTGGCGCCCTTTTCCATTTGCGCATTCATCATACCTCGTGTTTCAGACATGTTGATGCCTTCATACAAGTTATGACCAAAGTTAATAATGTATTTTGAATTGCTTAAATCACGCTTGGCTTTAGTGCCAAACATCGCTTTAGCTGCGACAACATAACCCGCAGGACAAGTTGATGCATGGGTGAACGTATTAGGGCTGCCAAAAGCTTTAGCAAGATGAAATAGATGACCTGACAAGGAGCCAGATTTAGAAGAGAAAGCGACCGATTCTGCGCCATGTTTAGCTTTAATCTTATTAAGATTTTCAGCGATGATAGAATAGGCTTCATCCCATTCAATTTCAGCCCATTTACCTTCGCCACGCTCACCAACACGCTTTAGCGGTTTAACAATACGCTGCTTATCATAAAGCTGACTATGGCCTGCTCCACCACGGGCACAAACCGCACCGCCATATGACTTGGCATTTTTGTTGCCTAAGATAGAGACGTTTTTACCATTAACAACACGGGCCGAAATAGGACAGCGCGTAGAACACATTTCACAGATACTAGCGACTGATTCTTCACTTCCGTGTAGCTCAGTCTTACCAAGGGCAGCAATAGAACCAGGTAAGGTTGCAAATGCACACCCTGCGGTTCCAGCTCCAACGCCCTTGATAAAGGTTCGTCGATTTAATTTCATGGTTTATCTCCCAACTGACAATGTTGCCCAAGAACGAAATCGACGGTCATCAACCTAAACTAAGGTCTGCTAATGTGATTGTCGTGTTCCAAGGTTTGCACCATTGTTAACTAGGTTTGAGAGATTGAATATTGTGGTAAACCACATATCTACAAGTCTATAGCATGCTTTGTGACGCTATTCACAGTTCAAAAAATCACCATCACAAACAAGTAAGTTTTACTATTGTGGTAAACCACATATTGAACAAACTCAGAGGTTTATGCCTGTATTTTTTGCTTACTACCGCGCTTTTTTAATGCTATCAGCGCACTACAACCATGGGATTCATCTTCGCGATTTTTAAGTTTAAAGATTCCCTCATGCTCTTTAATCACGTCATTACAGATGGCTAACCCAAGACCTAAGCCTTCTTCTTTAGTGGTAAAAAAGGTCGCCATTACCGCGTCAGAATCTTGCGCTAAACCAGGGCCGTTATCGATGATCACGATATTGACTTGCTGATCCTTAAAGTGGATAGATATACTAATTTCCCCAGTAGTTTCATACAGATGTTCATCAATCGCATCAATACTGTTTTTAATCAGATTGATCAGTACTTGTAACAGCCCAACTCTGTCAGCGGTAATAAAAAACGGCTCACCTTTAATATCTTTAGCCACTTTAATATCACGCCGAGCAAGCTCCAGCCGCAGCAAGGAAATACTCTCATCCACTAGCGTTAGAATATTTACATCATCCATTACCGCTTCTCGGCGCTTCAATAAACCTCTAATACGGTGCACAACCTCACCCGCCCTAGTGGATTGTTTGTGGATTTTTTCTAGCAGTTCTATGGCTGTTTGATTATCTGGTAATTGATGACTTTGTAGGCGCATAATACCGCCTTCACTGTAGCTGGTAATAGCCGCTATGGGTTGGTTTATCTCATGTGCGAGTCCTGCACCAATTTCACCAATAATAGCTGCACTTTGCAGCCGTTCTAGCGCGATTTCTTGCTGCTTTAATTGGCGCTCCGATGCAATTAATGACTCACTTTTTTGATGAAAACGGTATTCAATCCACAAGTGATAAACCGTTGCGACCACAAAAAGAAGTACTGCAAAAATGCCCCAGTGGCGATTATCATTCAACCAATTTCGTAAGGTTTCCCAGCGGTTGACGTCAGTCACCTTAACCCTTAAATCACTAAAGAGTTGAATAACAGCAAGCTGACTGATTGGCGATGTCCATCCCATCAATTGCGCTTTAATGGCTGCGGGGTGGTCTGAAGGTAAATCCATTAATGCTTGGGTGATTTCTTTGCTGAGCACATTACTCACACTTTCGTTCGCAGCAAAAGACCAGTTAGGATAGAGTTTGGTACTGCATTGGCAATCAAAGCCTTCGGGCTTACTTGGATTTAAAACTCGGTAATCAGCAGCATTAATTAACCCTCTAGCAATCATGTCTTCAAAGGTACATAACGGCGTAATCGCAGCATCGACATTGCCGTCGCGTACTTGATATAACAATGGATCAAGCGGAAAACCTAAAAACTTGACCTCACTAAAGTAATCTTTGGATTTCATACCTAGCTTGTGCATTAAACCGATTGTGGCTTGATACCCTCCCAAAGCATTTGGGTCACTTGCTGCAATCACTTTGTGTTTTAAATCAAATAGGGTGCGATAATCACTATTGGCCTTCACTATAATGGCTGATCCAATAGCCGATGTTGCCCCATTGTGGCGGCGCGATCGCATCGTCGCTAGCCAAGATAATGGATATTGATTGGAGAGATAAAGATATTGTCCAGGGTTGGTAATAATGAATTGAATGCTACCGAGTTCCATAGCCTCATTAAGCGCCTCAAAATCTCCTGGATAGACATTAAAATTCACATCATCAATATGTTTATTTAAATATGCCATCATCGGAGCCCAGCGCTCAGCTGCTTGTTGGTGCCCCCAATTAGCTAATACACCAACATTGAACTCTTGAGGCTTATGCCCGTGAGTACTCAACGCTTGAATGCGCATTTCTTGATTAATAGGCTCAGAAGAGGCTGAAAACGCTGGATACATTGAACATATAACCAGTAAACCCAATATAAAACGCAGCAAGTTAGCATCCTTAATAAATGAACTTTAATAAGCTTACGTTAGAGTCGTCCCTAATCAACGTGATGTGATTCATGCTTTGTGTAAATAAAGTTAGCTAAAGGTTTCAAACTGAGATATTTATCAATTATCGATATGGAGAGTTAAAGGAATTAGCGTGCAAAATATAACTTCTGGCCCGGTATATCTTGTCGATGATGACGAGGCAATTATTGATTCCATCACTTACTTGATGGATAGCTACCACTACAAAATCATTAGCTTCAATTCAGGCAGTACATTCCTTGAATCAATCGATCTGACCCTGCCCGGCTGTGTCATTTTAGATGCCAGAATGCCGGGACTCACAGGTCCTGAAATTCAACAATTATTAAGCGAAGCTCACAGTCCATTATCGGTAATATTTCTCACCGGCCACGGCGATGTTCCCATGGCGGTAGATGCCTTTAAAAAAGGCGCTTTCGACTTTTTCCAAAAACCAGTCCAAGGCAATGTGTTATCGAAATCTATTGAGAATGGTTTGAGTTACAGCGCCAATCAGCATTGGAAGCTTTCTAATATTCGCCTTATTGAAGGATTGTCTGCACGTGAAAAGCAAATATTCGAGCTCGTTATCGCTGGTAATACTAACAAGCAAATGTCGAATGAATTGTGCGTCGCGGTGAGAACTATCGAAGTGCACCGCTCAAAACTAATGGAAAAACTTGGCGTGCAAAATATTGCCGAATTAATGCTGCTGGCACCTTTGGTTTAGTTATATCTACCAATGTCTTCAATGAATAAAGTTTGAAGCTTTTTTTGGACAAAAACCATTTAGTGCAAAGGGTCTAAAAGTAGGTTGTGGAATTAGTAAATGTATTGAAATCGAATAATGTTTAAACTCCCTCACACAATCTAGGTGATTTTGACTCTATGCCATATAAAGCGCAATTACTATAGACACCCAAGTTAAAATAAACACCAATAAACTAGTGTTTTCTGATTCTGAATTTATATAAATAAACAAAGTTCCAAAGAAAAAAGCAATGGGAGTGGATGCCATTGTAGAGTATTCGCTAGGAAGTCCTTTGCCCGATATAGTTAGTACAACTTTGCCAATAACAAAAAGTATAGATAAATAAAAAAATATACCAATCATCCAAATCCGTAAATGATCGTCAGATTGCAATGGCTTTATATGTTTAGAAAGGAACACTTTCCTTAAAATCATTAGGATTTCTTTATCCACGTCATTTAATTTGAGCATAGTCCGCAAAAAACTCCTAATCACCTAACATCTCATTATCCTGGGTCTCGGATAAATCCCTGCCTTAAATAAATTCACATCCAACATATCAACGTAACTTATTGATGTAAAGCAACTAATACCTAACTTTTTGTCGTCCTCTATTTCACCACTCCGCAAAGTTGAGCAAGAACATTTAGCGGGTCCATTGTTACTTCACGGGAAAAATTTAAACGACTGATATGTAACAATTAAATTTTAACCTTAAATTTATTGATGCGGATTTCGCTGATTTTTACTTCGATAATATGGTGAACAACTAGAGAATCATTATAACTGTGTGTTAATAGAGTTTAATTGGTATCGGTAAGAGGTATATCTGAAGTTGATTTTAATTAAAGATTTAACGGTAACTATCACATAATGGGGCATAAACGAGTTACCAGCACCAACTTTGTACTTCATCAGTATTGACTCTGCTACTGAGAATCGAATCTTCAATCTAATCCATTGCCTGCCGCAGGCTTTTGTGCAGATACATCCAAGACACGCCGTAAACACATCCCTGTGGGCTCTGCGAAAACATCCATGTTTTCGAAGGTCTTGAACGTATCTACACTGGGTTTATTGTCTCTTCGATTTGACTGCATTGGTGATAATTTAAAGAGCTAAAGCTAGTAGATCTTTCATTTTAAAGACTCCATTTGAATTGAGGACGCGGAGAAAATAGCGTGAGCCTGACAGGACGTCAGGCTAGCTTTCGCGGTGCAGGGATGCACCATCGGAAGCGTTAGCATTTTCGAATAAGACCGAGGAAGGCTACAAACGAAGTCAAAATCTGGATCAATCCCCATCGAAAATCATGCGCTTTTCAGCATTTTTCGTCGGGGCGCTGGGGGATATCCAAAAGGGGAACAAGCGCTTTTCCCCTTTTGGTCGGGTGTGGGTGGAAAACCCACGATCTTAATCCAAACGGAGTTTGGAAATACAGAAAGGAAACTTACGGTTCAAATCAGGTGTGAACTAAGCGCCACGACATTGATTTGCTCAAAATGACAAACAAGGAATAGAACAAAGCTTATTTCATACACCAACTGTTAGTTAAGCATGTTGCGAATAGCTAAATCCATCGACAAAAAAGCCGCTTACCTCTACAGGTATGCGGCTTTGTTTAAGCTATAAATAACTTAGCAACTCACAATAGTCTGCGCCATTTTACGGCGTAAATAAGCAATCTGTTGCATATGCGGTAAATCTTTAGGACAGGCATCTTGACAACCCAGTAAGGTCATACAGCCAAATACGCCATCTTGATTACCTATCACATGATAGAAATCTTCTGCGCTGCGAATATCACGGCTATCCATTTCAAAGCGGGCGATTTTCATCATCCCCACAGCGCCAACAAAACTGTCTTTCATTTGCTTAGTGGCACATGCAGACACACAAACACCACATTCAACGCAGCGTTCAAGCTCATATAACTTAGCCGCCTCAGCAGGGTCCATTGGCGTTTCTAAGCGATGAATATCAATATCGTTGGCATCAGGTTGCAACCATAACTGCAGTCGCTCAGCTAGCTCGCGCATGAATTTACCCGTGTTCACTGACAAGTCACCAATTAACTCAAAACCCGGTAACGGCATTAGGGTAATGTTACCGTCAGGGAAATTAGCGGTTAAGGTTCTACAAGCCAATGTAGGTTTGCCATTAATCACCATAGCGCAACTGCCACAGATCCCTGCGCGGCAGACAAAATCAAACTGCAGTGAAGGATCTTGTTGCTCACGCAGCATATTAAGCGCAATAAATACTGTCATTCCAGGCGCTTCAGTGAGCTCATATGTGACCATTTTAGGTTTATCTCTTGGATCTTGTGGATCGTAACGAAAGATATTAAAACTGATAGTTCGTGGGCTGGTCATTAGCTCTTTTCTCCTGACGCCAAAAAGGTGTCACTTAATCTTTCATTACGCGGACGCAAGCTTTCTGGTAAATCAAATGGCATAACGGCTGCTTGTTTTTCAACGCGGTCTGCATCGTCACCCAGCTCAGCGAGGATTTTTTCAATTTCAACTTCACGGGCAGCTGTATCAGGATGCGCAATGGCATTGTCGTTACCATAACCACGATAACCTGGCGGCAACTCCATCTTCATCACATCAAGTTGCTCGTAAGTTAGCTTGGGCTCAAGGGCGTTTTCGTCTGGCCAAGTTGATAAAGTGCGGTTGAGCCATTCTTTATCATTACGTTGCGGGTAATCTTCACGAGCATGGGCACCGCGGCTTTCTGTACGGGCATTGGCGCCGCACGCAACCGTTAAGGCAACCCGCAGCATACGCGGCACACGTAACGCTTCCACCAGCTCAGGGTTCCCATGACGTTTTTTACATTTAAGGCCAATACTTTTACTGCGAACCAGTAATTCTTTTAATTCAGCAATGGCTTTTTCAAGCTCAGGACCATTGCGGAAAATACCTACGTAATCCATCATGATGCGCTGCATTTCCAGTTTGATATCAAACACATTTTCAGTGCCCTTACCGACTAACAAGCCGTTGATTTCTTGCTGCATCTTAGCCATGCTGGCTTCAATTTCGGCTGTATTGATTTCAAGGGTGTTCTTTTCACAAAAATCAGCCACGTACTTACCGATGATCATACCGCCAACTACAGTTTCAGCCAGAGAATTTCCACCTAAACGGTTAAAGCCATGCATATCCCAACACGCAGCCTCACCCACGCTAAATAAGCCTGCTAATTGCGGGCTTTCACCGGTAGCATTAGTACGAATACCGCCCATTGAGTAATGCTGAGTCGGACGCACTGGGATCCAGTCTTTGGCAGGATCTATGCCCAAGAAATTTTCACAAATCTCTTTCACTTCTCTAAGGTTGGTTTCAACGTGTTTGCGCCCAAGCAAAGTGATATCAAGCCATAAATGCGGCCCATAAGGGCTATCAACGCCTTTATCTTTACGCATATGTTCAGTCATGCGCCGTGAGACCACATCTCGAGAGGCGAGCTCTTTCTTTTCAGGCTCATAATCTGGCATGAAACGATGACCGTCTTTATCTCGCAGTAAGCCGCCATCACCTCGGCAACCTTCCGTGGTTAAGATCCCCACTGGTACAATCGCTGTTGGGTGAAATTGCACCGCTTCCATATTGCCTAATGTGGCAACGCCAGTATCTAACGCCAATGCTTGGCCAATGCCTTCACAGATAATGGCATTGGTAGAGACTTCATAAATACGGCCATAGCCGCCTGTTGCAATCGTCGTTGATTTACCAATATAGGCACGTAATTCACCCGTAATGAGACAACGGGCAATGACGCCGTGACAACGTTTGCCATCATGAATAAGCGATAATGCCTCAATGCGTTCATGGACAGGAATATCCATTTCAATGGCTTTGTTGTCAACGGCATACAGTAGTGAGTGGCCGGTGCCGTCGGCGGTATAGCAAGTACGCCATTTTTTAGTCCCGCCAAAGTCACGGGCATTAATTAATCCGTGGGCTTGCTCGGCTTCAGTAATGGTGACCTTTTCGGCGTTCACCACCACTTCACGATCGCCAGCACTAATACGTGACCAAGGCACGCCCCAATTAGCAAGTTCTCGCACCGCTTTAGGTGCGCAATGGGCAAACATGCGCGCCACATCTTGATCGCAGCCCCAGTCAGAGCCTTTTACTGTGTCTTGAAAGTGGACGTCTTCATCGTCACCCATGCCTTTAACTGTATTACCAAGGCTGGCTTGCATACCGCCTTGGGCTGCAGCAGAATGGGAACGTTTGGCAGGTATTAATGACAGCACCACGGTATCTAAACCACGCTCTTTGGAGGCGATTGCCACACGTAAACCAGCAAGACCGGCGCCGACAACTAATGAATCTGTATAAATAATTTTCACTGGCATTCCTTTAATACGGTATTAGGCTTTGTATTTCTAAGCGATAAACTCAATGGTGCATGACTGTGCACAGTCACTGTGTCTTTAACTCGGTACAAAAGGCGTTACGGGTAACTCCAACGATTGCCCAATAAAGATGTAGGTCAATAAACTTGCGATACCAATAATCATTAAGTAAACCACCATTATTTTGGCAAGCTTAAGCGCCGCCATACGCTTTGTGGTCACGCCCCACTTTACCGCTAGGCGATAGAGACCAAACATGGCATGCAATACCACAGCAGGTAATAGCAAGACATACAGCATCCACACATCTTGGTGGTAAACACGCTCAGCCGATAAATGCGGGCCGATTTCAGGATTGGTGATCATGTCAAACAAGTGAACGGGGGCGAGAAAGAACAGTAAAAAACCCGTAATTAACTGCCAAAACCAAATTTTAGTATCTTGGTGAGGCATAATGGTCATTTGACTTCTAAGTGCCCGCCATTGCTTTATTTGTGCAGGAAAGCGACGTAAGGCAAATACAGCGTGGATTAATAAGACTATCAGCATAAATGCCGAAATGAATTTAGTCAGAACAGGAAAGCCATGGCCAGTTTCACTGAACATGCCCCCTTCTAAGAAGTGGCCTACATGATAAAAGGCTTCTTTACTGATCAAAATACTCGACTCAAAATGCAGATGCATAATGATGAATATGCCAAGTAACAGGCCAGTTGCACTTTGAAGCATATCGGCCCGAGCGGCCCATACAGGATGAGAGAATCCGCTGGTCTTTTTTGCTGCAGAGGTTAGCGCTTCAAGAGCGGGTTGATCAGCCATAAATTTGCACGTCCTGTAAATTCAATATGACTTATGACCATATCAAGTTCACAAACGGTAGCAATAACCAAAAACCAGCAAGTGACCCAGATCACCCACCGCAAGGCAAGAGTCAGACGCAGATCACACCAACGCGAATCGTGAGATGTTAGCAAGCCACTGCGCTTTGAGATAAAGATTTGAACTTGATATCAAACCCTCTAAACATAAGACTAAATAGCCACAGCTTGTTGTAATTGCAGGCAATGTTGCCGCAGTTTATCACGCATTAACAACATGGCAGGGCTGACATGCTGTCGCCCTGCACAAATGAGATTCAACGGCATCGCCTCACTGGTAAATCCAGGCAATATCTGTTGCAGTCGACCGCTATTTAAATCATCTACAACATCTAAAGCCGATTTAAATACAATGCCTTGGCCTGATACTGCCCACCGACGAGTGACATCAGCATCATTGCTACTTCGATCACCACTCACCCGTATTTTAAAGCTCTGCTGCTCGTTAATTAACGTCCACAAATCATAATTACGTTCATCAACCTTATAAATTAAACAATTGTGCTGCGCTAATTCAGCTGGGCTTTTAGGTTCGCCATGATGCTGAATATAAGCAGAAGAGGCACATAACACCCGTTGAGTATGACAAATATTAAACGCCACTTGGCTTGAATCAGGCGGTATGCCATAACGTAACGCCATATCAATTTTATCGTGCTGAAAATGGCTAAGGCTATCGCCTATATGCAGTTGAATGGTTAAATCTGGATACTGCAGTAGAAAACTGTCTAACCAAGGTAAGAATACATTCCGGCCAAAGTCAGAAGAGACTGAGATATTGAGCTGACCTGAGATTTGACCTTTTTCGGTTAACAAGGCTTGCTGGCCTAATTGCAATTGCGCCAGCGCCTCGCGACAATGGATCAGATAATGCTCACCTTCGGCGGTCAGACGCAAGCTACGAGTGGTGCGAATAAACAGTACGCTATTTAACTGTTTCTCTAATCGTTTTAATGCTGCACTTGCCGCAGCAGCTGAAATATCTAGCTCAACTGCAGCAGCGCCAATACTGCCGCAATCAGCCACTCGCACAAACAGGTGTAAATCATTTATCTGCATTGTCTGGACCTTAATCTCACATCTTAATCATTCATTACTAAAATAATTTTGATAACGATACAAATATTACCCTCTAAATCATCATAGTCAATTTGACTCAAATACACTCATCGCGGTGAAATAGTCCCACAACCTGTCCACTTCTGAAGTGTAAAAGCCAATGTTTCACAACAAATATCAGCCGTTAAATAGTTATCATTTGGCGCGTTTTTGCTTTTTGGCCGATAAACCCAAAGGAATATCTGCCACCTCGTTATGGCATCAGCTATAATAGCCGCCAATTCATGTTTAATTTTATTATCAGTTAGGAAAATCCCATGCCTTGGATCCAATTACGAATTCACACTCATCGCGATCATGCAGACATGCTAGGCGACTTATTGATGGATCAAGGTTCTGTGTCTATCACCTACGAAGACGGCCAAGATGAGCCAATTTTCGAGCCTAAACTAGGTGAAACACCTTTATGGCAAGACACCATATTAATGGCCTTATTTGATGCTGGCACTGATTTAGCACCGACCATAGAGTTATTAGAGTCAGTTCCCTGCTTAGGTAAAGGCTTTAACCATAAAATTGAACAAGTAGAAGATAAAGACTGGGTTCGTGAATGGATGGACAGCTTCCACCCCATCAAATTTGGTCAGCGTTTATGGATTTGCCCAAGCTGGCGTGACATCCCTGAACCAGACGCAGTAAATGTTATTCTTGATCCAGGTTTAGCCTTCGGTACTGGTACTCACCCAACCACCGCATTATGTTTAGAGTGGTTAGACAGCTTAGATTTGTCAGATAAAGAAGTTATCGACTTTGGTTGTGGCTCAGGCATCTTAGCCATTGCTGCATTAAAGCTTGGCGCGAAGAAGGTCACCGGGGTTGATATTGACTATCAAGCCATTGATGCATCGACAGCCAATGCCGAGCGCAACGGTGTTGTCGAGCAGTTGTCACTGTATTTACCCGAAAACCAACCAGAAAATTTACAGGCTGATATCTTAGTCGCTAACATCTTAGCCGGCCCACTGCGCGAGCTTGCCCCATTGATTGCAGAGAAAGTCAAAACAGGTGGTAAGTTAGCCCTTTCAGGCTTACTACAAGAGCAAGCAGAAGAAGTATCACAATTCTACAGCCAATGGTTCATCATGGATGAAGCGGCTCACAAAGAAGACTGGAGCCGCTTGACAGGCACCCGCAAATAACGGTAAAGGCAGCACACCCCTTATGACAGCTAGTTTTACGCCAAAAGGGGCGCTGACGACTCCACAACTAAAAGTCAAGCAAAAAAGTTATCTTTAGTTCATTTATTGACCTTTTCAGGACGGTAAAAAAGGGCTAATATAGCGCCCCTTTGACGAGCATGGTGAATAACTCAATGCAAATTGGCCCCTATCAACTGAAAAATCAGCTGATCGTGGCACCAATGGCAGGTGTCACCGATCGCGCTTTTCGAAATCTTTGTTTACGTTATGGCGCAGGCCTAGCGGTTTCAGAGATGCTTTCATCTAATCCCGAAGTTTGGGATACCGATAAAAGCCGCCAGCGCATGATGCATTCTGGTGAAGAAGGTATTCGTTCAGTACAAATTGCAGGTGCAGATCCTGATTTAATGGCTGCGGCCGCCCAGTTCAACGTTGAACAAGGCGCTCACATCATTGACATCAATATGGGCTGCCCTGCCAAAAAAGTGAATAAGAAGCTTGCTGGATCAGCATTAATGCAAGATCCCCAGCTAGTAAAAGCGATTTTACAGGCTGTTGTTAGTGCAGTTGATGTACCGGTAACGCTAAAGATTCGCACAGGCTGGCAACCTGAACACCGTAATGGTGTTGAAATTGCTCATATTGCCGAAGATTGTGGCATTGCCTCCTTAGCCGTTCACGGCCGCACTAGGCAGTGTATGTATAAAGGCTTTGCCGAATACGACACGATTAAAGCAATAAAACAAAATGTCTCAATCCCTGTTGTTGCCAATGGAGATATCGACAGTCCAGAAAAAGCTAAGTTCGTCTTAGACTACACTGGCGCCGATGCTGTAATGGTAGGACGAGGAGCCCAAGGCAGACCGTGGATTTTTAGAGAAATTCACCACTACTTGGAAACAGGTAACAAATTACCGCCAGTTGAGGCAAGCGAGCAACGAGAAATCATGCTCGAACACCTTAACGCTTTGTACGAATTGTACGGCGAGTACAAAGGTGTCCGATTTGCTAGAAAGCACATGGGATGGTACCTAAACCAAGAAGAGCAGCGTCAATTTCGTGCTGACTTCAATAGGCTTGAAACCGCTGAACAGCAATATTCCCTTGTGGAATGTTACTTTGATGAATTAGTTAATTTTTAATATAAAGAGCAGAATAGAATGTTTGATCAGACAACTAACACAGAAGTTCACCAGCTAACCGTAGGTAAGATTGAAACCGCTAACGGTACAATCAAGCCACAATTATTACGTGACGCAGTTAAGCGCGCAGTAACAAACTTCTTCTCTCAGTTAGACGGTCAAGAAGCGTCTGAAGTATATGAAATGGTATTAAGTGAAGTTGAAGCACCTTTACTAGACATCATCATGCAACACACACGTGGCAACCAAACACGTGCAGCGAACATGCTAGGTATTAACCGTGGCACTTTACGCAAAAAATTAAAAAAATACGGCATGAACTAAGAAGCAATTCTTAAGCTGTTGTATTGAAACGGGCTTTCCAGCAATGGAAAGCCCGTTTTTGTTGATATGTCCCCCATATGTACCCCCGTTGTTTTGTTGCCCCTTCCTGTATTCGATTCCGCTTTCCTTCAACGTAATTCCCAAGCTAAAACTTTAACTTTTACTCATGGTTAAATATCAGATAATGATACAAAAAATGCTTAGTGCGTCAGATTCTGTCGCAGGGTAGTATTATGCTCATGGCATAGATAATCGGGAGAACATCGATGCAAATCAATATCCAACGCCAAATTGCCATGCTGGAACAAATACCTGCTCATCCAAGGCGCATTACCGCTAATGACATCACTGCAAGACTGCAAAGTCGTGATTTTGATATTGGATTAAGAACCGTGCAGCGGGAATTAAAAGCCATGTACGACATGGGGCTGTTTGGCATAGTGCTCGATGACAGAAGCAAGCCTTTTGGCTGGTCGATTGCCGCCTGTTGGCGTGGTCTTAACTTGACCTTGATGGATAATCACATGGCATTGGCATTTTACACCCTAAAGCACAGTGCTAGCCAACTGCTGCCTCCCCAAAGCCTTAAGCAGTTGACCCCTTATTTTGACCGTGCAGATCAAATATTAGGAAATGATCCTGATAACCCTTGGCTTTACTGGGCCTGCCGCGTGGCGCAGTTACCTAAACCTTTTCCTTTTATAATTGAGCAGCAAGATCCACAAATATTTGAAGCTGTGCAATCGGCACTGCTTAACAAGCGCCAGATTGCCTGCCAAATAAAGCGAGTGATCCAAGGGAAAAGCTATTGGCTTGATTACACGCCCATTAATCCTGAAGGTATACAAATATCAGATGGTGTCGCACTACTGACCTTTACCATTGGCACGGTTGAGCCAAAACTTTTTGCCAAATCCATCGACTTACTACGTAATGTGCGAGTGCTGGACACCCCTTCCATTACTCGAAGTGAAGCTAATATTGCCCGTAGAAAAATGGAAAACCAAGCGGAGTTGATTGATATTGAATTGCTTTTTTCTGCATCAGCAAACTTTATCATGCGCAATGCCAAGCTCAGTGACAATCAAACTGTTAAGCAGTTAGAAGATAAACGCTATCTGGTTGAAGCAACCGTTGAAGACACCTCAGGATTAAGAACATTGTTGTGGAGCATGGCTGACAATGTCGAAGTGCTGGCACCAGCCAAATTAAGAGCCCATTTCACTCGATTAATTAACAAGGTCAATGCGCGCTATCAAATTGCTGCGTCTTAGGCTGTCGCACCCTTAAGTTACGCTGTTTAGCGTAACTTCAAGGAGATGAATCGATGTTTGACTTACTGACGCAAAACAACCCATCACCTCGCATTGCCGTTTTCGGTGTGGGAGGCTGCGGCTGCAATACCATAAATCAACTTAGCCAATCGCCATTCAATGACAACGTCCTGCTGATTGCCGTCAATACTGATGCACAATCACTGCAGGCCTCTCAATCTAGCACTCGATTACAAATTGGCATTGAAGCCACTAAAGGATTAGGTGCGGGCGCTAAGCCCGAAAAAGGTCAAGCTGCTGCGCAGGAGTCTGAAGCACAAATAAAAGAGCTTATTGAACTCGCCGACATCATTTTTATTACTGGCGGTATGGGCGGCGGCACTGGCACTGGCGCCATCCCGTTCATGGCTTCAGTCGCCGCAGCGCTAAATAAACCATTAATTGCCGTGGTTACCACCCCTTTTAGTTTTGAAGGCCAGCAAAGGAATCTTCTGGCCAATAAAGGCGTCGATAAATTAATGCAGCACGCCAATGCTGTAATCGTGTTACCTAATGACAAACTGGCTAAAACTCTGGATAAGAAAGTCAGCCTAGTTAACGCCTTTTTTGAAAGTAACCGTATTTTGCAAGATGTATTGCTGGGGTTAACCACCACCATTAGCCAATCAGGTTTGATTAATATCGATCTCAATGATTTCATTGCGGTGGTAAATCACCATGGACGAGCCGCTATGGGAGTGGCGAAGCAAATGCCAGGTGCAGATATCCAAGTGACGATTAATAGCGCCCTTAAAAATCCATTACTGGAAGACGTTGAGCTGACTCATGCCAAAGGAGCGATTGTCAGTGTGATGGCATCTGAAAATATTGAGCTCAGCCAATATAATATGATTGGCGAAACCCTGCAGCAGCAACTCGACCCTAGTGCATTGGTGATAATTGGATTAACCATAGTGCCTGAGCTGGATTGCGAGCTGGAATTGATGGTGATTGCCACCGGTATTCAAGCCACAACCGACCAATCAGTAATCATTATGGATGATGCTAAAGTACCGCCTTCAACAGACCGCTTTGCATCAGTAGAGCAGCTTAATCTTCACGATTTTCTAAAAGAAAAGTCTGTAGGCAGTAACGATGATAATCATTGCTTAGCTGAGCTCGATGTCCCGACTTATACCCGTAACTTAAATCAAAAAACAGCAGGGCAATAATATCGGCCCCTAGGGTGAGCCGCTAGCTGCTGCTATATCTTTGATAGCATCAGAGAAGGCTCACTCCTTTCAAGTCGATCGACTTCGGCAGTACTAACTTGGCTTTATCAACTGCATGGGTGCAACTTTGCCTGCTGTTAGCCTTGCTACTTTGACGATGACTACCACGATAATTTTTACAGCCCCAGAATTCCCCCCGAGCGCTTTTTCTTAGCACCATATCAGCGCCGCAAACGCTGCATAACGGTGTGGTATGGGCGCATTGATCATTAAGACAGACTTTAAAGCCTGCAAAGCGTTTACGGGTCATGGGGCTTGCACAAAGCTCGCAGCCTGCTTCTTTGTGGTCGCACAAAGGAAAGTGGCAACAGGAATAGAATGATTTAAAGTTACCGGTTCTTTGCTTTAATACTCCTGTGGTGCAGCGAACACAGTTAATATCTTCAAACAGCCTTTGCACTATAGAGGTCGTAAATTCTGCTTGCTCAATGGCATAACCATCTTGAATAAGCTCTGTGGCAAACGGGCTGACGTCGGTCATATCGGCCAGCACATAGGCGCGATGCTTAGCACGGGTTAACGCCACATAAAATAACCGTCGCTCTTCAGCGTACTTAAAGTCTTCTTCTTTTGCTAAAAAGGCATCTAACAAAGGCGGGATGATTTTATTTGATGGAAAGCCATGCTGGCCGGTTTTCATCCCGATGATCACCACATAGTCAGCCTCTTTACCTTTAGCGCCATGAAAGGACTGACACTCAATGGTTATATTGGAGTATTGCTGATTCAGTAGTCTTAGGGCATTACTATCTGGCAGCTGAAACCAAAAGCGGGCCAGTAAGTACACTGTCGGTTGCTTTGCGCCAGCTTTAAGCTTATTGACCCTAGCACTAATCGCCGACAATGCTTGCGCTAACGCATTAGGGCTTGGGTTGTCAGCTGTGGCGGCTTCATGTTCGCCGCGCTTAATCACTGATACCGCCGCTTGGGTCACTGTCACGTTGGAGCGAATCTGTTTTTTAAGCTGCGCCGGATTTTGAGTGACAAACTGGGTAGCAACATCGCCAATGCTGCTATTAAATCTAAATGTTTGGTCAAGATAGCTTGTCGCAGCTGCGCCAAAATAGTCACTAAAATGGGTCGTTAGGCTGACATCTGCGCCACTAAAACGATAAATAGCCTGCCAGTCATCGCCAACACAAAATAATGAGGCTGTGGTTTTACTCGGTGCTGAGTAAGCCTGTGTTAATGCTTTAACTAAACGCGCTCTAGGCTCAGAGATATCTTGAAATTCATCCACCATAATATAACGCCACGGGCTAATGAATTGCCCTGTTTGTATATAGTTAAGCGCCTTGGCAATCATGTCTTCAAAATCGATATCGCCATTTGCAGCTAACTGCTGTTGGTAAGCGGTTAAGATGGGCTGGAGCAATTCAAATGCCTTACGGCTTTGCTTGGGATCAGTAGCTTGATTAAATAGCTTGTCTAGGCCTTTATTATCAAGGCAAGCCGCTTTGTATAAACCAATAAGCTGACTAAATAATTTGGCTAATTCAGTCACCCGCCCAAGCTCATTAAGGGTTGCCAGTATCGCGTCATCGGGCAGCGGCGCATATTGCAGTTCAAATGCCGTTAATGCCTGTTGCAATTCTGCCGTTAACTGGCCCTTTTTATGCTGATAGTAAAATAGCTCAATACAGGCAGTATCATGCTGTTGATGTAACTCGCGTTTCCACTGTATCGACTCAAGATAAGCCTGATTATCGATATAACTGGCGGTATTATTAGCCTCATCAATGCCGTAATATTCAATATAAACATCATATTCTGGCAGGTAAAAATCAGGCTGGTACTGGCGAAAATCAACACTACTAACATCATGCTCATACTTGGCTTCATAGCGATATTCAATGCCGTTTTTAAATAGCCAGTTAGCAATATACAGTTCGCCGAAACTCTTAACCCGCTCGCCTTTAAGCGTGCGAATATCATTGTCAGTTAAGTATTGGAAGTACTCGCCTTCGGATTCAAAATCAAATGGGCTTTTTTCCACATAATAATATTGGCTAAAAAACTCACACAGCCGTTTGCGGTAAACCTCATCTTTAAGCAAGTTATCAAGCTGGAGTTGTAACCATTTCTCTTTGGCTTGGTCATCTTCTGCCAATGGTGACAAACTGGGCTGCTTGCCTTCCACTGCTGCAATAATCCTTAAACCAAGGCTGTGAAAGGTGCTGGCTTTTATTGCATCTGTGGCCAGTTTTTGTTTGATGCGGTCATCCATTTCATCAGCGGCTTTGCGGCCGTAAGCTAACAATAAAATATCCGCTGCTTGCGCTTGACCGCTGGCAACTAAATAGCCTGCACGCCCCACCATTACACTGGTTTTACCGGTGCCAGCCCCTGCCAGTAATAAATTGTTATCATCATCTATAACGCAAGCGCGGCGCTGTTTATCGGTTAATGGCTTTGATTCAACATTATCAAAAAAGTCTGCATATTTGACTAATTGCCTGTCAACATAAGCCGAACGAATTTGCGCTATCTTGGCGTTATTCCAATGATAAAAGCCAGATAATTTCACTAACGCAGCGTTAAGCGTTACCGATAACCCCGCCGATTTACACCATGGAAACCAGCGGCGATATTCACGTTTAATGCGAGGCTGCATTTGCCCAAGTAACGACTGACGTAAATACTTATTCGCTAAGGTATGCTCAATGCGGGCAACTAACTCACACAGCTGCTGCTCATGAGCTTGCGCCCAATATTGTTCAATGTCTTGTTTAAATTTGGGGTTAGAAAAATATCCCAGAAATGGCACCTGATAAAACTGGCCTTGGGCTTGAAATCGAAGCAAACTGCCTAAAAAGCTTGGGGTAAACTCGGCTGGCGCAGCCAGTTGCTGCCAAGTAAATTGTTGCAGCTGAGGTACAGGTTTTGCTGTAAACCAATGCCTAAATAAACGACCTTGCTGAGCACGAAACTCAATGCCATTAGCCGATAATTTAATGGCATCTGCAGCGCCTAAATACAGGCGCCCAAACCAACTATGCTTGATCGTTTTTTCTGATTTTTTAAATTTTTCTGGTAACAATTTACAACCTACGACTTAATGGCTGAACAGCAAACTATTGATATTTAGGCGTCACTATAGCTTAATCTTAAGCGCCTAAGCATGATCTTTATCTGCTAATGATTTAGCGATGGGCAATTGAGTTAACCGCAACTGGGGTTAATGAGATAGACAGGCGTTTTATGTAAGCAGGCTTGCGGGCTATCGCTATGAGTAAGCTCAAAAGATAGCGATTAAGATCTCGTCTAATTTAGAGCTATGAATAGGCTTAGTGACAACCTCAGTACACCCCATGCTGATCATATCGATACGGGTTTGCTCAAAAGCATCTGCGGTACAGCCAATAATTAACGGCTCATTAGCCAAGTTTAACGCTTTAATTGCCTTGGTCGCGGCAATGCCGTCCATCACCGGCATATGATTATCCATGATCACCAAGTCAAAGTGTGTTGCTTGCACTTTATCGACACCAATTTGACCGTTTTCAGCGACCTCACAATCAAAGCCGCGTTTGTTGAGGAACATCTTCATCACTTTTACATTGATTTTATTATCTTCAACAATAAGCACTTTTAAACCTGAGCCATCAAACATAGAGCTATGATGACCTGTGACCTGTTGCGGTTTGGCATCTAATTTAATCGGTATACTCACTCTAAACTGGCTACCTACCCCCAGCTCACTATTGAGTTCTATGCTACCTCCCATAACATTCACCAGCTCAGAGATAATCGCCAGCCCTAGCCCAGTGCCGCCAAACCGACGGGTGGTATCCGCTTCAGCTTGAGAGAATGCCTGAAAAACATAATCTTGTTTATCTTTATTAATACCAATACCGCTATCAGACACAATAATTTCTAATAACGGCTCAGCCTCATTATTGATGACGTTAATTGACGCGGCAATATGGCCTTGAGGGGTAAACTTCCACGCATTATTGAGCAAGTTTTGTAGTATTTGTTGAATTCGGATCTTATCAGCGACACAAACTTTATCTTGCTCGCCAGCCGACTCAAAGCTAAATGCCAAGCCTTTTTCATCGCACAAGGCTTTATAAATCGGTTCAACTTCCGACTTGAGTTCGTTGATGGTAAAACGGGTTAAATTTAAGGTTAATTTCCCCGCTTCAATTTTTGAAAAATCCAAAATATCATTGAGCACAGATAGCATGTGCCTTCCTGATCTCAATAAGGTATTGACCATCTCTTCTTGTTCAACATTAAGAGAAGTGTCTTTAATCAGTTCTGTCATACCTAACACGCCATTCATTGGAGTGCGAAGCTCATGACTCATTGATGCTAAAAACTGCGATTTTGAGATATTTGCGGCATCGGCTTTTTTGGCAGTGAGTTTTAACGAGTCTTCCAATTCTTTGCGCTCAGTAATATCACGCTCAACCGCCATAAAACCTTCTAGCTCACCTGAATCATCATACAGCGGCCCAATTTGCACCTCTAACCAATAGGCTTCGTTACTCTTGGTGTAGTTAATTATCTCAAAAGTACCAAAGCCTCTATTTTTTATTAGCTCACCAATTTTACGAGCCGTTACTTTGCTAGTCTTTGGCCCTTGCAGTAAATCTGCGGGTTTCATGCCCAACACTTCATGTTTTTTATAGCCTGTCATCTTCTCAAATGCACCATTGACCCAAATTATTTTGATATCAGGATCGGTAAATACCACCGCATCTCGCATATATTTGACAACCCGCGCAAGTCGAGTTGATTCAGCCTCTTTATTTTTTAAATTTTCCGCCTGTTGCTCAAGTAATTGCTGTGAGCGAGCTAATGACTGAAAGGGGGATACTAAGATTTTTCTACCCAAAAAATACAAGAGTAAAATGGTCATACTGGTAGCAAGCAGCATTCTAAGAAATAAGCTTCGTAAGAAGTCTGACTCTATTTTTTCAACAAATTGTGGCGATGATGCATACAGAAGATAAATATCAAATTGGGGGATCATTTTCGCTTGAGTCTGCCAGCCACCCTGGGGAGACATAGCCCAGTTAAACCTGTCTTGTCTGATCCCAAACCAATGATTTTTATCTGCAATTAATCGACCTATTAATTGCGAGTCATTTAACTGGATAATATAAGCAGTCAAGCCCTCAGCTAATGCGTGATATCGTATCGGCTCAGTGATTAATAAGTAATCTTGGCCACGCTCGTTAAAAAAGATATAGTTGTTATCATTAAGAATTGACTCATCATTAATCCCCTCAACCAGGTAATGTCTTAGTTGCTCCCCAAGCTCAAATTCAAGATAAATGCCCTCGCCAGCAAAGTCATACAGGTTCACAAAAGTATCTACATCATGTGGTTTTATCAGTGATAGTTGGTCATGTAAGGTATGTTTATCATCAACACCTTCTAGCGTCGCGCTGATAACATCAGGGTAAGTGGATATTTTATTAACATCCCTTTCATGGGCGCCGATGAACTCGGCAACGTATTGTTCAATTGCAGAAAATTTACCTTTTAAATTCTCTTCATTGATGAGTTTTGCAGTTTCAGCGGCCTGATTGGACACAAAAATATAACTGGACGCCATAAAGGTAATGGCCCCCAACAAAATAAACAGCGAAAATAAATGCATTCCATTTTTTTTATCAAACCACATAATAAATTCGACGCCTTAGGCTTACTGCTCAATCAATTTAACCGCATTAATATCATCGTATATCGCCATACATAAATCGTTTTCATCTAGCGCCTCATGGGCATCTGGGGCGCTATGGCTAAATACACTAAATGGTGCCTGATATTGTTTTATTAATCCGTCAACCGGCGCTGTCATCGACTCCAGTGCCTGCTTCATTGCTATGCGATTAGTGACTATATTGTCAGTAAAACTGACATTATTGGCGGCTGCGATAAAAATTTTACCGAGATCATAACCATGAACAAAGCCTGCCGGCGATTTGATGTTTTTATCAACAAACTGCTCTGGAAACATAGCTTTAGCATCATTAAAAACCTGCTGATTAAAATCAGTTACCTCTGAGCTATAAAAATTAAAGCATGATTGTATGAAGTGTAAATTTGCTTTATTGCGGATCTCAAATGGCACCACAGTGGCAAAATCCCCACCGGTAATCCCCCAGTGACTGTATATTGAAATATCCAAACCCAGCTCAGCCACAGCGGCTACGATTAACGCCCCTTCTGTGGCCCCTGCGACCATAAATAAGCAGTCAACTTGTTCTTTTTGGGCGGTTGCTAATAATAATCTTGCTTGCGCTGGGTTTATCCCCCAAGCAAACCAAGTTTCCCCCACTTCAGTCATGCCATAAGCCTCAAGGGCAGAAGTCATACTGCGATAATTAGATTTACCCCAAGCGGTATTTTCGAGCATCATGTGTGGTTTTTTACATTGTTTTTGCATCGCAAAATCAACTAAGTGCTTGCCAACTTTTTGATCATCTACCGAAAGCCGAAAAACAAAATTATCTTTTGAGGGGTATCGAGTAATTGGTCCACCAGCAGCCCAAGGGACAAGGGTGAGCAATTGTGACTCATTAATAAAATCTCGATATTTTATTAATGGCGGGGAATGCAGACCGCCTATAAACACTATCCCATTAGGATCTTTCAAAAAACGGTCCATATTCTTTTTGCTTCTGCCGACATTACCTCGATGATCTAAGGTGACAAATTCCACACCAAGGCCACCAAGTTTATTATCTGCCTGTTCAAATGCGACTTTAAAACCCTGTTCAATTGCTAATGACGATTCAATATGACCCGTTCTATCGGCATCAAAGTAAACTTTAAAAAACTTAGGAGAGGCGAGTATCTCGAGGGAATAACTAAATAATAGAAGCAAAAATACAATTTTAAGCATACTGACAATCCTTGGTTGGCATGCGGCAATTTTAGTCAAGCATCTTAGTTATAGCCTACCCTCTGAAAATAACCATATAAATTGTGATGCTATTTGTGCCAGTAACGCAGTCATGCCAAGCTAAGTTAGTTTGATACTCGTTAGGTTTGCCCTACTTTTCAGCCTTACGCAATTTGTATATCTAAGTTTTCAAGCTCATTAACTGAGTCCTTAACTGAGTTAGCTCGCTGCACAATAAACTCGCTAAACACCTTAATCGATTGGCTTTGTTGGTTTTCTGCTAGGCTAACAATACTGAACTTAGCATTCAGTTTCGGCATCAATTGCGGGCTAAGCTGCACCAAGGTGCCCGCTAATAATTCATCACGTACTGCTATTTCTGGAGTTAGCACTACTAAATCTGAATGAAAAATAGCGTCTTTAATTGAGTGAAGCTGATCAAAACGAATTAAACCGGCAAAATCATCTCTTTGTAATTGAAATAAGTCTTCAAATTGATTGGCGATGGTAATGGGCAATTTCAATGGGATCGCCAAAGGATAATCTCTAAATGTCGCTAAATATAATCTCGGCAGCTTAGTAAGCGGGTGATCAGGACGACAACAAAATATCACCGGAAATGGTGGCAGCGCTTGTAAGTGAAGTAATGGGTTATCTTCAAGCTCAGTCACTTTGGCTTCCGCAACAAACAAATCCAACTTTCCTTGAAGTAACAGCTCTGTTAATGATTGCCAATGATCCACTTTAAAATCAATGGTCATTTTGGGACAAGCCTGAATAAACTGCCCCAATATAGGGCCCACTAAACAGTTTGATGGAATAGGGCTGGCGCCAATGCTAATTTCATGCTCATTTTCACCATGAAAGCTGGCGATATCGCGTTTTAGTTTATCGTGCTGCTTTACAATGTTTTGGCTATGAGCTAATACCATTTCCCCCAAAGGGGTTAGCGTCATATTTTTAGAGTCGCGCTGAAATAGCTTACCACCAACTAATAATTCGAGTTTTTGCAAGCTTTTGGATAGTGACGGCTGAGTAATATTTAACTCTGCGGCAGCTTTATGAAAGTGTTTTAATTCAGCCAATACAACAAAGTATTTAATGTGACGTAATTCCATATCAATCCTACTTATATTTAAACTGAATTATTTAAATTAATATTTTCGTGCTAAAATTTATAAAATAATGTTCACCAACTAATCTTTATCAAATAACATAAAACACTAACTATTAAGCCAACTATTAAATAAATTATTATCTCTAGCTATAAAGATACTTAACGCTATTTAGCAGTAAAAATGTACCATTGTTATTATTTTATTAGTAAAGCTAATGGCGATAGTTCAATTAGCCTAATAATCACAACAATCACCCTGTAGTGACTGTTTCACTTTGTATCACCATAGGCGCCAAGTAAACTCAATTCACTCCATTTAATCTCTTATATAGCTGATATTTTTATCTAAAAAAAGTCAAATCATTGGTTTTTAAGCTTATTTACTTTATGACTTGATCGCTAGCCCTTATTGTTTTTCACAAAAACTATCAGTTGATTCATAAAATGCATTGGCCGCTAACGCAAATACACGTTAAACATTCATGTGACAAATTTGTTAAAAATTTGCATTCACAAATAATAACGGAAGAAACGACAATGAAACTGAACAAAGTTCATATAATGACCCTAGCGGCCATTTATGCGGGTGCTGCCGGAGCGAGTGCTGATAGCGCCAATGCTGATGGTGCATACTCGGCCAATATTAAGCCTATAGTTATTACCGATGCAATTAAGCAATATAACGACAATAAAAATAAAGATCGTTTATCTGGAGAGGTAGTGACACAAACTCGAAATAGTAATGGACGTAATGTTCATCGTGCTATTTCAAGTGTTGATCAAAAAGTTCCCTTTGTTTATGAAGATGATGTTGAAGGTGAGCAAACTTATATTATTCAGTTATCTGACAAGCCAGTTTCATTATATCAAGGCGGTGTTGCTGGATTAAATGCTACGACTCCTCGAACCAGTAAAATCCCGGCGGCATTAAGCCCACAGCTGCATGATAAAGTTGATATCAATAGTACCGATGTACAATCATATCGTAGTTACCTTAGTGAAAAACAAGCTAGCGTAAGCTCGCAAATTACCAGCTTGGTAGGTAACACTAAAACTATCGCTAACTATCAGCTTGCCTTTAACGGTATGTCGATGCGTATGACTCAAGATCAAGCAGCAAGCGTTGCCGGCTTATCTGGTGTTGTCAGTGTGACCCGTGAAATCATCTACCAATTACAAACTGATGTGGGTCCACAGCATATCGGCGCTGACAAGTTTTGGACCGGTGAAGTTACTGGTGAAGCGTTTACCGGTAAAGGTATTGTTGTAGGTGTGCTCGATACCGGGATTAACACCGACCATGAATCGTTTGCAGCACAAGGCGATGATGGCTATGTACATCAATTACCGTCGCGTTATGCTGGCTATTTAGGCGACTGTGAGCTTGAAGAGTTTGCCGGCATGTGTAATGACAAGCTTATTGGTGTGCGCTCTTACCCTGTGATTACCGACACTTATAGCGATGAAAGTTTTCAACCTGATAAAGGCTGGTGGGAAATCGAAGGCCCATTAAGACCTGCTAATGGCGAAGATTACAACGGCCATGGTTCACATACTGCTTCAACCGCTGCCGGTAATATCATATTAGGTAGTACCTATATGGTACCTGATGTTGGCGTAACCAGTGACGGCAAGCCAACGGACTTAATGTTACCGCGTATTTCAGGTGTCGCGCCGCACGCTAACGTCATTATGTACCAAGTATGTCACCCAGGTGACGGCAGCTTTAATAATTACACAGGCTGCCCTGGTTCTGCATTACTTGCGGGTATTGAAGATGCAGTCGCCGATGGCGTAGATGTGATTAACTACTCAATTGGTACTGCTTATGGCGCATTCCCATGGGAAGACCCAATGGAGATGGCCTTTTTAGCAGCACGAGAAGCCGGTATTTCGGTATCAGCCTCAGCGGGTAACTCTTTTGACCCTTCTGAAGCAAATGTACGCCGCGGCGCAATTGATCACTTATCCCCTTGGGTGACCTCTGTTGCAGCAACCACTCATACACGTGAGTTTAGTGTTGAAGGTAAAATGCTTACTGGCGCAACTGGCGGCGAGCAAGAGCTACCAGAACTTGTTGGCGGCGGGATTACCGAAGGTTATACAGGCCCTGTGGTTGAAGCAAAAGCCTACGGCTGGGAATATGAAAAATGTAATGAAGCCTTCCCAGCAGGCTTTTTTGATAACTCTCCTGAAGGCATTCCATATGACACTGCGCCAATTGTAGTTTGTAAGCGTGGTGATATCGCTCGTGTACAAAAAGCCATTAACGTAGCCGAAGGCGGTGCAGGTGGTTTTATTTTACGTAACGCCAGCTCTACAGAGTCGGTTAATAACGACCCTTATGTGATCCCCGGTATTCACTTGCCTTATAGTGGTTATTATGGTGATGCTTCAACTAACTGGTTTGGTTTATCAAGCTGGTTATCTAAAGGCAGTGATCATCAGTTAACCATCACGGCTTCAAATGTGGTGACGACTGAACGTGTGCCTAATGCGTTAGCTGACTTCTCATCTCGTGGACATAACTTTGATAACCCTGAAGTCATGTCACCAAACCTTGCCGCTCCTGGTGTTGATATTTATGCGGCATGGGCTGATGAAATGCCGTTTTCTGGTGTAGGTGTACCTGGTGACTACAACACCATTAGTGGTACTTCAATGGCAGCGCCCCATGTTGCAGGTGCAATGGCATTATTAAAGCAAGCACAACCAAGTTGGACACCAGCACAAATTCAGTCAGCATTAATGATGACTGCGAATTTAGCTGAAGTGACTCGCACGGTTGAAACTTACCCCTTTGTTGATTTAGAGCCAGCAGGCTTTAGTGATGCAGGTAGTGGCGTGATTAACGTTGCTCGCGCATTTAAAGCGGGTTTAATCATGGATGAAACCGGTGATAACTACCGCGCGGCTAACCCTAAAAATGGCGGTACAGTGAATACCCTCAACGTGCCATATTTTTACAATGAAAGTTGCAGTGGCACTTGTACCATGATGCGTACATTTACAGCGACAGCTGATGGCAGCTGGACTGTTGATGCACAGACATTAGCAATGGAAGGTGCCGACATGTTGTCGCTTGAAGTGTCGCCTAAGACATTTAGCCTTAGCAAAGGCGAAACACAAGCCATCATGCTGACTGCAACAGTGTTAGAAGTGCAAGCTCCGGGAGCTGATTCATCATCTCTACGCTTACTAGGTGATGTGACTATTACCCCTGCAAGCACGGATATGCCAATGCAACATTTACCGGTTAGCATTCGCTACAGTGGTACCAGTATGCCTGAAAATGTGGTCGGTAATATCCACCGTCAACAAGGGCATATTTTAACCCCTGAAATTAACACTGAAGAAATTCAAACCTTTAATAGCCGCGTTAATGGCTTAGTTAAAGCTGAAATTTTTGATGTGCAAATGCAGCGCAGTGATGTGCGCGACTTAGACAATACCGCGCAATCACGTATTGATGATGGCCAAGTGGTTAACTTCTTTGACGTACCAGAAGGCACTAAGCGTATTGTGTGGGAAGTGGTTAAAGCTGACTATAATGCTTATGCATCAATCGATATTGGTATGGATGTCAATAACGACGGTGAGATCCAGTGGAATGAAGAAGCCATTTGTTACTCTCGTATTGATAACAACGATTACTGCGCGATCAATAATCCAACTCCAGGAACTTACTGGGCTTATGGCTCTAACTATAAGTATGATTATGAAGATGCAGCTAACCTTGCTGATAATATGATCTTCGCTTTAGCTATCATCGGTGATCAAGATGACGCTAATCTGACTGCCGTTGGCCCAGATTCATCAAATGGCATGGACCCTTACCGTGTACAGTTAAACTATGATTTAGCTGATGCTGTAGAGGGCGATGTTTACTATGGTTATGTGGGAATTGGTAGCGACAGCTATAACGATGATAACTTAGGTTATATCCCAGTACAGCTTATTCATGACGGTAGCGACACCGAAATTGAAGCAAGCCATACCAGTGCCAAGGCCGGTGATATTGTTGAGTTTGAAGTCAGCCTAGCGCCTAACTTGTTAGGTGGTGAGCGTCAGTTAACCTTAAGTACTGAACTCGCTTCAGGCTTCCAGTTAATTGAAGACAGCGTTCAGGTTTCTGGCTTACCACAATACACTGAAGACATGACAATTGATGGTAATACCATTGCCTTTAATACTGTGCAACCTTCGTCATTAGATACCCCACGTCACTATGTGTTTACCACGAGTCTAGAGGATGCGACGTGTCGTATTCCTGCGCAAATGCAGGGCGCGAGTGACACCTTTGTGGATGTACCAAGTGAGTTTGGTTTCTCTGATTTAGGCATTACTGGCTACTCTAACCAATATTTGAGTATTCCAATGTCAGCGAATGATTTACCTCACGTACCTTTATACGGTGCAGAGCAAGACATGCTGCATGACTTACTTGAAATCTCACCATTTGGTTATGTGAAATTTGACGAAATGCCAGATTTCTATAATTACCATTATGAGTTTAATGATGTGTTCCAAAGCTTCCCTGACACTATGGTTGCCCCATTGTGGCGTGGTGATGTGATTATGCCAGAAGTGGCATTCCGTGAAGATATCGGCGCAGTCACTAACCTAGTATATGGTGCTGTGGTTGATGATTATTATGTGTTCCAGTGGAAAGGTGGTGCAGAAATTGATAACCGCTTTACCGGTAACCGTAACCCAGATGCATCAGCTTACTTTGATGTTGAAACCATTATCTCAACTAAGTTAGATTTTGCCCCTGGTGCCCATGAAATCATGTTTGGTTATCAAGCGCTGCAAACGGCTAACGATCATTTTGGTTCAATTGGTCTACATGGTTATTACGGTGAGCGTGGCACCTACCAGCCTGTCGGTGGTTGGTACAATGACGGTTTTGCCTACAATAACGTTGATGAAAAAGTGGCTGAAGGCATGCTAGTTTGTGCTGATTATCAAGGCCCTGAAAGCTCAGCATTAACGGTTAGCTTCTCTGCCCGTGTATCAGCTGCAGCTGTTGGAATGGATAATGCAGTAAAGGTTAGCAGTCAATACGCTGATTCAGAGTTAGTGACGGTATCCCATACGGTTTCATCAGCAAGTAATATTCAAGTTGCAGGTTTTACAGACCAAGTAATTGAAGAGAATAGCTCTCTTACAATGAATGTTGTCTATGCTGACCTTAAAGGCACAGTCAATGGCATTATGGTGGCAGGTGATAACATCACTGCTAAAGTTGAAGGTGATAGCATCACGATTACCCCTGATGCTGACTGGTTTGGTGAAACCATGGTATCTGTAACTGTGCATGATATGGCTTACCCGTCTGATCAAGCAACCACCAGCTTTAAGCTAACGGTTAACTCTGATGGCGTAGAGCCTGTAGCGCCAGCACCTGAAGTTCCTGTTGTTGAAGAGAAAAAATCAAGCGGTGGTAGCTTAGGCTTCTTAGCATTAGGTGTACTAGGTTTATTCGCTGGTCGTCGCCGTAAGCTTCACTAAATATTAAGCTTCACGATTATATAGGCATGTTAAGCAAACAATACCTATGAGAAAGGCCCTCTGATGAGGGCCTTCTTTTTAGTTTGATTTTATTAAACCATGAAAATAACTACACTTAAACTCAGCTTTTAACCTTTAAGAACCGCGTTAATTTATAACGCTTATTCACTAAGTTCTCTCCCACCCAATACAAACCTGACAGTGATAAAAACAAGCCCATTAAGCCAAAAAACCAACTGAAAGGATTATTGAAACTGCCTTGATGTAAGTAATCCATAAAATGTAATTTGAACATCAAATCTGCCAGTTCAGTGTCGCTATTTTTGTGACCAATTAACTGGCCATTAATGGCATTGATGTATATTCGTGTCTCAAGATCATCATCCATGTTGATTTGCCATAAGGGATTGCATTCTTTAGGCCACTCGCTAATCGGCGGCTTAAGTTTATTAGCACTGATAACGCTGCCAGGCCCCCTATAACTGTCGATGGCCAGCGTGGTTGCTAACGATAGGTCAATATGAATCACTTCACCGCTATAGGCATTCACTAAGGTTTGCTGCTGACACTCATGTTTATAACGCATTGCGGTTTCAGTCAGTAAATACACGGGATTGCTGTCCAATGATATGAGTGCTAATTGCTGTTGATTCGGATGGTTTGTCAGTACTTGCTTTGCCGTTATTAGTTCTGCAGCATTGAAATTATAGTCTTCATGGGCAGCATGATGACTATATGCCATGCCTTTTAGCGCCTCGTGTGGGGTGATATTAAAGTAAATACCAGTCCCTAGCCAAATCAAAAATTGTAGGCTAACTAACGCGCCTACCCAGTAATGCCAGACTCGGATCAAATGCTGTAACCGCTTGGCTTTCTTGCCTGGTATTTTACTTGTTCTCACGCTCGATTTAGCACTCATTTCACATACCTCTTTCGGCGTTGCCACACTAACACCAGGCCAGAAAAAACAGCGATAAATGCGCTTATTGAAGTATAAAAGAGTAACTGATTATCAATGGCTTCACCGTCGTTATAATCCATGATGTGCCACTTCCAAAACAAGTCAAACAAGCGCCAGTATTCATGTCGGCGGGTTACCACATCGCCACTTTTAGCGGATATATAGAGGGTTGTCATGCCAATATCATCAAACTCAGCTCGCCACACAGGTAGATGCCTTGCAGATAACTCAGCTGGTGCATTGTGTTCGATAAGGCTAATGGAGCTTAATTGGGTCGCTGAAACCGATGGTAAATATAAAGCTGCGATTTGACGTGCCTGTTGCTCATTAAAGCGTTCAAGTACCTGACCCGTTTGCGCATCGATGAGCAGCTTATCATCTGTTAAATTGACTTGATAAACCGCTTTACTAAGCACGCTTTTAAGGGATATTTGCTGGGCTTTAGGGTAATTTTGATAGACGTTACCTACCGAGTATTGCACTTGAGAAGGGTCAATAACTTCTACTTTGCTAACCACATGATCACTGCGAATAAAGCCAATATCCATCAACACAAAGTAGCTACCGGTCACGCTCCATATGATGATGGGAATCGCCAGCACCAGCATTAGCCACCGATGGAGAAAGTGGGCTGAGAATATTTTTCTATATGATTTATGGATAATCAAAATTTGTCGTTACCCTTGTTATTATTTTAATTTATGGTGCGAATACAGTTAATTTCCACTAAATAATAAGCGTCTAAATTACCTGAAACACCTTAATTTTCATAGAAATTTAATTGTGATACTTTCTTATCAAGGCTTCGCTCGATACTTTATTTTGTGTAAAGTATGCTTGCATATACCGAAAAAAATACTGCTTACCATACGAATAATTACACTGCTCGCTACACTAATAAATACAGTGCTAACCCACAAAAGGATTTACATGAAACTGCCTTTAAAACTCAACTCGGCTATCTTATTAATCATTTCTGCACCGATTGCTTTTGCAACCTATACGCCCTTGCCTGAGTCAGTTTCAAATAATGCCATCGCCAAAGTCACTACAGATAATGCCCAGTATTTACTGAGTTTTACCGGGCTTGCTGAAGCAAAAGATTATCTCGCGGTGCATAATAAAGCGTGGGCGCTTGATTTATCGAGTCCCAATAACCAATGGCAGCCCATTAAAGATGTTCCTTTTGTCGCGCCTTTGGCTGGAAGATTAGCTTCTATAGCTGTGGGTGTTGATGATCAAGCTTATGTTTTTGGTGGCTACACTGTGGCTAAAAATCATGAAGAAATTAGCACTGTCGATAATTACCGTTTCGACATCAGCGCTAATGAGTACCAACGTATTGCCGACATGCCCGTCGCTGTTGATGACACGGCTGCCAGTGTTTACCAACAACGCTATGTATATTTATTTGGTGGTTGGCACAACGACGGCAATGTTAATTTAGTGCAAGTGTATGACACTCAAACCGATACTTGGTCTCAGGCAAGTCCGATACCTGCCCCGGCGGTGTTTGGTCAAGCGGTGGCCATGGTTAACAATAAAATTGTCTTGTGCGATGGTGTGAAAGTTCAGGCTAATATAGGTAAACGTCGCAGCTATGCATCATCACCCGTGTGTTTATATGGTGAACTGAACCCAGAGAATCATTTAAGAATTAGTTGGCAATTACTGCCACATTATTCTGTTGCTAAGACGGCAAAAAGTGACATGAACAAGCCTGCTATTGCGCATTATAGAATGGCGGCAACAGGTGTAGGCTCTAATAAAAATAGCAATAAAGACAGTGATAGAGACAATAACAAAGCAGGCTACGCCATCTTTATTGGTGGCAGTGACAACCCATACAATTATAGTGGTATCGGTTATAACGGCGCTCCCAGTACCCCACAGCAATATCAATATAGCTTCGACTTTGCTAGCAACAGCTGGCTTACCCCAATAAGGCTTGCAACACCCTCAATGGATCATCGCGGCCTCATTTGTCATCAAGATAAGCTGCTAAGAATTGGCGGCATGGTGAGCGAGCAAAAAGTCAGTAATCTTGTGTTGAGCTCACCGCTAAAAACTGATCAAGGTTGCACTCAATAGCAGTACTCATAAAGAGACATATTGCGCCATAAAACGTGATCCAGATAACACTTTTATGGTGCTTGTATTGAGCAACTTAAAGATGCATATAATATGCATGTAAATTATATGCATCTTTGGAATATTCATGACCACAGCTTCAAGCTTTGAGCAATTACAGGCACTGCCCCTCGCATCACTCATTGATTATATTGAAGTGACTCATCATCAATATGTACGTGAAACGGCGCCTTTACTGGTGGAATACACCCAAAGAATGGTGCAAGCACATGCTAGCGACCATGCAGAAATTCAGCCTTTAGCTAACCTTGTACAGGCCTTGGTTTCAGACTTAATGCCACATCTTATGAAGGAAGAACAAATTTTGTTTCCTGCCATGAGACGTTTAGGTGATGGCTTGGAAGTGAACGGGTGCTTTGGTCATATCGGTAACCCAATCAATGCCATGGAACACGAGCATGACCATGCTGGCACCATCTTGCAACAATTACGAGAATTAACCCAAAACTATCAAGCTCCTGAAGGCGCTTGTAGTACTTGGCAGAAGTGTTACAAGACACTTGCTGAGTTTGATGCAGACTTACAGACCCATATTAATATTGAAAATAACCTGTTATTTCCAGCGGCATTAGCACTGTAAATAGAGCCAGATTTGTTTTATCCCAGTTTCATCATTGTTTTCGCTCCAATTTAACATTCATCATGTTTAATGGTTCTTGCTCCCCAGCAGAACCATTTTTTTTTGGCTATTTTTCGCCAAAAGCAGCCAAAAAAAATGCCCGTTAAGGCACTTATAATTTGAAAAACACAGTTCAAAGTAAGGGAGTTAAAATAAACTCTTTTACAAATAGATATTGCTAAAAATATTAGCCAAACAAGCTTGTAAGATCATCTAATTGATGGATTTCAATATGGGGTAAAATATATTTAGCTTGCCTGTTGTCACTCGCTTGATGATTTAACCACACACTTTGACAACCCGCTTTTCTGGCACCTAACACATCACTGATTGTATGATCGCCAATATGCAGTAACTCACTGGGCTTGATGGCTAAATGGCGGCAACTGAGATCAAATAAGTCACTGTAGGGCTTCATCCTAACCCCGTGTCCAGGATGCAGCACAAATTGCAATACGTCATCAAGACCAATGCGCGTTGCATCCACATTACCATTAGTAATACCCACTAACGGAAAGTGCTTTCCTAAGTTGGCAAGGCAACTCAATACCTCCTCCGTTACCTTAAAATCGCTACGATGAAAGCTAAAACATTGCATCCCTTGTTGGGCACCTTGGCTAGCTTGTGCTTCACTATAACCCCATTGCAGTAAGCCTTGGCGTAACACTTCATAACGGGCGGCGGTGGTGTCATGGGCCAACTCTTGGTGCTCTGCAATCACCTGAGATTTCAACAAGCGCCACTGGGAGATCCCCCAATTTAACGGCGCTTTAAAGTTATCTTGCATAAAATGCGATATTTCAGCTTCCGCTTTAATAATGTGCGACACGTTGTCGTACAAGGTGTCATCCAAATCAAAACTAATGGCTTTAAACGGTTTCAGTCTTAGGTATTGTTTCATTATTTCCCCTTGGCTTTTTTCGCTCTAGGGTGAGCGCCATCATACACTTTCGCTAAGTGCTGAAAATCAAGGCTGGTGTAGATTTGGGTCGTTGACAGATTGGCATGACCCAGCAATTCTTGCACCGCTCTTAAATCAGCACTTGATTCAAGCATATGCGTTGCAAAGGAATGGCGCAATTTATGCGGGTGAACTTTTGCAGATAATGCTTGCTCCTGACCCCATTTATTCATCCGCAGTTGAATGCTGCGGTGAGATAAACGTTTTCCCTGTTGGCTGATAAATAACGCGTCACCGGCTTCAGCTGATGGCATTTCAGTCCGTGAATCAAGCCAAGTCTGTAACGCGCTAAGGGCTATTTTACCCACAGGTACAATCCGCTGTTTACTGCCCTTACCCATGACTTTGACTTCATGCTGCTGAAAATCAATATCGTGAATATCTAAACTCGCGAGCTCCGCCAGACGTAAGCCACTAGAATAAAACAGCTCCATGATGGCTTTATCTCGTTTACTCAAGGGGTCGCTAGCATCGATATCTAATAAATGCGTGACCGCATCTAAATCCATATTTTTAGGTAAAGGCTTAGCTTGCTTAGGGGCATTAAGGTTTTTCGCTGGATTGGCATTAATCACTTGCTCACGGACTAAAAACTCAAAGAATTGTTTTAAAGAAGATAAACATAAAGATAACGAGCGCGGGCTTAAGCCTTGGCGGTGAAGTTTGGCTAAAACGGCTTGTAATTGCTCACGGCTTACCGCCAGCCATGAATCATCATTCTCGGTTAATTCATCGTGAGTAAATATTATTTTGCTGGCACGATTAATTTCATACAGGTAATTGCGCACACTGTAGGGGGATAATTGACGTTCTGAAATAAGGTAGCGTTCAAATGAGGCTAACCAACTTAGCTGACTCATAACACTACCTCCAAGCAGATCATGATAAAGCTAAAACAGTAATGTTAAAGCTTAAAAAAGTTGTGACATTTAAAATTTCGGCAGCATATGGTCGAGTAAATCGCGTATTTGTTCAAAAAACAAATTATCCATATCCGGATGAAAATGCGCCGCATCAGCTGATGCAACCCCAAAAATCACCTGACCATTTTCATCTGACAGCTTGGTCAATGCTACTGAGCCGACTTCGCCACCAAATAAACGCTTAGACTCTGATTGGGTTAAGCGGCCAAAATAATAACCTTGCTGAATACGCTGACGCCAAATCTTAGCCAATTCGCTGTCAATATCATGCACGGTTATCAGCCTTACATGGGTAAAGCCGAACTCTTGCTTAAGGCTTTGTGACACCAACTGTCTTAATTGGCCTAAATCTTCACACTTTAGAATGTCTAAGGATAACTGCCGATTAAAGCGAAAAATTTTCTCGTTCTCGGTGGCTATCTTCATTAATGAGGTAATTTCTTCTTCAAGCTGGGTAACTCGGGTGCGCAGCATTTCTTGCCTGCGCTCGACCAATGACACTGCGCCGCGTTCGTGATGAGATAAACGCATCGCCAGCAATAATTCAGGGTAACGATTAAAGAACTCTGGATTTTGCAGCAAATACTCGCGGATCAGGTGCTCATCGATGGCTAAATCCTCCATCGATAATGTCGGCATGCTTAAGTCAGCGCCCAAATCAGCTGCTGCTTTGGCATTTTGGGCGAGCATTTTTTTGGTATTAATTACATCGGTCATAACTGGATTTGTCCATCAAATACATGTTCAGCAGGTCCAGTCATCCATAACGGCTTGCCCTCACCTTCCCAGTTAATGTTTAAACTACCACCGGGTAAGTCAACTTTAACTTGGTTATCTAACTTATTTTGCAAAATCCCAATGGCCACTGCAGCACAAGCGCCGGTACCACAAGCCAATGTTTCACCTGCGCCGCGCTCATAGACTCTAAGCTTAATATGGCCACGATTAACCACTTGCATAAAGCCAACGTTAACCCCTTTAGGGAAACGCTCATGACGGGTCAGCATAGCGCCAATTTCTTCCACCTCTGCAGTGGCAACATCATCCACATCTAATACACAATGGGGGTTGCCCATAGAAATGGCACCACAAAGAAACGTTTGCTTTGGGCTTGTTAATAAATAGGTTTTTTCGCTGCGTTTGGCCCGAAATGGGATTTTACTGGGCTCTGTGATAGGCACGCCCATATTCACGGTAACGCTGCCATCACGCTCTAAGCGCAGGGTCATTTTACCTGAGCTGGTGCTAACGCGGATTTTGTATTTATTGACTAACCCTTTGTTACGCACAAAACGCGCAAAGCAGCGGGCGCCATTGCCACACTGCTCAACTTCACTACCATCTGCATTAAATATGCGGTAATGAAAATCTAAATCTGGGTCGTAAGGCGGCTCGACTAATAGCAGCTGATCAAAACCGATCCCGAAGTTACGATCGGCTAATCGGCGAATTTGATCTGGCGAAAAAAACACATTCTGTGTTACGCCATCAACCACCATAAAATCATTACCTAGACCATGCATCTTGGTGAATTGGATCAAAAGTGTCTTCCTTTATCGAACTATTATGAACGTATTGATAAACTATTACGGCAGTATATGTTCACCTTGCCACAATTGTTCAATCTTTTCACGCTCACGGATCACTTGATTTTGATCTTTATCGACCATGACCTCTGCCACACGTGGACGAGAGTTATAGTTAGATGCCATCACAAAGCCATATGCCCCACTTGAACGTACAGCTAAAAAGTCACCTGCTGCCACATTTAACTGACGGTCTTTACCTAAAAAGTCACCGGTTTCACAGACTGGGCCGACCACATCATAAGCAAAGGTTTGCGCCGCAGTTTGGTTAACAGGGATAATGTTTTGCCAAGCTGAATACAACGACGGACGAATGAGATCGTTCATGGCGCCATCCACAATAGCAAAGCGCTTATCGCTGTTTTCTTTTAATGACAACACTTGAGTGACAAAAATGCCGGCGTTAGCTGCAATGGCGCGCCCGGGTTCAAATATCAATTTTAGTGGTCGATCGCCCAAGCGCTCAAGTAAGGCGGCGGCGTACACATCAGGATGCGGCGGAGTTTCACCATCATAAGTCACCCCTAAGCCACCACCGACATCGAAATGCTTAATTTCAATGCCCTGCACTGCTAAGCGGTCAATTAGCGCTAGCATTCGGTCCATGGCATCTAAAAACGGGCGCATTTCAGTTAACTGTGAGCCAATATGACAATCAACCCCTTTAACATCTAGATTAGGCAAACTATGGGCGCGAGCGAACACTTGCTCAGCTTCATCCATGGCGATACCAAATTTGTTTTCTTTAAGCCCGGTAGAAATATACGGGTGAGTGCCGGCATCCACATCTGGGTTAACTCGCAATGATATTGGGGCCACTTTACCTAAACGGCCAGCTACCTCATTAAGTTGCTCAAGCTCAGCGCTTGATTCAACATTAAAGCAATAAATACCAATATTCAGTGCTTGTTCCATTTCCGCCGTTGTTTTACCAACCCCAGAAAAAACCACTTTTTTAGGGTCGCCGCCAGCGGTAATAACCCGGGCTAATTCACCGCCAGAAACAATATCAAAGCCACTGCCTAAACGTGCTAATACGTTCAGCACCGCAAGGTTAGAGTTAGCTTTAACGGCATAACAAATTAAATGAGGGTGCGTTGCCACGGCATTATCAAAGGCATGCCAATGGCGCTCTAAGGTTGCGCGCGAATAAATATATAGCGGCGTACCATGCTCACGAGCCAATTGCTCTACTGAGCAGCCTTCAGCAAATAAGCTGTCTTGTTGATAAATAAAATGATCCACTATGCGATTCCTTGTTTATTATTCTGTAATACTTTTATGCGATAAAGGCGGCTTTAACCTAGCTTTTGAGGCAATTGTTGAGACTGAGTCTGAGGTTTAACTTGGTTTTCCTCAAGGGTAGACTCTGGCGGTTTTCGCTGTTCCTGATTGGTTTCTGCGTCAGGAGTTTTATATAAAGGGCCTTTTTGTCCGCAGCCTATAATGGATAGGCTAGCAAGCATTACGAATAAAAACAGTCTCATTTTTCTCAACATTCTATGCATCTGGGGAGTTATAGCCTTATAATCGCATTCATAACCTAGAAAGCACAAGGATTGAAATGCATGGCTATGACAGATACAGAGTTTCATCAATTGGCAGATGAGATGTTCAGCAAGATAGAAAATGCCATTGAAGCTGCTATTGACGAGCAAGATGCCGATGTAGACATCAATGCCAGTGGTAATGTTTTACAGCTTGAGTTTGAAGATGGTTCGCAAATCGTCATCAATAAACAAGAGCCGTTACATGAGCTCTGGATTGCGACTCGCTTTGGTGGTTATCACTTTGCGTTAGTTGATGGAAAGTGGTTTGATGAGCGTAATGACAATATATTCATGCCGTTTGTGATTGAGTCGATTAAAAAGCAAAGCGGTATTTCGCTGGCGATTTAATCCCTCAGGTGTACTAGCTCAAATTGTCGATATCTAAAGTGATAATGTCAGCAAAACTGAATTGGGTTTAGAAGTCTGAACTCAATTCATTTATCATCACCCCAAATGGCACCACGTTTAACTCACCGTTTATTCTTTCTAATTTAAAAAATTGCGGCATATTAAAATAATGCTGTGATGATACCCCCTGCTCAAACGCAAAGCTGTGGCTTTCTTTTTCCACCAACTCCTGCATCGACATATTTTCATATAATTGATGTTTAAGCTCGTTTGCTTCATCAATAATAAACACATCTAAAACATCAGGTCGCTGGCGTAAAAAGTATTGCTTTGCCCCTTTGGAAATATACAACTTAATCACATTGGGGATACCGCCGTAGGGATCAGCTTTGATGATGGCAGCTGGCGCATTCAGCTGCGGCTTTTTAAAACGCTGCACTTTTATCGGCCCAGCTTTAACCGCGTCATCACCCAAGAGGTTATACACCAAACCCATGGGATTAAAATATAAACCATAACGATGGCCGCCAAGCTGTAACGGATGCATTAACCCTGAGAAAGTGCGCGCCTCATAACAGTATTTGACGCATTGAGAAAAAATCCCCTGCAGCGCATCATGTAATTGTTTTTTCAGCCGCTGGGCACAGGCGACAATATTAATTTCTACTTGCTCAGGTTTACATTTTAAGCCTATAGCAACAAAAGACAGCGCCTCTAATAATCCCAATGGACCTTTAAAACGATGACAATGCCACTCGCCCCAACTATTGAGACAAATGATATCAATGGTAGACAACATATTTTGCTGTTTTTTGCCTAAGGAAAAAACATTGGAGTTCATGTAATCAATCATGATCTCTTGCCCTTGCCACTTGATGGTTGGGTCTTTATCAAGATTGGCCACAACAATAATTTTTTTATAAAAAAATGGCTGACACAATTCAGCTTTGGAGACTTTGCTTGTCGCCGTCATCAACGGATTAAGGCTTAATGCCAATTGAGTCAAGCGGGCTTTACGGTGTTTACTGCGGCCATACTCTTGCCACTGAGTGTCCGCAGTAGAAATATCATTCATCACCGCCCACGCAATCAATGCTGTGGGTGTGTCGGCTTTAATAATGGCTGACTCACCCAATAGCTGCCCAGAATTATGCGGCTGTCGATATAAGTAAAATCGTGACTCTTTAAGGCTATGGATAATGGTTAAATGAGGCTCGATTATTGAGCCGCTCCACAGCTTGTTTAAAGGTAATAATTGATGCTCATCGTCACTGAAATAAGTATGAAGTTTACGGGCAAGGATCCCTAATTCTTCCACTCTAAAGCGATCGCTTAATGCTTGTTTTGAGGCAAAGTCCAATAAGGTGCGATAACTGATTAGTAGCAATTCATTAAGCTGCTTGTTAAACCATTTAAGTTGCCCTGAATGCCAGTGCTGGCTGTTATCCAGTGTTTCTAACAAACTATGGGGCCAACCCCAGTCCTCAACCAATTGCTGCATTTTATCTCTGCGCCAATCTCTGGCCACGCAGCGATTTGTTAAGTTAACACCGCACTTAAGATAAAAACAGCGGCGGACAATTTCGAGGCGGCGCGTGTCCCGTCGCCCGAGTAGATATGCTTCAATACGCTGATATAAAATTAAATAGGCATCATTGGATTCAGCAAAATCCCCTTGCAGGCACTGTTGCCAAATCTGCTGGGTAATAAAATTTGCTTGCGGGTACTCTGCGGCATAGGTTTCCAGCAGCAATACCTTAAGCAAGGCTTTATGGGGTTTATTGAGCCCCTTATAGAGTTGCCATAATGAGGCGCCAAAATATTCAGTTGCCGGCATGGATTGTACATCGCCTAAAAACAACACTTCGTTATCAGCGTCAGCACCCGGCCACCACCCCGCCGCTTTACCAGACAAACGAATATGGGAGCGATAAAATTCTTCTAATAATAACCAATGCTGGGTGCTGCCACTGTGCTCTTCGCCAAGGGAGCTGTAACAATTATCAAATGCGCTGCATTCTCTAAACTGTAATGGGTGTACCAGATAAAAATTCACTTCAAAATCAAAACTTGCAAACCACTGAGTCAATTGGTCTGTTTTTTCAGTAACTAATGCTAAATCAGCATGACTTAAGCTTGATTTGTAAACCAACCACACATCAACATCACTTTTAGGGTTTTGGCCAAAACTTGCGGTGCTGCCCATGGAATACACTCCTTCGAACGCACTGGGCTGGGCTGCTTGCAGATCTAAACTGGGTAAATGCAGACTGTGACGCGCCTGTTCCATAGCAGGTGTCATGTCAAATTGGCTGATCCCAAAAGGCGTTAAAGCGGAGTTACTGCCGGGCAGTTGCACATTATGATGATGGATCAAATAAGGAATGATATCGAAAAGCTGTTGCTGAATTGGCGACAATAAGGATTTAACCCGTTCATATCGAACAAGATTGAGTTGATTAGCTATCTCGATGGAGCGATAAACCTTTTGATTCAAAGTATCATCCTGTTACTAGCACTAAGTTACTAATTATCAACATACTGCAGCGCAGTTAAAAACCATGTTGATTAGCGTTAAATAAATTAGTAGAAACGTGATCATGTTAGCACTTTTATTTAAATACACCAGCAAATGAGATCTGTATCACAAAAAAACTACGTGCATAGTTCAAACAATCGCTATCGATTTGTTACATCTGCTTTCTGGCAATGTTAGCATTATTGCAATTAAGTCTATTGATGGAACTCTTTGGCATGTCTCAAAATGTTATTCGTATCGCTACACGTAAAAGCCCACTTGCAATGTGGCAAGCAGAATTCGTAAAAGCAGAACTTGAACGTATTCATTCAGATTTAACCGTAGAGCTATTACCAATGAGCACAAAAGGAGACGTTATTTTAGATACGCCTCTGGCTAAAGTTGGCGGTAAAGGTCTTTTTGTTAAAGAACTTGAAGTTGCCATGCTTGAAAATCGCGCTGATATCGCGGTGCATTCAATGAAAGATGTACCGGTAGACTTCCCTGAAGGTCTAGGTTTACAAGTGATTTGTGAGCGTGAAGATCCACGTGATGCATTCGTATCAAACACTTACAAAACCATTGAAGAATTACCACAAGGCGCTGTTGTGGGTACTTCAAGTCTTCGTCGTCAATGTCAAATCCGTGCGGCTCGCCCAGATCTCGTCATTAAAGACTTACGTGGCAATGTCGGTACTCGCTTAGCTAAATTAGATAGCGGCGATTACGATGCGATTATCCTTGCTGCTGCAGGTCTTATCCGCCTAAAACTTGATGAGCGTATTGCCAGCTTTATTTCAGCTGAAGACTCACTACCTGCAAATGGCCAAGGCGCTGTCGGCATTGAGTGCCGCATGAATGACGAACGCGTTAAAGCATTGCTTGCGCCACTTGAGCATTTAGAAACTCGTTACCGTGTTTTTGCCGAAAGAGCGATGAATATGCGCTTAGAAGGTGGCTGTCAGGTACCAATCGGTGCTTATGCTGAAATTGATGGCGATAGCTTACATCTTCGTGGCCTAGTGGGTAACCCTGATGGCAGCCAAATCATTGAAGGTAATGTGACTGGTTTAAAAACTGATGCGGTTGCATTAGGTGAGCAACTGGCTGAAGATTTACTTAGCCGCGGTGCTAAAACCATTCTAGACGCTGTTTACAACCAGTAATCGAGATGAAAGTCTTACTGTCGCGCCCTGAGGGGCGCAATCAAGCTATGGCAGATAAGCTTAAAGCGAAAGGAGTCGACTTCATGGTCACTCCTTTATTAGCTGTGGTACCTACTCACAACCGGATTAACCCCAACACCCTCACCCAAGCTGACAGCTTAATTTTTATTAGCACTAATGCGGTAAAGTTTGCAGCCATTAGCCTTAATGATAAATTTCCAGATTGTCGCTATTACGCCGTTGGCCAAGCCACCGCTGATGCCCTGTCGCAATATAACATCACTCCTGAAATTGCCCCTGAAGACAGCCAGGACAGTGAAGGCTTATTATCACTGACATCATTAAGCGATATTAAAAATCAACACATTGTTATCGTAAGAGGTATTGGCGGCCGCGAAACTATCGCTGAGCAACTGACTCTCAGACAGGCCAATGTTTGCTACTGGGAAGTCTACCAACGCAGCCTGCCAAAGCTAGATTCAGCCTTGGTTTGCAGTCAGTGGCAGCAATTCGGCATTGATACCATAATCGTCACCAGTGGCGATGTGCTAGAGAATCTAATTAAACTTGTTCCAAAAGAGTTATTTGCATGGTTGCAATCATGTCATATCATAGTCCCCAGTAATCGAGTGGAGCAAAGAGCAAAAATAGTCGGGTTAACTCACGTCACCAATGCAAGTGGCGCGAATACTCAAGCTGTTTTAGCTGCATTATCTGTTTAATCATTAGCGAGTCATTTGTATTTGCGATAATGTTTAATCCTGCCAAACTGTAACTTTGCCTTATCGTGTTTTTGCTCGCATTAATGATTTGGTCGCACTGTGGATGATCAAACTAGGTACTCAAGGACAGCTCATGGAACACAACAAACAAGATCCTAATCAACAAGCTCATTCAGACAATGATGTGATTGAATCAACTCCTGTTATCGAAGCAGATAAAGTGAGCGAACCTGAGTCAGAAAATCCCTCATCAACCACACAAAAGCAAGCCACAAACTCTGAGGCTAGCCCAGAAAAAAAACACCGTAGTAAAAGTTCATGGTGGGTGCGTTTCAGTATTCTTATTTGCCTGATCATTGCCATTGGCGGAATAGGCCTAAGCTATCTGCTATGGATGGAACTGCAAGAGCAAAAACAGCAGCTGCAAACTCAAAACCAACAAACCAGCGTAATAGGTAGTCAAGTCACGCAAGCGCTGGTAGAACCCAATAAACGCATTGCAGTATTAGAAGCCCAGCAACAGCAAAATTCACAGGCTTATCAGCAACAAGCGCAGTTAGCTAAATCACAACAGCAATTACAGCAACGGGTCGCTACACTAGCTCAGCGTAATCCAAATAACTGGATGGCATCTGAAGCTGAATACTTAGTCCGTATGGCAGCTAGAAAACTGGCTCTTGAAAACGACCCTAAAACAGCAGCAAGTTTATTAACATCTGCTGATGAGCGTATTGAAGCAATGAAAGATCCCACCTTATTGCCGATACGCCGCGCACTTGCCAATGATCTCGCCCGAACTAATTCCATCAAAACCACTGATGTGGCAGGCACCATTTACGCTATTGATGGCATACTTAATCAGTTAGATACCTTGCCATTGAATCGCGCTAAAGCCCAAGCAGCAGAAGACTTGGCGGAGCAAAATGCCATCTCAGATTCAGTAGATGACTGGCAAAGTAATTTAGCCAAGACTTGGCATTCAGTAACGGATGGTTTTATCACTATTCGTAAGCGCACTACAGATCTTGAGCCGCTACTAGCCCCAGATCAGCAATGGTATCTGGTTGAAAATATCCGCAATAAATTACTCCAAGCTCAGTTAGCCCTGTATCAACATGATCAAGTTAATTATCGCCAATCGGTTGGCTTTGCGCGAACGTGGATCCAGCAATACTTTGATTTAGACGAAGATAAAACCCAAGAAGCGCTGCGGGCTTTAGATGCACTAATGACGGTCACCATTGAAGAAATAAACCAGCAAAAATTTGAGTCTACCCGATTACTTCAGCAGCTCATTACTTACGGTGAGTTGGTTCCAGCAGAGGAACCACAGTCATGATTAAAACTCTTGCATATGTGATTATCATTTTAATCGGTTTTTGTATCAGCCCATTTATCATCGGCAACACAGGCTATATTTATATTGCGGCGGGCGATTATCAAATAGAAACCAGTTTAGTCTTTGGTTTACTGGGGTTAATTTTATTTTATGCAGCGCTACAGATAGTTGAATGGCTGATTATTTTCCTACTGAATATCATTATTCATAGCCGCTATTTACCTGATCGCTGGCGCAAACAAGCCGCTAAAAAACATACCTTACAAGGGGCCTTAGCACTGGCAGAAGAAGACTGGCCTAGTGCTGAAAAAGCCATGTCTAAAGGCGCAGCAAAAGGCGAACTGCCGGCTTTGAATTTATTTGCCGCCGCCCGCGCTGCTCATCATCAACACAATAGCCAAGCCCGTGATCAATATTTAGCTCAAGCGGCAGAAGATCCGCTAGCACAAACCGCAGCCAGAACCTCAAAAACTCGCTACCTTATCCAACAGGGTCAATTAGCTGAGGCGAGAATAGAGCTACAATTACTCAATCCAACCAGTAAAAGTAAAACCCCAGTGCTAAAATTAGCCTTGGATTTATATCAGTTACAGGGTGACTGGCAAGCATTAAAGTTACTTTTACCTGCTATTAAAAAACGTCAAATCGTTACTGATGAGATATTTAATAATATAGAGCAACAAACTAATATTGCCCTATTGACTGCTGCAACTGAATCTAACGAACAAGATCTTGAGAAGTGTTGGCACTGGCTTAGTAAAACAGAGCGCAGTCAACCGACTCTCATCGCCATTTATGCTCGCGGCTTATGCCAGTATGAACGTAAAAAAGATGCCTTAAAGCTGCTTTCTAAGAGTTTGAAAGTCGAACCCAGTAACAGCATTTTATCGGCCTTGCCCCACATACTAGATGCTGACGATGATGAAATAAGAAAACTACTGCAACGTTACCAGCAAACCCATGAGCATGATGCTGGATATCAAGTGTGTTTAGCCAAGTTAGCCATGCAAAAACGTGATACTAAAGTCGCAAAAGAGCACTGGACAAAAGTATGTGACGTATCACCATTACGACAGCATTGGTTGGCATTAGCACAAGTGCAAGAGCAACTCGGTGAAAATACCGCTGCACTACAAAGTTATCGAAAAGCGGCTAATGCTAGCGAGTAAAACTTGTGCAAATATTAAGCAATAATTTCATAATGAATTAATCGCTTTCTATAATCAGTTAGACACTAAAGCCTGCCATTTGGCAGGTTTTTTTATCGCTTTTTTCTACGTGAAACAAGCTAATCTAGCAACAAATATCTCATGAATAGCCTACCAACATCACCTAATGCTAATGTATTAAAAATTTAACATTTGCCTGTAATCACTTAGTTGTACTGATTTACAAGACTTTTCTATTTCCCTCTTAAATTCATTAGTTTATTACGAAGAACTAGATGGTCAAAAAATTGACCTATAGTAAGGCTACTGCTAAAATTGTTAACTTGCGGTTAATTTAACTTTCAAACTTATAACAGCAAATGCCTCGATATGCATAGTTATGCTAACACTATGAATATCAGGTTAAATGCGGGTTATTGGAGCTAAGGTCATGAGTTCTGTTGTAACGACAAAAAATGGTGTTTTAAATTCAACTAATGGAGAGATTACTCTCACATTGAACAATGAAACAAAAAACATTCTTCCAGGAGATACTATTCCTGCAGGGGCAGAACTCCAAGTAGCCGATGGCATTGCGTTTGTGGTGACCTTTGACGATGGCACTATTCTCAATGGTGACAACATAGCTGAAAACTTATCGGCCGAAACTATCATAGATATGACCACAGATGAGCGAACTGAGATTGAAGCCCTACAGGCATTAATTGAATCCGGTGAAGATCCAACCGCTGAACTACCTGAAACCGCAGCAGGTGAGACAGCAACAAATCAAGGTGGTAGTGATTTCGCTTCATTAGCTCGTGAAGGCTCGGAAACTATTGCTACAGCAGGCTTTGATACCTCTTTTGATGCACCAGATATTTTAACCGCGAGTCTTTCATTAGGTGATGATGGCGTTGATGCGCTAAATAACAACTTTAATGTAGCTCAGTTTACCGATAATTTTGTCAATGGCGTATCCTTTACCACCTCTTCTGGATTATCAGGTTTTACCGGTGATTTGGGTTCACCGGGATCATTTGCTTACCTTCCTGGCGACACTATTACTTTCATGGTCGGTGGCGTCACTATTGCTACTTTTAGCGCCGATGTTATTCAAGGGGATATTTTATTCCTACAGGATATTGCTGGTACTTTGCTGTCAGATACCAACATGGATTATGTTGAGAACATGGCTATTTTCCTTCAAGCCTTGGATAACGATTTATCCGACGGTATTGATGACGGTATTTTAAATACCAATAGTCTGGTTAATATTGATGACAGCTACAGCACTAATATCAATATCTTATTATCCGTTCACGAAGCATTAGCCAATTATATTGATCCCACCACGGGCCAACCATTAAATATAGCAACAGCAGGTAAAGAGATGATCTCTCAAGTACTTGCTGAATTAGGTATTATTTTTACCCGTGATACCGAAAGACAAGAAGATGGCCAAAATGTATTTGAAACCATTGCGATGGAGCATGTTGCAGATACCATTGATGACATTGCAGGCGATAGAACCCCTGATGAACATGACGAACGTACCGTAGATATCCTTGACGTACCCGGTGGGTTAATTACCTACAACTATAATGAATTAGATGGTCAAATTACTTTCTCAGCCAACGATTTACTAGAAGGTGCTGTAGGCCAACAGGTTATCGACCAAAACTTATTGGTTAGCAATGTTAGACTTAGCGCAGCTTTTGAGGACATTGGGACTTTACAAGATTTAGGTGATGGCAATTTTGTCATTATCTTAAATGAAGGTATTACCCAATACGATCTTGAAGGCCTAAGTATTGATTACCGTGTAGAAGATTGGACCGTCTTCAGAGACGTCACTTCAGCGACCCAAGATCAATATAAATCACATCTATCTGCTAATATTCCAGATGTTTTTGAAGATGTTGGTTTTAATCAATTCACTTTAAATAGTGAACTCACATTTGAAACCGATCAAGAACTGTTCATCACTTTCACCAGTGAATTACTCAGTGAGCAACTCGGTTACCCAATTGCCGAATATGCTGATGATTATTTAGTTCCTCTTGAATACTCGAATGATGGTGGCCTAACGTGGCAGACCATGACTGTAGGAGGGATTGATTCAAGTGGTGATCTTGCTAGACCTATATTTAGCTTCAACCTTGAAGCAGGTAACAATAGCATCCTAATTCGCGTGCCTATTTTTGATGATGCCATTATTGAACCAACTGAATATTTCAATGCCATAGTTACTGGTGAAAATGTTTATGATGAAGAACTAGAATTTGCCATTTTTGATAACGACGGTAACGGTTCAGACTTACCTGTTGTCGATATTGACTACGCCGTTGTTGTAGAAGGAATGGAGTTTGCATTATTCACGCTGACGTTAAGTGAACCAAGCACAGAAACCATTACCCTTGATTATAGCTCAGAAGAGCTAACCGCTTTATTCGGTGAAGATTTCACTAATGTAAGTGGCACTGTGACTTTCCTCCCTGGTGAAACTACAGCTTATATTAGCGTCCCTATTACAGATGATTTAATCGTAGAAGGTAGCCCTGAATTTGCGCTAATAAACTTATCTAATCCAACCAATGCTGTACTAGATGATACTCAGGCTACGTTACGTATTTATGATAATGATCTTCCTGATAATACAACCATTACTTTAGATATTGATCCCGTCACTGGCGATAACATACTGACGCCAGATGAAGCGACTGGCACGATTACAATTACAGGTACCGTGACCGCTGATGCTTCTATCACTACCGGTATCATTATGTTGACCATTAATGGTCAAGAATACCAAGCGATTATGCAATCTGATGGTACATTCTCAGTAGATGTCGATGCGACTGACTTATTAAACGATCCCGACACTGTAATTGATGGCATTGTATATGGATACGGCGCTGATGGTGCTAAGGGCACAGCAACTTCTACAGAAGACTACGATATTCCTACTGTGGCAGAAAATGACAGCATTATTGTTGCAGAAGACACTATCGCTGCAGGTAATGTTCTAGATAATGATACCGATACCGATGACACACTCACTGTTATTCGTTTCGAAGTTAATGGCGAAACATACTCAACTGGTACGTCAGTAACATTAGATGATGGCGTGTTAGTTATAGATGCTGATGGCAGTTATTCGTTTACCCCAAATGAAAACTGGAACGGTAACGTACCGGTGATCACCTACACCACCAACACGGGATCAACAGCGACCTTAACCATTGAAGTCACCCCGGTTGATGATGCATCGGTATTAGTGAACGACACCAACACGGTCGCCGAAGACACACCCGCCACCGGTAACGTACTGGATAATGATGCTGATGTGGATAACACCTTAACCGTGGCCACCTTCACTGTGGCAGGCGATGCCACCATTCATGATTCGGGCGATACCGTGTCTGTCGAAGACGGCAGCTTAATCCTAAATGAAAACGGCACCTATACCTTTACCCCAAATGAAAACTGGAACGGTAACGTACCGGTGATCACTTACACCACCAACACGGGCTCAACAGCGACCTTAACCATTGAAGTCACCCCGGTTGATGATACAGCGGTATTAGTGAACGACAGCAACACGGTCGCCGAAGACACACCCGCCACTGGTAACGTACTGGATAATGACGCTGATGTGGATAACACCTTAACCGTGGACACCTTCACTGTGGCAGGCGATGCCACCATTCATGATGCAGGCGATACCGTGTCTGTCGAAGGCGGCAGCTTAGTCCTAAATGAAAACGGCACCTATACCTTTACTCCAAATGAAAACTGGAACGGTAACGTACCGGTGATCACTTACACCACCAATACGGGCGATACAGCGACATTAACCCTTGAAGTGACGCCTGTTGATGATAATACGGTACTTGAAAATGACAGCAATACTGTTGCTGAAGATACCGTCGCTGAAGGTAATGTTCTCGATAACGACGGCGATATCGATAACGACTTAACCGTGGTGAGTTTTGAAGTTGATGGTGTCACTTATACTGCTGGTACAGAAGTTACCGTTGAAGGCGGAACCCTCGTCATCAATGAAGATGGAGCTTACACCTTCACCCCTGAAGCTAACTGGAATGGCCAAGTTCCAGTTATTACTTACACCACCAATACTGGTGATACGGCAACATTAACCCTCGAAGTCACCCCTGTTGATGATGCTGCGGTACTTGAAAATGACAGCAATACTGTTGCTGAAGATACCGTCGCTGAAGGTAATGTTCTCGATAACGACGGCGATATCGATAACGGCTTAACCGTGGTGAGTTTTGACGTTGATGGTATCACTTATACTGCTGATACAGAAGTTACTGTCGATGGTGGCACCCTAAACATTAATGAAGATGGTGCTTACACCTTCACCCCAGAAGATAATTGGAATGGCCAAGTTCCGGTTATTACTTACACCACCAATACGGGCGATACAGCGACATTAACCCTTGAAGTGACGCCTGTTGATGATACTGCGGTACTTGAAAATGAC
>NZ_JBFRKG010000009.1:0-196699 GCF_041469325.1 Shewanella sp. 10N.286.51.B8
GCAGCTAACTGTCAGCGCTGGTTGTGCGCTTAATACACCATTTCTTAATTTCAAATAAAAGCATTTCCCACTTGATAGATATCAAGCTTTTCTGCTGGATTGAATTTAGTTTATGAGTTAATTTTGGCGATTAATGATGAAATATTCAGTCCTTTGACAGGGATCGTCCATCAGTAAATGAATGTAGGTGTTGGCAACTCAAAACGAAAGGCGATATGTTATAACTTCAAAATAATGGGTGGCTTTTTAATTAATTAGATTTTAGCAACTCACTTGCGTGTTGTTGACTGGCTTGGCTGGCGTTTAGAAATAAAGAAACGGCCTTGCAGTGAACAAGGCCGTGAAGTTAAATCAGAGAAATGTGTGTTAGCTGATGATTAGTAGTAGGCAAAAAAGTTAATCCACAAGGCATTTACGATATCGATAAAGAAACCACAGACCAGCGGTAAAATAATAAAGGCCCGATGGGCGGCGCCGTGTTGTTGGGTTACAGCCGTCATGTTCACGATGGCTGTTGCCGTGGAGCCTAATGTCACCCCCCCAAAGCCGGCACAAATCACCGCAGCTTCGTAATCTTTACCCATGGCTCGAAACACCACAAAAATCGTGTAAAGCACCGACATCAGTACTTGTAGACCAATGATCACGAGGATGTAGAAGAAGCTGCCTTCTAGCTCCCATACCTTTAAGCCCATTAAGGCCATGGTTAAGAACATGCCTAAACAAATATCTTGAATTAATGTCAGGCCTTTTTCACCATCACGTACATTATTTAATAATTTAGTACTGTTCTTTCGTAATACGTAAATCTTTAAGCTGTTCCCAATAAGGATACCGGCTAACAAGCAGGCCACAAACATGGGTAATTTTAAACCTAGATCGGTTAAGGCTGCATTGATGAAATGCCCCCCGATAAGGGATAAATTTAAGAATAACCAAGCCCTTAAAACACCAAAGTAATCAACTTGTAGCCCTTTGTCACCGTCTTTGTGAGTGGTACCTATATCCAGTTCGCTATCATGGTTACCGGTTAGTTTATGGCGTTTCATTAAATAAGCAGCAATGGGACCGCCAACCGAACACGCTGCAATTAAGCCTAAGGTATTGGACGCAAGTCCTAGCTCTAAGGCATTGGCAATACCCAAATCGTTAACAAAGGTTGGGCCCCACGCCATTGCGGTGCCAACTCCCCCAGTGAGTGAAATTGAGCCAGACATTAAACCCGCCTTGGGGTCAAAGCCAAATAGCGTGGCAACACTGATGCCTAACAGGTTTTGCAAAAAAATGTATAAACCGGCAAGCAGCAATAGTACTAATAAAGGTTTCCCCCCCTTGATAAGGGTGGCAAAGTCGGCTTTTAGGCCAATCCCCGCAAAAAAGTAGAGCAATAGTATATCGGCCACGTCTAGTTCAAATTGAACTTGGATATTAAAGGCGTAATACAAAATACCGACGATACTGGCGCAGAAAAAGCCGCCAACGACTGGCTCTGGAATACTATACTTTTGCAATAAAGCACTTTTGGAAATGATGAATTTCCCCATAAATAAAGCAGTGATAGCCAAAGTAAAAGCCAGAAAGGCTTGCACTGGGACCAGTTGCTTAGCTGCTTCATGAATTACATTTGGTTCCATTGGAGAGTTTATCCTTGTCAAAAAAAGGTCGATTGTACTCAATTTTACTGAGTTAGCCCAATCGGGTTACTGTATTCTAGATTGTCTGGCTAAAAGGGCAAAGGAGTAACAGTGACGAGTTATGCATATTCCTCTGCATACACTGAGCTTTACACTTGTATGGTTGATAATGCATTGCGGGCTTATTTTGTGATTGTGTTAACAATAACATGGCCATATATGGACGCTCCCGGTGAGTCAAGACAATTGTCTGCCTACCGAAGGCTTTTGACCTTGGTTTTCTTCTAAACTATTCACACTTGCTGTTGTTATTGATGTCACTCATGTACCGCTTAAAGTGGTTGTACTGCCATATATACGGGCTTAACAGTGTAGCTGTGCCCCTAATGAATTCCGTACCACTGCGCCGTTTAATTGTGAAACACCCATTCGGATTAAGTTCATCCTTGGCCTTTTCTGGCTTACATTGGTTGGACTGAGCCATTACTTCATCGTTTACAACAACCCTGGTGAGTTATTAATGTGCTATCTTGCCACTCATATCACCCACTCGGGTTAAATACCCTTGGCCAGACCGAGCTGTGCAAGATAGCGACAACGGTTTTAACATGCAACATGATAGGCACCATACTGAGGCTGATACGGGGTTTTGTTTTTGCGGTAATATCCACATCAACCTTGCTAAGCGATGGGCTGTAGCCACCACAGTACAACACATGGTTTTTCGAGTCCTAAGCTGGTTTATCCACATGCTTAAGTCATCTTGTTTTTTGCTTGCGTGGCTAACGACGGTTCTTGCGCCGTGTATCAGTTGCTTACGCAGATAGCCGTCACCTCGCTTGGTTATTCCTGAATGGACGCTTTTAGTACCTGAAGCAAATTGTTTTGGGGTTAACCCCAACCAGACAGCCAGTTCTTTTGGGCTATTAAAGGCTTGACCTGAGCCGATTGAAGCCGCAAAAGCGGAAGCGATAATAGGTCCTACAGCTGGAATGCTGAGTAAAATACTGCCATTAGGATCTTGCATGGCAAGTTGTTCTATCAGTGAGTTAATTTGTTTCAGACGTTTGGTCAATACTTGATACTCGTCCCAGAAATCATTCGCCATCAGCTTAATTAACGGGCGTTGATGGTCATCATTCATAATGTCCCACATTGCCAGCTCAAACGCGCTATAGCCTTGAGGGAAGCAGATGCCAAAATCAACTAATACGCCACGAATTTGATTTGTACAGGCGGTTCTTTGTCGAACTAAGCGTTCTCTGACTCGATGAAGCATTAATACTTCCAGTTGCTCTTCTGTTTTTACAGGGACAAAGCGAATATGGGGTCTCAAACTGGCTTCAAAAATAGCCATGACATCATTTTTGTCGTTTTTATTGCCACGGACAAAAGGAGTCACATGCTGTGGGGGTATGAGTTTGACGTGATGCCCCATACTGTTGAATTTTCTTCCCCAGTAATGTGCAGAATAACAAGCTTCAAATATCACATCACAAGGCGGTTGAAGCTGCATGAACTCGACAAGTTGAATACGGTTAAGTCGTTTATTAAAAAGCTGTTTAGCGTGTACATCCATGCCGATAACGTTGAAGACATTTTTTGCCAAATCGATAGCAATAGTGGTAACTTTCATAGTGGACGCTCCTTATGTAACTGAATGGTTCAACATCAGTTTGGCGCATTGACGCCGGAATAGGGAGCGTCCATCTCATCGCCCATTTTAATTGGCTATTGTATTTTACGCTGAGGTAGGTGCAGTAATTCTCGGTGGAATTAGGAGAAGATGACAAAATAAAAAGGTATTAATGCCACTGCATTAATACCTTTTTGTTGCTTTAACCCTAACGCTTGTCAGCGTTGGCACTGAAGCCTATTAAAGCTTAACCATCAATTTGCCTTTGTTGGCACCAGAGAAGAATAAGTTCAATCCGTCAATTGATGACTCTAAGCCATTAAGTACGTGGGCGCGGTGTTTGATTTTACCTTGCAGTACATAAGGGGTGAGCTTAGCCAATAAGCTTGGCACTTCACCAAAGTGATCTGGCATTGTGAAGCCTTGAATCGTGAGGCGTCTTTTTAAAATGTTCATCCAGCTAGGGCCAGGTGCTGGTGTTTGGCTGCTGTAGTCAGCAATTAAACCACAAACCATGACACGGCCATGTGGGTTCATTTTATCGATAATTAGGCTTTGGATTGGGCCTGCGGTATTTTCAAAGAATAAGTCGATGCCATTTGGGGCACATTGTGCAAGTTTGGCTTCAAGATCATCGGTTTTGTAGTTAATGGCTGAATCAAAACCAAGTTCATTGACAATCCAATCTGCTTTTTCATCACTACCAACTACCCCAATAACCGTTAGGCCATCTGCTTTAGCAAGTTGACCAACAATTGAGCCAACAGACCCCGCAGCGCCGGTAACAATAATGGTTTCGCCAGCTTTGGGCTTACCGACATTAAATAGGCCTTGAGTGGCGGTTAATCCCGGTAGCGCAAATACAGACAGTATTGCTTCGTCTGGTAATGGCGCATCAACTTTGTTTAAGCCTTGACCATTACTGTGAAAATATTCTTGCCAGCCCATCATGCCCATCACGCGATCGCCAACTTTAAAATCGGGGTGATGGCTTTCAACGACTTCACCGACACCGCTACTGCGCATTACTTCACCTAAGTTCACTGGCGGAATATAGCTGTCAGTATCAGGTTGCATCCAACCAAACATGGCAGGGTCTAATGACATATGATTTTGTTTTACTAAAATCTCGCCTGGGTTCACGGTTGGCATTGGCTTTTGTACTACTTCAAAAATATCAGCGGTGATTGGGCCACCTTGTGGACGCTTTACTAAGTTGATGGCGGTAAATGTGCTCATTGTTGTTCCTTGTCTTTATTTTTATCAATTTTGCTATTGTATGCATTATTGCTTTTCTTTTTGATAAGATATAGTAGCTAAAAAGCGATACTTTATTGCTTTAAAAACAATAATGAGGCTTTGATGGATCAATTACGGGCGCTTAAATATTTTGTGAAAGTGGTGGAGTTAGGCAGCTTTACCCAAGCGGCTAAGGCTTTTTCTGTACCGGCATCATCATTATCAAGACGGGTTGCAGATCTTGAAAACTCCCTTGGGGCGACGTTATTAAAGCGTTCAACCCGCGCCGTCAGTTTGACTGAGATTGGCCGAGAATATTATCAGCAAGTATCAAGCTTGCTAAATCAGCTTGAACAAAGCAATGAGGCGGTGAGAAGTTATCAAACTGAACCTATGGGGAAATTACGCATTAGTGCCATGGTTGGCTTTGGCCGTGAACAGCTGCTGCCATTGATGGATGAGTTCTCAAGGTTATATCCCAAAGTGATTTTAGATATTGAGCTCAGCGATGAACTGTCGTCTGTTGGACGTGATGATGTGGATATTGCCATTCGTGGTGGTTATGCCCCTAATGATCGCGTAGTGGCGATAAGGTTAATGGACAACCAGTTTGTACCAGCAGCGACCCAGCAGTATCTAGCGGACTATGGCGTACCTTTACACCCAAATGAGCTTAAACAACATAAAGGCTTATATTATCGCTCGCCAAAAGGCCGCGTGCCGTGGCTAAGTAAAATTAATGGCCAGTGGCATGATGTATCAGCCCCTGTTGAGGCGATCAGTAATGCTGGTGAGTGGTTAATCGATAAAGCGCTGCAACATCAAGGCATAGTGATGATGCCGCGCTGGGTGCTAGCACCATTTTTTGAATCTAATCAGCTGACTGAATTACAGTTTGAGCCGCCATTATCAGCCAGTCAAAGTGATGATTTCGGGGTATATCTTATTTATCAAAAGCAGCGCTATCATGTCCCTAAGGTCAAAGCGGCGGTAGATTTTTTAGTGGCTAGGATTAAACACGCTAAATAACTTAGTTTATGTAATATTCAAAGCAGCTAGCATGTTTAAATATTGGCTGTTATGACAGTGTCTACATCAAGAGTATCATTAGTAATGATTGCAACACCAACAATAGTAACCACAAGGCTGACGCTCCGCGCTTTTCAAGCCGATGATTTAGCAGCATTTGTAGCTTATCGAGCCGATCCTGTGATTGCGCAATATCAAAGCTGGGATGATTATCAGCTCGAAGATGCCAAGGCGCTGTTTACCAGTATGGATTATGGTTTGTTTGGTGTTGCTGGTAACTGGTTTCAGCTAGCTATTGTCGATAAAAGCCAACAGCTAGTAGGCGATGTAGCAGTGCATTTTGTCGACGATATGCAGATGGAGCTTGGTTTTACCATAGCGAGAGAGTATCAGCAGCAAGGTTTTGCTACTGAAGCACTAGCAGCAGTGATTGATTATTTGTTTGTCAGCTTAAACAAACATCGCATAACGGCGATAACTGATGCCGAGAACCTAGCATCAATAGCGTTACTAGAAAGGCTGGGATTTCGAAAAGAGGCCCATTACTTAAAGAATATATTTTTTAAAAGGAAGTGGAGCGATGAGTGCGGCTTTGCACTGTTGCAACAGGAGTATTTTCAGCAGTCTTAATAACGGTATTTATCACAATCGTTATTGTTGTCGCTATCGGTAGAGTGTGGTCGATAACTCAAATCTAAACCTGAGCTTTAAAAGCAAAAAGTCAGCACAAAGCTGACTTTTTTATTGGTAATTCGATTTTACTCACTAGGGCGAACAGTTGTGTGATTAGTTTCTTTTTTTCCATTTAAATAAAATCGAGTACTTCCATAAGCTCTTAATCACAAAGAAACCGATAAAGGCAAATATTGCACCGAGTATAATGCAACCCAGTAAAAATGGCGGCCCTACGGTACTGATAGAGCTTTCAACCCATTGCCAGCTGGCTTCAAAATTGAAATGAGCAGTGTTATGGCCAAGAATTTTTGCTCCTAAAATATAGGCAGCATAAAACATAAATGGCATGGTAAACGGGTTTGTTATCCAAACTAATGCCACTGCCAATGGGATATTGACGTTAAAAAATATCGCCATGCCTGCAGCAATAACCATTTGAAAAGGAAATGGTAACCAAGCGACAAATAAGCCCACCGCAAAGGACCCCGGAGCCGATTTTCGGTTGAGGGTCCATAAATTTGGTTTATCCAGCAAACCACCAAAAATACGTAAATATTTATTGTTACGTAAAGTCTCAGGCTTCGGCATAAATTTTTGTAATAATTTTTTTGGCATATATGCGATTACTGTCTTTAATTAACCGATGATAAATCGATTTGTTTATGGATTTTGCGCTAGCGTCCTATTTAGCAATTTATTGCCAAGTTTATTTCCAATATCGCTAGCGGTTTTAATGTTTGTTATTGGGGTACTCACGTTAAAGATGTGGCCATTCATCAGTGGCTGCCTTTTAGGTGTCTTTTGGGTTTCCATTTGTTTTTATTCATTATTTTCACATCAAGAAGCTGAACATCCAGTCAGAAAACAATTTAAGGCACAGATAGTATCACTAGTTAGCAAAAACAGCGACTGGATAAGCTTTAATGTTGTTTTACTATCAGCGCAACATTCGCTTTACAAGCGATACTATAGACTTAATTGGCAACAAGCGCCTGAGGTAAAAGTTGGGCAGGTATGGGCGTTTGACGCCAGAATGAAGCCCATTACCAGCCCGATTAACCAAGGTGGTTTTAATCAACAAAAATATTTATTAAGCCAACACATTGTCGCAAAAGGCAGTGTTAAACAGTCACAGCTTATCGATTATAAATTGTCTTTAAGGCAAAGAGTAATTAGTGATTTCAAACCGAAATTACAACATTTAAGCCATTATCCCATCATTAATGCGTTGTTGTTTGGCGATAAAACTGACATTTCTACCGAGCAATGGCAGGCGTTAAGATCAACGGGCACAGGTCATTTAGTTGCGATTTCAGGGTTACATTTATCTGTAGTGTTTGGTCTTAGCTGGAGTTTATTTAGGCTGTTATTGTTAAATTTCATGGCAACATCCTCTCGGCGTAATCTCATCTTGGCGGTATTAATGGCAGCAATGGTTGCTGCTGGTTATGGTTATTTAGCTGGGATGGCTATATCCACTCAGCGGGCATTGATGATGCTGTTAATGATTGTGTTGCTAACCGTATTTAGACAACACGCCTCGACTTGGCAGCGCTTGATATGGGCGTTATTTGCGGTGTTGGTATTTGACCCTTTTGCCAGTTTAAGTGCTGGTTTTTGGCTTAGCTTTAGCGCATTGGCAATAATTTTATTTACCATCGACTATCTTGGGGTTAAATCCACAACGGAGTTAAATCCCCCGCAATTGAACACAGCTGTCGAGTTAACGGATGTTCAAATTCAGCAAGATGATAGCTTAAGGGCTCGAGGATTGCGGCGTTTGAGTCAGCTTAAGTCAAATTTGATGGGTTTTCTAATTAATTTTTGGGCGATTCAGTGGCGCTTATTTATCGGCCTCGGGCTAATACAAGCGCTGTTATTTGGTAGTATTTCAATCCACAGTATTTGGATTAACTTTTTGATGGTGCCATGGTTTAGTGTCATTGTTATTCCGCTGTGTATGTTGGCTTTATTGCTAAATAGTGTCTTTATGCTGTTACCTGCACCTGAGTTTATAAGTGATGCAATAGTTAGCACATTATTGTGGCTTACTGATCATAGCCTTGCCCCTTTTTACTACCTGTTAAGCCTAAGTGGGCAGTTACCCTTGGCTCAATTTCACCTTTCAGATGCGCTGACAGTCAGTTTACTATTACTTGCCTTAGGACTGTTTCTATTTAAGTGGGCTAGCGACATCCATTGGCGAGTATGCTTTGGATTAATGGCGCTGCCTTTTATGTTTCAGGTATATGGCTTTATCAAAGATAATACTCAAACCCTATCGACTAAGCTGTTGTGGCAAATGCATGTATTAGATGTGGGTCAGGGCATGGCGGTGTTATTACAACAAGGTCATAAAGGCATACTTTATGACACTGGCGCGGCTTATGGTGACAATTTTAGTTACGCCCAAAGAGTGGTGATACCCACATTAATGGCTAAAGGTGTGACTGAGCTAGATTATTTAATCATAAGTCATGACGATAATGATCATGCTGGTGGGGTGAATGAACTACTTAAGCATTTCAATAAGCTAACTATTATCAGTAATATCGATAAGTACCAGCAAACTGATATAACCAATACAGTGCAGTTTGATGCGCAACTAGCCGATAAAACTCAAAAGCAATGCGATGATAGGAGGTTTAATTGGTTTAATTTAGCCATTACTTTAACCAGTAACATGGCAGCAAAAAGTGATAATAACCAGTCTTGTGTTGTGCATATTGATGATGGCAATAACCGTGTTTTACTGGCCGGTGATATTGAGAAACAAACTGAACAGCGGCTGATACAAAGCGGCTCTTTACTGGATGCTGATATCCTACTTGTGCCACATCATGGCAGTCGTACTTCATCGTCTGCAGAGTTTATTGCGGCCGTTAATCCCAGCGAGGCAATTTTTACTGCGGGTTTTGCTAATCAGTATGGTTTTCCTAAACATGACGTTGTTGAGCGCTATAAAACCCATGGTGTTACCACGCTTGTCAGTGGCGAAACAGGCCAGCTTAGTATAGATTTTAAACGTCAAAGTTATAAAATTCGACCGTATCGTACAGTTATTGAGCCATTTTGGTATAACAACTTGTTTAGATTTGGTGTCCAAGTTAAACCAGAGTAGAATACGCCTTTGTTAGCAATTCGAGTATTAATGTAATCAATGACAACAACTAATAACGAAATGTCGAGCGTCTTTAAGCGCCTTCTAACTTATCTTGTCCCAATGAAAGGGATGTTTCTGTTAGCTGTATTGGCATTATTGACCTACGGCTTGGTTGACGCTGCATTCATTTACTTCATCAAACCATTTATTGACGAAGGCTTTAGTCAAACTCCGTCAGTGGTCGCGGGCGTAGAAGTGCCGAGTCACGGCGGCTTTAATTCCAATAACAATATTATGATCATGGCACCGCTAGTGGTTATTGGAATGTTTACCCTACGTGGCTTAGCCAATTTCGTGTCGACTTATTGTGTGTCTTACATGAGCTCGAGATTAATCATGGATATGCGTCAGCAAGTGTTTGAGCATTATTTGCGTTTGCCTGTAAGCTATATCGATCGCGAAAATAGTGGTAACCTCATTTCTCGAGTGACCTTTGATACCGAACAAATTGCCCGTGCATCAGGCAGTGCGTTAATCTCTATTGTACGTGACTCTATTACCGTCATTGGTATGTTAGCTATCATGTTCATCTATTCTTGGAAACTTTCCATGTGCATCCTAGTCATTGGCCCATTAATGGGGATAGTGATTAGCGTTGTGAGTAAGCGTTTCAGAAAAGTCTCTAAACGCATCCAAGCAGCCATGGGCAATGTCACCGCAACCACTGAGCAAATGATTAAAGGTCATAAGAATGTGTTGGCGTTTGGTGGACAAAAGACTGAAGTCGAGCGCTTTCAAAAAGTTAATGAGGGTAACCGCAAGCAAAATATGAAACTTGCTGTAGCTCAAGCGGTTAGTCAACCGGTTATTATGATCATCGGTTCATTTGCGTTAGCGTTTGTATTGTACGCCGCCACATTCCCAAGCTTGAAAGCCGATTTAACCGCAGGCACATTTGCGGCCATTTTGGGCGCGATGATGGCAATGCTTCAGCCGATTAAAAACTTAACCCGTGTGAATGCTGAATTTCAACGTGGTATTGCCGCATGTACCACAGTTTTTGAGCTGCTAGATACAGCACCTGAAGCCGATACGGGTGAATTTGAAACTCAGCGCGTTAAAGGTAATTTAAAATTCAATAACGTTACCTTTAGTTATCCTGAGCAAGAAAAACCAGCCTTAACTCATGTTGATTTTGAAGTGAAGCAGGGTAAAACCATTGCCCTTGTTGGACGCAGTGGTTCGGGTAAATCAACCATTGCCAGCTTAATCACCCGTTTCTATACCGGCGTGTCAGAAGGGCAAATTACCTTAGACGACGTTGATATTTATGATTACAAATTAAAGTCATTACGTAATCAGGTGGCGTTAGTATCACAACAAGTTACTTTATTTAACGACACTATAGCTAATAACATTGCTTATGCTTATCCAGGTGAAGCCACTCGCGAACAAATTTTACAAGCTGCAACCCTAGCTCATGCGATGGAATTTATCGAAAATTTACCTGAGGGGTTAGATACTCAGGTGGGTGAGAATGGCGTATTGCTGTCGGGTGGCCAACGTCAACGTATTGCTATCGCTCGGGCGATGTTGCGTGACGCGCCAGTATTAATATTAGATGAAGCAACATCAGCCCTTGATACTGAATCAGAAAAAGCGATTCAGCAAGGTCTTGATAACTTGCGCCATAATCGTACCTCGATTGTGATTGCCCACCGTTTATCAACCATTGAAAGTGCTGATGAGATTTTAGTTATCGATCAAGGCCAAGTAGTTGAGCGTGGTACTCACAGCGACTTAGTGGCAAAAGAGGGCATGTACGCTAACTTATATCAAATGCAATTTGGTAGTTAAATGCAGGCATTAGTCAATAAAATTTGGTACCAAGGACACCGCGCTAAGTGGTTATTATTACCACTGAGTGCACTATTTGGGTTGATATCCAGTGTCAGGCGCTGGGCATTTAAACTTGGTTTTAAACAAGCGCAAGTATTGGATGTCCCTGTGGTGATTGTTGGCAATATTACCGCTGGTGGCAGTGGTAAAACCCCAACGGTTATTTACTTGATTAACTTATTACGTCAGCAAGGCTTCACCCCTGGGGTGATCAGTCGTGGTTATGGTGTCAATATTGATGGGGTAAAAACCGTCAAAGCAACCGATAACGCCGCAGATGTGGGTGATGAACCAGCAATGATTGTGGCTCGAACACAAGTTCCTATGGTGGTCGGGGCGAAACGCATTGACGCTGCAAAACAGTTACTGAGTGAAACCAATGTAGATGTGATTATTAGTGATGATGGCTTACAGCATTACGCGCTTGCACGTGATATTGAGATCAATATTGTTGATGGTCAGCGCCGTTATGGTAATCAATGTTTAATACCTGCAGGCCCGTTACGTGAAGGTTTATGGCGTTTAAATAGCATTGATTGGGTATTAAATAATGGCGGTGTAGTGCAAGGCAATGAAGTCGCGATGAGTTTAACGCCAGCAGCCCTTAAGCCTGTAAAACCCAATTCAACTCAGCACTGGCAACCACAAGCTGCTATTGCAATGGCAGGTATTGGTAACCCTCAACGTTTTTTTGACAGCTTATCATTGCAAGGGTTTAGCCTTGCTGAGACTAAAGCTTTTGAAGATCATCAAGCATTTGATGAAAATGAACTGAAACAGCTCTCAAAGCAGCATCCATTGATCATGACCGAGAAAGATGCGGTTAAATGTCGCGATTTTGCACAAGATAACTGGTGGTATTTGCCTGTAAATGCGAAGCTTAATACTGAATTTGATACCGCTTTTTTGAATAGACTTAACCAAGTCATAAAAGATAAACAAGGAAACCTCCATGGCGTTCGATAAAAAATTACTTGAGATTGTGGCTTGCCCTGTTTGTAAGGGTAAATTAGAATTCGATAAAGAAGCCGACCAATTGATTTGTAAAGCAGATAAATTAGCTTACCCAATTACTGAAGGTATTCCTGTATTACTTGAAAATAGAGCCGAGCCGATTGAGTCTTAAGCCCTATTTTTAAAGATAAACAATAAAAGATAAAAAGCGCCTGTTTAGGCGCTTTTTTTATATCTAGAGTATGATTATTATGATTTTAGAATTTAACGCTTACTAAGAGTGACTACTTTAGATCTTGATATAGAGTATCAATCCATTTTTCTTCGGTGATGAAATTCCAGCTCCAGCTTTTCCATTTGTCATTTATTCCTTTAGCTTGAATGTCTGCTAACGATTGACCCTCCTGGATATTTTTTTTCATCCAATTAATAGAATGATCCAACATATGCTTAAATTTCCTGAGGTCATCTTTATTAGCGAGAGCACCATGACCGGGGATGATTTGAGTATCGTTATCAATCAAGGTTAATATTTTAGCAACGTTATCGCGATAGCCAATCACAGAACCACCTCCCTTTAAATCAACATAAGGGAAGCGGTCCTTAAAGAACAGATCTCCCATATGGACAATATTGTCATCTTGCCAAAATACCACGCTATCGCCGTCGGTATGGCCAGGACCAAGATGCTGAATGACTAAGGTGTCGTTGTTAAAGTGAATAGAAATATCAGTAGAGTAAGTCACGACGGGCAGTGCTGATTTTGACAAGTCTTTATTTGCGCTGAGTCGAGTTAATACATTGTCATGGGCGAAGATAATCGCCTGTTCACCAAAGTGAGCATTCCCACCAGTATGATCCCCATGATAGTGGGTATTGATGACATACTTGGGGCTGCCGGGCTGGATTTTATTTAATGATTGGCTAATTTTGTTCGCCAGCGGCGCAAATTGATCATCGATTATCAATATGCCATCACTGCCGGCTGACACGCCAATATTACCGCCAGATCCCACAAACATATAAGCAGTGTCACTGAGTTGTGTTGAGCTAATTTGTACATCTTTGAAGCGGTCATCATCAGCCACAGCGCTAGATGTTATTAGTGATAATGCCAGTAAACTTGTTTTAATTTTATGCTTCATTTGTCGTCCTTTAATGTAAAGCGCCTCATTAATCGCTTAATGTTGCGCTTGCTTGCATCCTTATTACACTGTCCAAGGTAGCAGCTTTTTGGCTCGTTTGTCAGCAGAAGCTAATTTTATCGATGACTGATAACGTACGCGATAAAGCGCCTGATAACAAAGCGGCACCAAGTACAAACTGGTAACAGTTGAGAACGACAGTCCGCCAATAATGGCGATTGCCATTGGCGAATAAGGTGGTCCTCCGCCGCCAATTTGAGTGTCGCCCATTGCTAAAGGCACTAAGCCTAACACTGTGGTAGCAACCGTCATCAATACAGGGCGTAAACGGGTAATACAGATGGCTAAGATAGATTCAGATAAATCGGTTAATTTAGGCGTTTTTTGATTTATTTGGTCAACCAAAACAATGCCATTGTTTACTACGATACCCATTAAGATAAGGATCCCTATCATTGCCATTACCGACATAGGTGTTGCTGAAATCCACAGTGCCCAAAATACCCCAGTGATAGAGAACAAGATTGAACTGATAATGGCGGTTGGTAATAACAGTGATTCAAATAAGGCAGCCATCACAATATAAATCATGATTAATGCCAAAATCATATTTACTGCCATGACGGATTGCTCTTCATCTTGACGCTCAAACCCGCCACGTAGCGAGTAGTCATATCCATAAGGGAAGTTGACATTGGCCATTACCTTTTCAATCTGCTCTTGGGCTTCTTCAGTGGTAATGTCATTCACGTTTGCGCCAATCGACAGCGCAGTTTGGTGATTAAAGTGGCGTATGGTATCAAAGCGGGGCTGTATCTTAATATTGGCGAGATTATCTAAGCTATATAGGCGCTCACCTTTACGAATGATCGGTAATTGTTTTAGCTGCTCTAATGATCGCTGCCAGCTTTTATCATAGGCGAGCTCAATGCGTAATTCGCCATTAGGATCATGCCTATAAGAACGAAGCGGTGCACCGCGTAGCGCCATGGAAATGTGAGAGGCGATTTCGTTAAGTTTTAAATCTAATCTTGCCGCCATTTCACGATCGATTGTAATCACCACTTCTTGCTGAGCAGAACTGACTTCAGAGCGCACATCTTCAAGCCCTTCAATGGCGCTAAGCAGAGGTACGACTTGTTCACTTAAGCGAATTAACTCTGAGGTCGAGCGACCGGTTAAGGTGACTCTTAAGCCTGAGTTTTCATTGCCCCAACCAAATTGTGGCTTGGCTGCGGCATATTTAGGGAAACTTTCACGTATGGTTTCTTTCAATTCAGACATTGGCGTTTCAATATCTTTTTGCAGTAGTAGCGTGGTTTGAATATTGTCTGCTGAGTAATAACTGTAAACAGAATCAATCATAAAGGCCTCTTTATTGGCATAAAGATAATCTTCCATTTGATTGATCATCGCTTCAGTGACTTTTAAATTGTGGCGACCTTCTAATTGATAATTAATGTAGAGGCGATCTTTGCCTTCGCCTTCTGATTGATCTTGTTTTACTAAACTTAAGGGTAATGCGGTAGAGACTAAAATGACCACTGCAATAACCCCTGATAGCTTTGAGTGAGCCAGTACCCAGGTTAGGCTGCGTTGATAAAGCTGCTGTAACTTAGAGACTTTAGCTTCGGTCTCAATATGAAAATCAAACTTAGTAAGCATTAATGGGATTAAGGTTTTAGCAACCAGTAATGATGCCGCTAACGAAATGCAAATCGCAATGGCCACATGCTCAAGGAAAATCGTTAGCTCGACCTTAACCCCGACAATGTTAGGTAAAAACACGATAGCTGTGGTTAATGTGCCCGCCAAGACGGCTAGTGCGACTTTCTCTACCCCAGTAAGTACCGCTTTTTCATTGGCCGCTGTTGTTATTTCAGTTGCAGCGCCATCATCTGATAACGCAATTTTTTGCTTTTGTTGTAACACGCTTTCGGTCACCACCACGGCGTTATCAATTAACATGCCTACAGCCAGTAATAATCCCATCATCGACAGAATATTTAAGCTGTAACCAAGAAAATACATCCCAGCTAATGTCATACAAAGGGAAATTGGCACCGATGACACGACCACTAACGTCATCTTTAAATTACGTAAAAATAAATACAATACCCCAAAAGAAAGCAGCGCACCCAGTAAGCCAGATAACAATAAATCCTGCAGTGATGACTTTACTCCATAAGCTTGATCTTCCATGACGAATAACTTGATGCCTTGAAATTGCTGATCTTGTTTCGTTTTTTCAATAACGGCTAACACTCGTTCAGATACATCGACTAAATTTGAGCCCGATTCTTTAAACACATCTAAACCAACAGCGTATTTTTGGTCTAAATGACGCCCTTCAAAGGCTTCAGGGAGGGTAAATTTGACTGAGGCAATATCACCAACAGAAGTGGTGCTATTAAGCTTTACTGCCTTGATATCTTCAAGTGATAAAAACTCTCCCTTGGGCGATACCTGAAACACCTGATTATTATTTCTAAGTGTGCCAGCACTAATGACAAAGTTTTCTTGTTGTAAACGTTGCTGCAACTGAGCTGGATTAATGCCAGATGCAGCAAGTTTGTCGGCATCTAGTCTTATTTCAATTTGCTTTTGATCAACCCCATACAAGGTGACTTTTGAGACCCCTTCAATACGCTCAAGCGGCTTGCGAAGTTGTTTGTCTAACAGATCAAAAGCATTTGATAACTCACGTTCACTGGAGATTCGAATCGTTAACACGGGCATATCAGCGGTAGAAAATTGCTGAATGAAAACCCGTTCCACATCTTTAGGCAGCAGGTGTCTTACCGAATCAATTTTTTCCCGTGCTTCTAAGCTTTTTGTGGCGACATCTTCGCCCCATTTCATATTTAGCTGAATGTTTGCACCATCTTGAGAAGAGTTTGAGCGGACCTCTTCAATACCACTCATGGTGGCTAGCGACTCTTCTAATACGCGGGTTATCTCTCGTTCCACTTCTGCAGGGGTAGAGCCTTTATAGGGCACGTTAACCTGAATTTGCGGAATATCAATGCCGGGAAACATTTCTAATGGCAATAATCGACTAGAGGCTAAACCAAATAGTAAGATGGCCAAAAAGAACATACTGGTGGTGACAGGCCTTTTAATGGCTAGTTTTGTTAGGTTCATGATTGAGTCTCCAAATCTAAAGACTCAGTGCTTTTGGTTTGATTAATTGCGGTTTGTTGATAGTTTTTTTTATCAAATAAACCGTATAGGGCAGGAATAACCAATAAGGTCAGCATGGTAGATAAGCCAAGACCAAAGATCACCGTTATTGCCATCGGCGCACGGATTTCACTACCATCACCGACACCTATTGCCATTGGCAACAAGCCTAAGGTGGTGGTCATGGTGGTCATCATTATTGGGCGTAATCGAGATTTAGCTGCAGTGCTTATAGCGACTTCTTTATCATGACCTTCTTTACGCAGTTGGTTAATTCTATCAACCAATACAATGGCATTATTGACCACAATACCTGCCAGCATAATTAAGCCGATAAACACGACTACGCTGATATGGGTACCAGTAATAAACAAGCCAATAATACTGCCGCCAACGGCCATAGGCACAGCAAACAGAATAAGTAATGGATGTAATAAGGATTCAAACTGACTCGCCATCACCAAGTAGACTAAAAATACCGCTAATACCAAGGCGATTTTTAAAGACTTAAATGAATGTTCCATTTCTTCATTTTGGCCGCCAAAGCGCGCTTGGATAGAAGAGGGGAGCTGTTGCTGATTTAAAATTTGCTGCGCTTCTTTTACAGCTTCACTTAAATCACCATAACTTAAGTTAGCTGACACTATCGCAACCCGTTGTTGGCTGACACGATTAATGGCAGAGGGGCCCACTTGCAGAGACACATCAGCAACTGCGCTTAATGGGATTGGGTGCTTACTGTTTGGATTAATAATTAATGAGTTAATATCTGAGATATTATTTCGCTCGTCCAATTCACTGCGCACCAAAATATCTACTTTACGATCACGAACCGTATATTGGCTGGCAATGGTACCGCCAACACGTTGAGCAATACGATTAGCAACGGTGGGCGCTTCTAAATTTAATGACGCAAGCCGGGCATGATCAAATCTAATACTGATCTCAGGTTGACCATCACGAAGTGAGGTATTGATATCACTAAAGCGGGCTGACTCTGATAAAGCAGATACCAACTGTTCGCCACTGTGCTTTAGTTGCTGTAAGTCATAACCTGATAACTCGATCTCTAATGGGGTTTTAAAACTAAATAGCTCAGGGTGATCAATAGTGGCATCAAGGGCTGGAATACGCCTTGCTGTGGCCCTTAAGTCATTGGCTACAGCATTAAACTCTTGAGGATCTGCCAGTACTACCTGTAACCGCCCCCAGTTTTCGCCGCCTCGGGCGGTATCAGATGTCATTAAGCCGCCACTGCCTGCTTGGCTAAAGGTGTGTTTTACTTCTTCTCGACCACTAATGGAGTAAGCTAGTTGCTCTAATACAGCATCAGTTTTTTGTACCGCGGTTCCAGGTGGCAGTAAGATCTCAACATAGAATTCACCTTGATTCATTGGTGGAATTAGCTCTACACCCAGTCTTGGGAATAAGCTGCCAGCACCAACAGTTAGCATGATTGCGATAATGACAGTCAAAGCTTTATGCGTCATCGCATGAGCTAATACCCGGTGATAAATGCTTTCAACAAAACGGTAGCCAAAGTTAAATGCAGCACTTAATGGACGCATCACTAATGATAATGCCCAAGAAATGAATCGAGCTGAAATGATAATGAGGTTTAATAGTGCATTAGGTAGATAGCTGAGTAATAGCTTAAATGGGAAACCAAACACGAATTTAAGATAATGCACAGCTTTAGCTTTTTTAGTGGTTGGCAGGGCTTTTACTTCCGGCTCATTTTCGATGGGTAATTGTTTAAAACCCTGTCTTGATGCCAGCATTGGTATTGCCGTTAGTGCAACAAATAAAGACGCTAATAAAGCAAAAGTTACCGTTAATGCTTGATCTGAAAATAATGCCCCTGCGATACCATCAACAAAAACTAAGGGGACAAATACCGCTAAGGTGGTTAAGGTTGAGGCAAAGATTGCCCCTGCCACTTCTTTACTGCCTTTAAGCGCTGCAGCAACTTTTTTAAGCCCTTGCGCTTTATAGCGGTCAATATTTTCCAGCACCACAATGGCATTATCAACCAATAAGCCTATGGCCAGTGCAATACCGCCTAAAGACATAATATTGAGACTGATATCGGCAAAGTACATCATGTTAAAAGTAGCAATAACTGAAAATGGAATGGAAATAGAAATAATTAAGGTAGCAATAATGTCACGTAAAAATAAGTAGATAACTAACATAGCAAGCAAGCTGCCAAACAGCGCGGCGGCGGTTACTTCACTGACTGCACTTTGGATAAACTCAGATTGGTCATAAATAACCTTTAACTGATTATCTGCAGCTTCACTGTTAATCTCATCAAGCTCAGCACTGAGCCTTTTGGCGACCGATACGGTATTGGCATCACCTTCTTTATATATTGCCAGTTCAATAGACTCTACCTGTCCAATACGAGTGATATCACTGCGCTCTTTATAACCGTCAACAATATCGGCAACTTCAGCAAGTCGAATTAAGGTTTGACTATCACGATAGACAATGACATTTCTTAACTCATCTAGGTTATTAAATTGGTTTAGGGTGCGAACTAAATACTCTTTGTCACCTTGGATCACTTTACCCGCAGATAAATTGATGTTTTCTTCATTAATACGGCGCTTAATATCGTCTGCATTAAGGTTTAGTTGCTGCAGCTTTTGTTGATTTAGCAGGATATGAACTTCTTGCTCTAAGCCGCCAGATAATCTCACTGCGGCGACACCAGATAGTGCTTCTAGGCGTCTTTTTAGTTCTTCTTCTGCAAAAGTACGCATACTTTTGAGCTGTGTTTCACTGGCATCAGGTACTGACAGCGCCACACGCATAATTGGATCTAAGTTTGGATTAAAACGCAGCAATAATGGTTTATTGATATCCAGTGGCAGTTCGATGGTATCAATTTTTTCACGCACTTCTAAACTGGCCATATCCATGTTGGTGCCCCATTCAAACTCAAGCACCACATCTGATAAACCTGAGCGTGAAATAGAGCTAATTTTACGCAGCCCTTTAACCACACCGACGGCTTCTTCAATGGGCTTTGAGATTAACTGTTCAACTTCAACAGGTGCAGCGCCATCATAGGCGGTTCTTACTGTGACGCTTGGGTAACTAAGATCGGGTAACAGTTTTACCGCAAGGCGGGTAAATCCGACCATACCAAATAGCATGATTGCCAGCATAAACATCCACACTGACACAGGACGTTTTACCGAAGTATTAATTATCGACATAGTAGGCGCATCCTTGTCTATTTGCTGGCTAGGCTGTTTTTGGCGTAAGAAAGCGGACTGATGATTTCAACTAACGACAGGTCTTTAAGGTTTTGCTGACCACGAATGACGATTTGTTCACCAGATTGCACACCAGATAGAATTTCAACTTTATCATTTTCGCGATAACCGAGAATCACTTCACGACGGTTAGCGGTGTTATCTTTAATGACATACAGTGCTTGGGTGTCATCTTGGTTAATAATGGCGTTAAAAGGCACAGTAACAACATCATTGTGGGTATCATATTTAAGCTCAACACGCGTGAACATGCCGGCTTTTAATGTTGCGTCTTTATTGTTGATGGCGATAGTTACTTTGAATGTACCGCTTTGGGCATCAACAATTGGGCTAATTCGTAATACATTAGCGATAATATCTTGTTCTGTTGAGCCCTTGTTATTAGCGTATTGATTACTAATGCGCGCTTCTTGTCCTAAACGTAAGCTATTAAGTTGTTGCTCTGGTAAATGTACAATTCCGTGTAGTTCATCTTGATTGACAATATAAAACAACTCTTCAAACTCTTTGGCCATATTGCCTTTTTTCACATGCCTGGTGGCGACAATGCCATCGATAGGTGTAACAATGCGGCTTTCAATCACGTATAGTTCTGCGAGATCTCGCTGAGCCATTGCGGCTTGTAAGTTAAACTCCAGCTTTGCCATCACATCTTGACTTACAAATTCTTTGTTTTTCATCTGTTTTAAGCGGTTTAATTCTTGCTCAATAATCTGAACTTCAGCAAGCGCACGCTGATAATCAAATTGTTGGCGTTTGGCATCAATGGTCGCCAGTGCTTGGCCCTTTGTAACTCTATCGCCTTCTTCAACGTTTATTGAAGTAATTAAGCCTGCAATTCGGGTGACAACATGGGCTTCCTCGGGCGCTTCTAGCGTCGCGGTGGTGCTATAAAATGAAGACACATTTCCTTGAGTCACTTGTGATACCTCAACAGGTACCGCGTATTTTTCTTCTTCTGCAGCTGTTTCTTGTTCACCATTACAGCCACTAAGCATGATTGAAAATGCCGTAATACAAAAAACGGATGAGGTGAATTTTTTAATGTTGTTGAACCTTTCCATGGGATACCTGCCAATTAACTAAGTGTTATAAGTGACGTGACATGCCACAGAGTCTGAAACCAAAGCATGCAAACGTCACGTTATAACATGTAATAAATGTTGAATTTATGTTTACAAAGCACGTAATGTGCCAAAATAAATTATTGTTATTTTTCAGTGCTTTAATTGGGTGACGGTATTTTAGGAACTTAAATGTTAACAAGGGGTAGTGGGAATGCTCAACAAATGGTGAAATTGCTTACTAAGATTTGAGTTAAGGGTTCTGATTTTTGTTGATTAGGATTGTGGGTAAATGGCCATTGAATTAATTTGGCTTTAACAAGAAAATTATTAATAATACAAATAAAATGAACGTGAAAATATTTCAAGGTGTAAAAGCGTATAAAGAAGACCAAATTCTGGGTAAAAAGGAAACCAAAGTGTAAGTTTTAATATCTCTAATGGCCATTTTTTAGAACAAAAAGATTTTCTTTATAGCGATATAATTTAAAAAGCAGCTTTTTATATCAGATTTAATTGATATTTTTACTCAATTTATTGTTTATTAGGGCCTAACGTGAATGAAAATGACTATTTTATGAATGTTTTTGGATGATTTACAGTATTTTTCTAGCTTAATCTTTAACTTCAAATGAATTAAAATCGGCAATATTTCTAATAGGCAGTTGTATTGCCTAGCACAAATCTGATGCAACTCCTTCTATAAACACAAATGTAATTGGGTTAATTAGGCCGATTTATGGCGTACTTTGGACATATTTTAAAGCTTATTTAATTCTAATTTGTAATACAAAACCAAGCGCTAAAGTGCCGGCGACCCTTTAATTTCGACTAAAATTAACCTGTGGCGGCTATTAGGATTTAGTAAATAATGAAGCGGACCTAGATGATGTGGCTTATGACCAATTTATGGTGAATGAGCTTTAAACGGGGATAAATGTGTTTGGCAGTTTTATTCATACTTGGCTGCTATGGTAACCAAAGTTCGCAGCAAGGGATTTTTGTGTTCATTGAGCGAGGCTGTCAACGCTAACAAAACAGCTTCTCTAGGCATTAAAAAAGCGCCTAAATAGGCGCTTTTTTCACAAACGATTAAGTTATCGTTTATCTATGCTGACAAAGTCACGCTCGTCTGAGCCAGTGTATAACTGACGTGGACGACTGATTTTGTGACCTGGTTGGTCAAGCATTTCTTTCCAATGTGCAATCCAACCAACAGTACGAGAAAGTGCAAATAACACTGTAAACATACTAGTAGGGATACCGATTGCTTTCATGATGATCCCTGAGTAGAAATCAACATTTGGATAAAGCTTTTTAGATACGAAATAATCGTCTTCTAAAGCAATGCGTTCAAGTTCCATCGCTACATCTAGCAAAGGATCGTTCACATTTAGCTCAGCTAACACTTCATGACATGTTTCACGCATCACTTTAGCGCGAGGGTCGAAGTTTTTGTAAACGCGATGACCAAAGCCCATTAAGCGGAATGGATCAGCTTTGTCTTTCGCACGAGCAATAAACTCAGGGATGCGATCAACACTGCCAATTTCTTCAAGCATATTTAGACAAGCTTCGTTAGCACCACCATGAGCAGGACCCCATAGTGAAGCAATACCCGCTGCGATACATGCAAATGGGTTAGCACCAGATGAACCCGCTAAACGAACCGTAGAGGTAGAAGCGTTTTGTTCATGATCAGCGTGTAATACAAAGATTCTGTCCATTGCTTTTTCAACAACTGGATTGACTTGGTATTGTTCACACGGAACAGCGAACATCATGCTAAGGAAATTACCTGCATAACTTAGGTCGTTGCGTGGGTAAACAAAAGGTTGACCGATTGAATACTTGTAGCACATTGCTGCAATGGTTGGCATCTTAGAAACAAGGCGGAAAGCCGCAATTTCACGATGTTTTTCATCATTGACATCAAGAGAATCTTGGTAAAACGCAGATAATGCACCCGTAACACCACATAGCATAGCCATTGGATGTGCATCACGACGGAAACCTCTGAAAAACGAAGCTAATTGCTCGTTCACCATGGTGTGATTCTTAACCATAGCCACAAACTCTTCGTATTGAGTTTTGCTTGGTAATTCACCATAAAGCAGTAAGTAACAAACGTCTAAATAGTTAGATTCAGTAGCTAGTTCATAAATTGGATAGCCACGGTGTGTAAGTACACCTTTTTCGCCATCAATGTATGTAATTGCAGACTCGCAAGATGCGGTCGCTAAAAAACCTGGATCGAAGGTGAAATGACCTGTCTTTCCAAGTTTACTGATATCGATTACATCAAACCCAGCAGTTCCCTGCTTGATAGGTAATTCGATCGAATCTGTCCCCGGTAACTCTAATTTGGCTATATTGTCAGCCATACCCCGTTCTCCTTACTTCATTCTTTTCTGTGAGTGCGGCATGTTAAGCGGACATTACTTTACAGTGAATTAGTGTCACATTTCAATTTAAATAAGCGTTTAAATTTATTAGACCATGGTATAAAGCTTGCTAGACGCCTTGTTAGCAATGGTTTTTTTGCAAAAAAAACATCAAAAAACAAATTTTACATAGTGTGATGTTTGTATTTGACAATTGCCTTGAGTATACTTGCCTGCGTCCTGAAGGGCGACAAACATCACATTTTTGAAAACATTTTTACGTTGTCTAAATTAGTGAATTCTCAAATGGTTAAGTGTTTGATAGTAGTCTGTTAAGTTTCAACATTTTGTTTACATTTGTAGTTTGGTGTAACAAATAGAAGCAAAGCAAGATGAATAATAAAAATAATGCTCAATGGAGCTGAGTGAGCAGAACGTGAAAAAGCAAAGACCTGTCCATATAGACCTACAGACCATTCGCTTTCCTGCAACAGCGATTGCGTCAATTCTTCACCGTATTTCCGGTGTTATCATGCTGTTTGCTGTCGGTATTCTTATTTGGATGCTAAATGAATCTTTAGCATCGCCTGAGAGTTTCGCTGGCTTACAATCTCTTTTTGATAACCTGCTAGTTAAGTTTGTTATTTGGGGAATTCTAACCGCGTTGGGTTATCACTTAATCGTTGGCGTACGTCATCTGATTATGGATACCGGTCGTTGGGAAGAGCTTGCCTCTGGCTTAGCGTCAGCAAAAATCGCCTTTGTGTTATCAGCGGCGTTTTCTATCATCGTGGGGATTTGGGTATGGTAACAAATGCAGCAAGCCTTGGACGCAGTGGTGTTCATGATTTTATTTTAATTCGTGCTAGTGCCGTAATTTTAGCCTGTTATACCATTTTTATGGTGGGTTTTATTGCGTGTAGCGCTCCATTGACATACGAAATTTGGCAGGGGTTATTCAGTACCTTACCAATGAAAGTATTCACTTTATTAGCGCTTGTTGCTGTACTTATCCATTCATGGATTGGTATTTGGCAAGTGTTAACTGATTACGTTAAAAACGTATCAGTGCGTGGATTACTTCAGTTCGTTTTTGTCGTAGCAGCTTTTTGTTATCTAGCTGCAGGCATATTAATTGTGTGGGGTGTATAAGTGAGTATTCCAGTTCGCGAATTTGACGCAGTAGTGATTGGCGCTGGTGGCGCTGGCATGCGAGCGGCATTACAAATTTCTAAAGAAGGTAAGAGCTGTGCGCTTTTATCTAAAGTTTTCCCAACCCGTTCTCATACAGTATCTGCGCAAGGTGGTATTACCGTTGCGTTGGGTAATGCTCATGAAGATCACTGGGAACAGCACATGTACGATACCGTGAAAGGTTCTGATTTTATCGGTGACCAAGAAGCAATCGAGTTCATGTGTAAGACAGGTCCAGAGGCGGTTATTGAACTTGAGCAAATGGGTTTACCTTTCTCACGTTTTGAAAACGGTACTATTTACCAGCGTCCGTTTGGTGGCCAATCAAAAAACTTTGGTGGCGAGCAAGCGGCACGTACTGCAGCTGCAGCTGACCGTACAGGTCATGCATTACTTCATTGTCTTTATCAGCAAAATGTTAAACACAAAACTGAAGTATTTTCTGAGTGGTATGCACTCGATTTAGTGAAAAACGATGACGGTGCAATAGTTGGTTGTACGGCTATTGAAATTGAAACTGGCGAGATTGTTTACTTCAAAGCGAAGGCAACCATTTTAGCAACCGGTGGTGCAGGGCGTATTTATGCTTCAACCACCAATGCACATATTAATACTGGTGACGGTGTTGGTATGGCAATGCGCGCTGGCGTTCAAATGCAAGACATGGAAATGTGGCAGTTCCACCCAACGGGTATTGCTGGCGCAGGTGTGCTTGTAACTGAAGGTTGTCGTGGTGAAGGTGGTTATCTTTTAAATAAAGATGGCGAGCGTTTCATGGAACGTTATGCACCAAATGCAAAAGATTTAGCATCACGTGATGTTGTTGCTCGCTCGATGATGACAGAAATTCGTGAAGGCCGTGGATTAGATGGTCCATTAGGGCCGCATTGTTTACTTAAGCTTGATCACTTAGGTAAAGAAACATTAGAAGCTCGTCTTCCTGGTGTTTGTGAACTTTCTCGTACTTTTGCGCATATTGATCCAGCAGATGGCCCAATTCCTGTATTGCCAACATGTCATTACATGATGGGTGGTCTACCCGCTAAAGTGAGTGGTCAAGTTGTTCGTCAAAATGCTGATGGCACTGAACAAGATATCGTGGGTTTATTCGCTGTAGGTGAAATTGCTTGTGTATCAGTACACGGTGCAAACCGCCTTGGTGGTAACTCATTACTGGATTTAGTGGTATTTGGACGTGCTGCTGGTCAGCATTTAGGTAAAGCACTCGATGCGACTGCGGATCCAAAAGCGCCATCTGAAGAGCAAATTTCAGCATCACTTGAGCGTCTTAATCGCTGGGAAAGCAATAAAGACGGTGAAGATCCTGCTGTTATTCGTAAAGACTTACAGTTATGTATGCAACTTAACTTCTCTGTATTTAGAAGTGGTGATGCAATGGCTGAAGGCCTTAAAGAGCTTAAAGCAATTCGCGATCGTTTAGCGAATGCTAAGTTATCTGATAACTCTTCAGAATTTAATACTCAACGTATTGAATGTTTAGAGCTTGATAACTTGATGGCGACAGCAATTGCGACAGCTTATGCTGCGAACTTCCGTACAGAAAGTCGTGGTGCGCATTCTCGTGAGGATTTCTTAGACCGTGATGATGATAATTGGTTATGTCATAGCGTCTTTGACCCCGTCACAGAAGAAATGACTAAGCGTGAAGTCAACATGGAGCCTAAGCTTCGTGCGGCATTCCCGCCTATCAAGCGTACCTACTAGGAGAAGCCCCGATGCAATTGGAATTTGCAGTTTATCGCTACAATCCTGATGTAGACACTAAACCATATATGCAGGATTACAGTTTAGATGTGGAAGAAGGTACCGATATGATGGTACTAGATGCACTGATGAAGCTGAAAGAGTTAGATCCTGCATTATCATTTAGACGCTCATGTCGTGAGGGTGTATGTGGTAGTGATGGTATGAACATGAATGGTAAAAACGGCCTTGCGTGTATTACGCCTGTTTCTACTTTTAAAGGTAAGAAAATTGAAATTCGCCCACTTCCTGGCATGCCAGTTGTGCGCGATTTAATTGTCGACCTGACTCAGTTCTACACTCAGTACGAAAAAATTAAACCGTTTCTTATCAATGATGAGAAAACACCGGCTCGTGAACATTTACAATCACCTGAAGAGCGTGCTCATTTAGACGGATTATATGAATGTATCATGTGTGCTTGTTGTTCTACTGCTTGTCCATCTTTCTGGTGGAACCCTGATAAATTTATCGGACCAAGTGGTTTACTGCATGCATATCGCTTCTTAATTGATAGCCGCGATACGGCAACTGAAGAGCGTTTAGATGGTTTAGACGATGCTTACAGTGTGTTCCGTTGTCACGGTATTATGAATTGTGTTGATGTGTGTCCTAAAGGACTAAACCCAACTAAAGCCATTGGCCACATTAAGTCAATGTTACTGAAGCGAGCAGTGTAAATGCGCAACATAGAGCTGGGATTTATTGTTATATAGCTCTATTGGGGAGTCATCTTCAACTATGGGGATGACTCTTTTGTGTGTGTTAGAAGACCTTTGTAATTAACTGTTTAAATTATATAGTTATATCGCTATTATCCGTAGTTGATAAACAGCCTTAAACGAAAGAGTTAATACGATTCGATTGTGGTGCAACCAGGTATCGCAATTATGAAATTGGCGAAGCACGTGTATCAAGTTTGGAAGGAAAAGTAATGCACCAAGGCATCATGAAAGCTTGGCTCGAATCGTCACATTTAAGTGGCTCAAATTCGACCTACGTAGAAGAGATGTATGAAGCCTATCAAGAAGATCCAAGTTCAGTTACCGCTGATTGGCAAGTCGTTTTTGATAATCTCCCTGCGGTAAATGGTACTTCTCAAGATCTACCTGAAACTGCACACTCTAAAGTACGTGATTATTTCCGCAGTTTAGCATTAGAAGGTCGTGCCAAAGGCGCTAGCCGTGTTACTGACCCAGAGTTAGATGCTAAACAAGTAAAAGTCCTCCAGTTAATTAACGCTCACCGTTTTCGTGGTCACCAAAATGCTAACCTTGATCCGTTAGGTTTATGGCACCGTGAGCCAGTATCTGAATTAGACCCAGCATTTCATGGTTTAGATGCCGAAGATATGCAACGTGAGTTCAATACCGGTTCATTTGCATACGGTAGTGACACCCTTAAATTAGCCGACATAGTTCATGCATTAAAAAGTACCTATTGTGGTTCTATTGGTGCTGAATACATGCATATTACCGATACCGATGAAAAGCGTTGGATTCAGCAACGTCTTGAACCGTCTTTGGGTAAAGCAAATTACGATAACACCACTAAGAAACGCATTCTAGAAGGCCTAAATGCTGCTGAAGGTATGGAAAAATACCTTGGCGCAAAATTTCCAGGCGCAAAACGTTTCTCGCTTGAAGGTGGTGATGCGTTAGTGCCAATGATGCGTGAGATTTTATATCGCGCAGGTGAAGCAGGTACCAAAGAAATTGTCGTCGGTATGGCTCACCGTGGTCGCTTAAACGTCCTTGTTAACGTACTGGGTAAGCGTCCTGCTGAATTATTTGATGAATTTGCCGGTAAGCATGATGAAATCCAAGGTTCTGGTGACGTTAAGTATCACCAAGGCTTTTCATCTGATTTCGAAACGCCAGGCGGAAACGTTCATTTAGCACTGGCCTTTAACCCATCACATTTAGAAATCGTTAACCCTGTGGTTATTGGTTCAGTACGAGCGCGTCAAGACAGACGTGGTTGTAGCGATGGTTTACAAGTTATGCCAATTACCATTCATGGTGACTCGGCAATTACTGGACAAGGTATTGTGCAAGAGACATTTAACATGTCTCAGACCCGTGGTTTTAAAGTTGGCGGTAGTATTCGTATCGTTATTAATAACCAAGTGGGTTTCACTACCTCTAATACTGCCGATGTGCGTTCAACGGAATACTGTACTGATATTGCCAAAATGGTCCAAGCGCCTATTTTCCATGTCAATGCAGATGATCCTGAAGCTGTTGCCTTTATTTCGCAGTTAGCGGTGGATTACCGTAACGAATTTAAGCGTGATGTGGTGATTGATTTAGTGTGTTATCGCCGCCATGGTCATAACGAAGCTGATGAGCCAAGTGCAACGCAGCCGCTAATGTACGCAAAAATTAAGAAGCATCCTACGCCGCGTAAGATTTATGCTGATCGATTAATTCAAGAAGATAGTATCTCTGCTGATGACGTTACTGGCCTTGTCAATAACTACCGTGATGCATTAGATGCAGGTGATTGTGTAGTGAAAGAGTGGCGTCCAATGACGTTACACACTGTTGACTGGTCGCCGTATCTTAATCGTGAGTGGGATGAAAGCTATCAAGGTGCAATGAACTTTGACAAGCTGATTGGTCTTGCGCAAAAGATGGTAGATATTCCTGAAAGCCACAAATTGCAATCACGGGTCGCTAAGATTTATAAAGACCGTGTATCGATGGCAAACGGTGAAAAACCGGTTGATTGGGGCTTTGCTGAAACCTTAGCTTACGCCACCATTTTGGAAGATAAAAAACGCGTTCGTATTACCGGTCAGGATTCTGGTCGTGGTACTTTCTTCCATCGTCATGCAGTTTTACATAATCAAAATGATGGTACGACTTATTTGCCGCTTCGTAATGTCGCTGATGAACAGGGCGAGATTGATATTACTGACTCAGTATTATCAGAAGCCTCGGTACTGGCATTTGAGTACGGTTATGCCACAGCAGAGCCGGGCGGATTAACCATCTGGGAAGCGCAGTTTGGTGACTTTGTTAATTGTGCTCAAGTGGTTATCGATCAGTTCTTATCTTCAGGTGAGCAAAAGTGGGGCCGATTATGTGGTCTAACGATGCTACTTCCCCATGGTTATGAAGGCCAAGGCCCAGAGCATTCATCTGCTCGTCTTGAGCGTTTCTTACAGCTTTGTGCAAACCACAATATGCAAGTGTGTGTTCCTTCTACACCTGCACAGGTTTATCACATGCTACGCCGTCAAGTTGTACGTCCTATGCGTCGTCCACTGGTGGTGATGTCGCCTAAATCATTACTACGTCATCCATTAGCGGTTTCTACACTTGAAGAGCTCGCTGAAGGAAGTTTCCAAAGTGTGATTGGTGAGCTTGATGCATTAGACGCGAGCAAGGTTGATCGCGTTGTCTTCTGTAGTGGTAAGGTGTATTTCGAATTACTCGACAAGCGTCGTAAACAAGAAATTACTAACGTTGCTATTGTCCGTGTGGAGCAGCTTTATCCGTTCCCGCAAGAAGAAATGCAAGCCGCACTTGCTGACTATCAGCACGTTAAAGATTTTGTTTGGTGTCAGGAAGAACCTCAGAACCAAGGTGCTTGGTATTGTAGCCAACATCATTTCTGGGCAGCTATCCCTGCCGGAGCTGAACTAACCTACGCTGGCCGTGAGGCATCTGCTGCACCAGCTTGTGGTTATCCTGCTCTGCATGCACGCCAACAAGAAGCATTAGTTAATAGCGCATTAAAACTGTCGTAATAGAAAATTATAAAAGGAAAGCTTTCCATGAGTATCGAAATTAAGGTACCCGTTCTGCCAGAATCAGTTGCAGATGCAACAATCGCGACATGGCATGTGCAACCTGGCGAACAGGTTTCTCGTGACCAAAATCTAGTTGATATCGAAACTGATAAAGTTGTACTAGAAGTTGTTGCGCCAGAAGATGGTTCTATTAGCGAATTATTATTCCAAGAAGGTGACACTGTTCTTGGTGAGCAAGTGATTGCAAACTTCGTTGCTGGTGCAGTTTCAGGCCAAGAAGTGACTAAAGCAGAAGCAGAAGCTGCATCACCAGTAGCTGAATCTACAGATGAGTCAAATGATGCATTAAGCCCATCTGTACGCCGTCTCATTGCTGAGCATAACCTTGATGCAAGCAAAGTAAAAGGCACTGGTGTTGGTGGACGTGTGACTAAAGAAGATGTTGAAGCATTTGTGAAGTCAGCGCCTGCGGCTAAACCTGCTGCAGCGCCTGCGCCAATTGCACCACTTGAAGGTCGTACTCAAAAACGTGTTCCTATGACGCGTTTACGTAAGACTATTGCTAATCGTTTATTAGAGGCTAAAAACTCTACGGCAATGCTAACAACGTTTAACGAAGTTAACATGCAGCCAATCATGGATATTCGTAAGCAATACCAAGAAGTATTTGAAAAACGTCATGGTATTCGTTTAGGTTTCATGTCTTTCTACGTAAAAGCTGTGACTGAAGCATTAAAACGTTTCCCTGAAGTTAACGCGTCTATCGACGGTGATGAACTGGTTTATCACAACTACTTTGATGTCAGCATTGCGGTATCAACGCCACGTGGTCTGGTTACCCCAGTATTACGTGATACCGATACCATGAGCCTTGCTGAAATTGAAAAAAATGTGCGTGAATTAGCAATCAAAGGCCGTGATGGCAAGTTATCTGTTGCTGATATGACCGGTGGTAACTTCACCGTGACTAATGGCGGCGTATTTGGCTCGCTAATGTCGACGCCAATTTTAAACCTTCCACAAAGCGCGATTTTAGGCATGCATGCTATTAAAGATCGCCCAATGGCTGTGAATGGTGAGGTTGTTATTCAACCTATGATGTACCTAGCATTATCTTACGATCATCGAATTGTTGATGGCCGTGAGTCGGTTGGTTTCTTGGTCGCTATTAAAGACTTCCTTGAAGATCCAACTCGTCTATTGCTTGACCTCTAAGAGTCAACTAGACAATACCCTCGTAGCTGGCTCGTTAGAGCCAGTAGGATTTTATAAAGAAGTATATGGATAGATCATCATGAATTTGCATGAGTATCAGGCAAAATCCTTATTTGCCGAATATGGTTTACCAGTTTCAGAAGGCTTCGCTTGCGATACAGCCCAAGAAGCGGTAGAAGCTGCTGGTCACATTGGCGGCGATATGTGGGTTGTTAAGTGTCAAGTACACGCTGGCGGCCGTGGTAAAGCAGGTGGCGTTAAAGTCACTGGCGATAAAGAAGAAATCAGAGCATTTGCTGAAAAATGGTTAGGTAAGAACTTAGTGACTTACCAAACTGATGAAAAAGGCCAGCCTGTTGCTAAAATTTTAGTAGAAAGCTGTACTGATATTGCAAATGAACTTTACCTAGGTGCTGTTGTTGACCGTGCGACTCGTCGCGTTGTGTTTATGGCATCAACTGAAGGTGGCGTTGAAATTGAAACTGTGGCTGAAGAAACCCCAGAGTTAATTCACAAAGCAATTATCGATCCTTTAACAGGTCCTCAACCATACCAAGCACGTGATCTTGGCTTTAAGTTAGGTTTAAACCCAACTCAAATGAAGCAGTTCACTAAAGTGTTTATGGGTCTTGCAAAAATGTTCGAAGACCATGATTTCGCTTTATTAGAAATCAACCCGCTTGTGATCACTGACGAAGGTAATATCCATTGTCTTGATGGCAAGATTGGTATCGATGGAAATGCTTTATTCCGTCAACCTAAAATCCGTGACATGCACGATCCATCACAAGATGATGCTCGTGAAGCACACGCAGCTAAGTTTGAACTTAACTACGTTGCATTAGACGGAAACGTGGGTTGTATGGTTAACGGTGCAGGCCTAGCAATGGGTACTATGGACATCGTAAACCTACATGGCGGCAAGCCAGCTAACTTCTTAGACGTTGGCGGCGGAGCAACTAAAGAACGTGTAGCAGAAGCATTTAAAATCATTCTTTCTGACTCAAACGTTAAAGCTGTTTTAGTTAACATCTTTGGTGGCATCGTACGTTGTGACATGATTGCAGAAGGTATTATCGGCGCTGTAAAAGAAGTCGGTGTAGAAGTTCCTGTTGTTGTCCGTCTTGAAGGTACTAACGCTGAATTAGGCCGTGAAGTGCTTGCAGGTTCTGGTCTTGATATTATCGCAGCTGCGTCATTAACTGATGCTGCTGAGAAAGTTGTTGCTGCTGCGGAGGGCAAATAATGTCCGTATTAATTAACAAAGATACTAAAGTTATCTGTCAAGGTTTCACTGGTGGCCAAGGTACTTTCCACTCTGAGCAAGCAATTGCTTACGGTACAAAAATGGTTGGCGGTGTATCTCCAGGAAAAGGTGGTCAAGTTCACCTAGGTCTTCCTGTATTTAATACTGTTAAAGATGCTGTAGCTGAAACGGGTGCAACTGCGACTGTTATCTATGTACCAGCACCTTTTTGTAAAGATGCAATCCTTGAAGCAATCGACGGTGGCATTGAGCTAATCGTATGCATTACTGAAGGTATTCCAACTTTAGACATGCTTCAAGTTAAAGTTAAACTTGAAGAAACTGGCGTGCGTATGATTGGTCCTAACTGTCCAGGTGTTATCACTCCTGGTGAGTGTAAGATTGGTATCATGCCTGGTCACATCCACAAGCCTGGTAAAGTCGGTATTGTTTCACGCTCTGGTACATTAACGTACGAAGCTGTTAAACAAACTACTGACGAAGGTTTTGGCCAATCTACTTGTGTAGGTATTGGTGGTGATCCAATTCCAGGTACTAACTTCATCGACGTATTGGAAATGTTCCAAAACGATCCACAAACTGAAGCAATCGTAATGATTGGTGAAATTGGTGGTACTGCTGAAGAAGAAGCTGCTGAATTCATCAAAGCAAATGTAACTAAGCCTGTTGTATCTTACATTGCTGGTGTTACTGCACCAGAAGGTAAGCGTATGGGTCATGCTGGCGCAATTATCGCTGGTGGTAAAGGTACTGCTGAAGATAAGTTTGCTGCATTAGAAGCTGCTGGCGTAAGCACAGTTCGCTCTTTAGCTGACATCGGTAAAGCACTGCGTACTAAAACTGGCTGGTAAATTCTAGTGAGTTAATTAAAAGGCGCCATTCGGCGCCTTTTTTGTTTTTATGCTTTTTGTCGCTAGGCTTTATCCTGCAATAATTTCTTTAAAAACCATAATTTCATATTTTACAGCGTGTTATTCTGTGTTTAACTGTCTATTAATATTTAAATGATTAAGGATAATCATGAGCAACGTCATAAAACCCACAGCTATTATTACTGAAACCCCAAGGCTTATCTTGCGACCTTTTGTTGAAGATGATGCCGAAGCATTATTTTTAATGAATAGCATTCCAGAAATATTAACTTATATCCCCCAAGAGCCACTTACTAGCATAGCTGAAGCAAAAGAGATTTTTACCTCAATTATTCAAGCTGATTATCAAAAGCATGGTTTTGGTCGTTGGGCGGTGCATCATAAGGAAGATAATAAAGTCATTGGCTTTTGTGGGCCTAAATATCTTCCTGAATACGATAAAGTAGAAATAGGTTATCGCTATTTACCAGAATATTGGGGCAAGGGCATAGGCAATGAGGCAGCGCAAGCGGTAGTTGATACACTAAAGCCACAGTTCGATATTGATTTAGTCATAGCCCTTATTTTACATGGCAATACAGGTTCAGAAGCGATAGCGAAAAAGCTCGGTATGAGCATACATGAAGAAAGCGAATATCTCGGCTCGAAAGTACATGTGTATCAAATGGCTTTATAAAGGCATAAGTTATGGCGAGTGTAAAAACAAAAAAACCAGCAAGTATGCTGGTTTTTTAATGACTATTTATCAGGCTTGGCGATAATTATTCGTCAGCGTGATCACAGCTGTCATTGGTGCAGTGACCGTATAAATATAAGCTGTGGTGAGTTAGCTTAATATTATGACGCATTGCTATTTCGTCTTGACGACGTTCAATGACCTCATCAGAGAATTCAATTACTTTATCGCAGGTTAAGCAAACAAGATGATCATGATGCTTTTGGGTCGACATTTCAAAAACCGCTTTGCCACTTTCAAAATGGTGACGATTAAGGATACCCGCATCATCAAATTGGTTTAATACGCGATAAACAGTAGCTAAGCCAATTTCCTCACCAATATCGAGTAATTTTTTGTACAGATCTTCTGCACTGATATGTTGGTTTTCAGGGGCTTGCATTAATTCTAGAATTTTAACTCGTGGCAGTGTTATCTTTAAACCTGCTTTCTTGAGTGCTTGATTTCCATCTGTCATCGCTAATCTCTTGATTACAGAACCTTATCGGTTCCTCCGTGGATAATTAAGATCATTATATGTGTTGCAATCAGAAACTGGAACCTTTCAAATGAGTTAATCGTCATATAAGCAGTGATTTTGGCCAATGAGCCATACAATATTGACCAATAGGTTAAAATTCACCTAATAAACTTACTTATACTAAGGGATTATTGAGCATTAACGGCTTTTATATCACTATAATGTTAAATAGGGTTATCAAGCTTTGTACCCAGTAATGATAATTATAATCAAAACAAGGAATTCACATGTATCAGCAGATTGTGGTCTTAACTGGCGCAGGTATTTCCGCTGAATCGGGGATAAAAACATTTCGCGATGAAGACGGTTTGTGGGAGCAACATCATATTGAAGATGTTGCCACCCCTGAAGGTTATGCCCGCGATATCAATTTAGTTGAACGTTTTTATAATAGCCGTTGGGAAAACCTCCATAGCGGTGAGGTTCATCCTAATGCCGCTCATGCAGCATTAGCAAAATTAGAAGCTGAGTTTCCTGGCAAGCTACTGGTTATCACTCAAAATGTAGATGATTTACACGAGCGGGCAGGTTCAAAACGTTTATTACATATGCATGGAGAATTATCCAAAGGACGCTGCCCACAGTCATTGCAAACGTTTGTCCTTAGAGAACCTTTTGGTGAAGACAATTGCTGTACCTGCTGTATTCCTGCCAAACGATTAAGGCCGCATATTGTCTGGTTTGGTGAAATGCCATTTGGTATGGATAGAATTCATGATGCGCTGGATAACTGTGATTTATTTATCGCTATTGGGACTTCTGGGACGGTTTATCCCGCAGCGGGCTTTGTCGACAGCGCTAATCATCATGGTGCACAAACAGTAGAAGTTAATCTGTTAGCGGCAGATCGCCATAGCCAATTTCAATATCATTTTACCGGTAAAGCTGGTGATGTTGTGCCTGCGTTAGTAGAGTCAATTTTAGCCGGTAAAACCCTTGGCAGTGAAGTCGCGACAAAGGAAATGAGTGCTTGAGTAGGGATAAAGTTGCGATAATCATGCGCGGTTTACCGGGTAGTGGTAAATCAACTTGGGTTAATGAATTCATTGAACAGTTAGGTGTAGATAACGCCATACACATACGGCAATATGGTTACTTCTCTACTGACAGTTATTTTGTTCGTAATGGCGAATACCGCTTTAATCCAAAAAAACTTGCCCAGTATCACCAGGCTAATTTAAGCGCATTTATTAATGCGATGGCTCATAACGAGCCTTACGTTATTTGTGACAATACCAATGTATGCCGTTGGGAATATATGGCTTATGAAGCCGCAGCGAAGGCCTTGGGTTATCAAGTAAGAGTCGTGGTGACTGGTGAGCCTAAAAGTGTTGAACATCAAAAATTATGCGCTAAACGTAATCAACATAAGGTGCCATTGGCACAAATTGCTAAAATGGGATTAATGTTTGAACTTGATGATTAGACTTGTTTTAAGATTAACTAAAAAGGCGCCGCGGCGCCTTTTTTGATGTTAAAGGTTGATTATTTAGCTTTAACAGCGGATTGCAGGTCAATATTGTAAATCGCAAAACCAAATTCATCTGTGATATCAGTGCGCTTTGTCATAGGGCGCTGTTGATAGTCGGTGATAAATTTGTCTGCAAGTTTACTGTTTTGAGTTTCAAAGCGAATATCCAATGTTTTTGCCGACTTGATGGTCATAAAGTCCCAGTTATTATCTGCACTTGGATCCACCTCGCCATGGTTTTTCGTTGCTTCAGTAATATATTGCGCTAGGGCTTCACGGTTGGAGTCTGGCAGTTCCATCACAACGAAATCAGAACCAGTACCGGCGAATTTTCCGCCAAATGCACGATAATTGTTGGTTGCGATTATAAACTCTTTTGCATTAAATTCAGCACCACTAATAACAGTGTCGCCGTGAGTGTAACTTAGCCCGACTATTCGGTTAGCATCGGCATTAACTAATGCACAATCGCCATCAAATTTATTTGGTTGAGTTACATCAATGTTGTAGCTGACACCATCTATGACATCAAAGTTATAGGTGCGGTGGGTATTCCAGTTAATCAGGTATTGAGGCTCAGTAGAGTTAACATCAATTTGATTAAATTGATTTGCACTGCATTCCAACCAATCTTTAATTTGAGCGCCACTTAACTTAACAGCAACCAAGGTGTTAGGGTAAAGATATAAATCTGCCGCATTTTTATAGGTTAGCTCACCACTTGGGACTTGCACATAAGACTCGGCATCTGCTGCAGTGCTATGGCGGCCACCTGCTTTAAATGGCGCAGCAGCGGACAATACCGGAATATCTTTTAAAGCCTCCGTTAAGTTAGCTTTTACTTTAGCAATTTGTGCATCTGACACAATTTGCACTGTGGGATCATCTTGTACTAAGGTCAAAAAGCTAAACATATCAGCCGATGCTTTACCTATGGGCTGATCGACATAATCCAATGTAGCTTGATGCTCTTTAGCTACAGCATCACTTATGGTTTTATCTGCAGTCACCAGCTCAGGGTTAGTCGCTTTTTTATCAAAAATAGGCAAGGCTTTGGCCATGCTGTCAACAATTGTCCAGCTGCCATCTTGTAATGCTAACTTAAAATCGATAACGCCGAGGTTATCGCCCCAACGTCCAGGCATAACCGCCGCAATGCCATTTATGGTGCCTTTGTTTATATCGGCATTTTTAAGGTCTGAAAAGGTGCTTGAAGGGAATATTGAATGACTATGACCAAAGGTAATCGCATCAATACCCGCTACTTTTGATAATGCCCAAGTGGCATTTTCATCATTAATGTCGATGGGGTTTTCAGGGCTGCCGACCCCAGAGTGGGGAATAGCGACGATAATGTCAGCGCCTTGAGCTTTCATCATAGGCACAAACTTTTCAGCCGCTTCTATAATTCCCATTACGGTGACTTTACCCGTAAGGTTTTGTTTGTCCCATAAAAGAATTTGTGGTGGTACAAAGCCAATATAGCCGATGTTAATTATGTGTTTATCGCCATTGGTGTCGACGACGTTTTTTTCTTCAATGATATAAGGGGTAAATAGGTTATCGCCTTTGACTTTGTTATCCCAACAGTCGGCTTCACATAATACGTTGGCGTTAATATAAGGGAAGTTGGCACCCGCGAGAGACTGATATAAGAAATCTAAACCGTAGTTAAATTCGTGATTTCCAATGTTACCAACAGAGTAACCTAAGGTGTTCATGGCTTTATAAGCTGGGTGAGTATCAAGGAGGGTTGTTTTCTGTTTGAAACTGTTGGCAACATAGTCACCCATAGGGCTGCCTTGGAGCAAATCCCCATTATCTACTAAGACAAAATTATCAGCACTTTTACCTTGCTGTTTAATTAAACTGGCAGTGCGAGCTAAGCCTATAGTCGGATCATATTTTGTTTTGTAATAATCAAAATCCATGATGTTGGCATGGAGATCCGATGTTTCTAGAATACGTAAATTGACGGTGAGGGGCTGAACATCATCAGACTTAACTTCTGTCGCCTGATCATGCAATGAATCACAAGCGCTGACGCCTAGTACGCCAACTATAATAGTGACTATTAGCTTTTGGTTTACCATTATTTTTCTCTCTTATTATGACCCTGAGCTTGATTTTTATGCTCTATTATTTTGTTAACTCATTGGGTTTGATTTGTGAGTTAATTACAGTGGATTATACAGAAACTATATTGCAAAGTTATGATTTGATTGGTGATAAGTTAACTAAAATGGTTATAGAAGCAGTTTGTTGAATATTTTTTGATTGTTATCGGCTTAGTGTTTGATTAAATGGGCTGTAAATTGATCGTGCAGCGCTTTAATGACGATAAAGTATTTCTTTATCAGCATAAAAAACACCGCTTAGCTGCGGTGCTTTGGATGAGAACGATGAGCTTTTTCAGATAGCCTGATGTTAACACATCAGGCTTTGTTCTTTGCAGGCAGTGGATTGTCTACAGATTTACTCTGATAAAGTTACTCTGCTGCGTTATCTTCTAATAAGCCGCGGCTTCTTAACAGTGGCTCGATCCCAGCATCTTTACCACGGAACTGACGGTAAAGCTGCATTGGGTCGGCGCTGCCACCTTGAGACAAGATATTGTCTCTAAAAGCTTGGGCTGTTGCTGGGTCAAAAATACCATTTTCTTTAAATGCTTCAAAAGCATCGGCGCCTAAAATATCAGACCAAAGATAGCTGTAATAACCTGCAGAATAACCACCGGCAAAAATATGCGAGAAGTAACTGCTGCGATATCGTGGGGCAATTTCTTTAATTAAGCCCATATTGGCAAGTGATTCAGCTTCAAATTCGGCGGCATCTCTTAGTTTGGTGTCCGTTAATGTATGCCAGTCTAAATCAAGCTTAGTGGCTGCCATATATTCAACGGTAGCAAACCCTTGGTTGAATTTACTGGCAGCTTGAATTTTCTTAACAAGTTCAGTGGGGATCACTTCGCCGGTTTTATAATGTTTTGCAAACTGCGCTAACACTTCAGGTTGCGTCATCCAGTTTTCCATCACTTGTGAAGGGAACTCGACATAATCTCGCGGTACTGAAGTACCTGATTGAGAAGCATATTCAACCTTTGATAGCATTCCATGTAGCGCATGTCCAAACTCGTGGAATAGGGTGCTAGCCTCATCAAATGTGAGTAGTGAAGGCTCATCACGCGTTGGGCGAGGGTAGTTAAGTACATTGACAATAATTGGCTTTGATTCAACGCCGTTCATATTAGATTGTGAGCGGAAGGCATTCATCCACGCACCGCCACGCTTGCTATCGCGCACGTAGTAGTCACCCAAGAAAATAGCCATTAAAGAACCGTCTTTGTCATAAACTTCCCAGGTTCTGACATCTGGGTGGTACTTAGGTAAGTCGGTGCGCTCTTTCATTGTGATGCCGAATAAGCGATTAGCGGTATAAAATACACCTGATAATGTTGATTCAAGTGAAAAATAAGGACGAGTCTGTTGCTCATTAAAGTCGTATTTTGCAACGCGGATTTGATCTGAGTAATACCACCAGTCCCAAGCTTGTAGGCTAAAGTCACCGCCTTGTGAGTCAATAACGGCTTGCATATCAGCAACTTCAGCATTAGCTTGTGCGAGCGCTGCAGGCCATACTTTATCTAGTAAGGCGTAAACATTTTCTGGGCTTTTAGCTGTGCGTTCTTCTAATACAAAATGAGCATGAGTTTTATAGCCCATTAAGTTAGCTTTTTGTGCGCGAAGTGCCGCAATTTTCGCTAAACCTGCTTTGTTATCATTGGCATTATTATTATTGGCACGCTCAATATAACCTTTCAAAAGCGCTTCTCTTAAATCGCGATTTTCAGCATAGGTTAAAAATGGTGTAATTGAAGGACGCTGCGTGGTAAACACCCACTTGCCTTCATGGCCACGTTTTGTAGCTGTTGCTGCCGCAGTGTCGATTACGTCTTGAGGAAGCCCGGCTAAATCAGCTTTGTTATCGATAACTAACTCAAAGGCATTGGTTTCAGCCAGTAAGTTGTCACCAAACTCTAAGTTTAGTTTACCAATCTGTTCATTAAGGGCACGCAAAGTGCTCTTGTCTTCAGCTGATAGGTTTGCTCCGCCGCGAGTAAAGCGTTTGTAGGTATCTTCTAAAAGCTTTGTTTGAGCGGTATTAAGTTGATATGTGTCAGCTTGGTTGTAAACTGCTTTTACCCGCTGAAATAATTTATCATTTAAATAAATGTCATCACTAGCAGATGACAACATAGGTGAGACTTGTTTTGAAATTGCTTGTATCTCTGGGTTTGTGTGGGCACCGGTTAAATTATAAAAAACGCCCGATACTTTAGTGAGCAGCGCACCAGAAAACTCCATCGCTTCAATGGTGTTAGCGAAAGTCGCAGCATCAGAATTATTGGCAATGGCATTGATTTCTGCTTTGCGCTCAGCAATACCCGCTTCAAATGCCGGTAAGAAATGCTCATTTTTGATGTTATCGAAATCTGGGATTTCCATAAAGGTATCATAGGGTTTAAAAAATGGATTACTCACGTCTTGGCTGGTGCTAGCCGTAGCAACCGCATTGGGTGCTTGAGACGTTTGGACGCTTTCAACGTTATTATCTGAACATGCACTTAGCGCTAAAGTTAACGCCATGGCAGAAAAAAGTGGTGTGAGGGTTAGTCCCTTCATAATTATTTCCCTGTTTGCTTTGAAATGGTTGTCTAAATAACCCTATGCCGATGTATAAACCGTTAAAGAGTCACAAATCATCATTGTTATTTGTTTATGATTTGCTGCTAGATTAACAAATTTTTATCATACTTTCGTATACCTTTAGGTTACTTTTGTAACAAAACATAAAAAAAGGACCTAACGAGAGTTAAGTCCTTTATTTATTACTAACTAGTGATATGTAAACAAGGCTTATAATCTATGTTTAAGTCACACTATTTCGAGCAATGTTATGGTTTTAGAATTACTTTCACGCTGCCATCAACATCGGCTTCGTCAATATAACCGATAGCATTAGCATCTGCTGCTATTGCAGCTTTCATGCCTGATGCGTCACCAATGGTTGCTGGTGGTGTGCCTTTACCAGTAAATACCTGCTTTGACCAAAAAGCTTTAAGCTGAGCATCAGACTTACCCGTTACTGCGCTATGAAATTCAGAGCGGATAGGGTTGCCTTCTTCAAGTTCATAAACGACAAATGAAGAACCTTTGCCTAAAAAGGCTTTTTTAGCATCGGATTTGCTTATATCAGCAGCGGCTGGATTACCGATCACTACTACGGCAGCATTAACAGAAAACACACAGCTCACACTGAGCGCTAAAATAGATAATAATTTTTTCATTTCATCACTCCTAATTAAAATACTGCGTCAAATTGAACGGTATACACGGTAGTATCATCAAATTCTTTTGCTATGTTAGTCTCTAATCCACCAGATGTTTCGCCAAAATCATTAGAGTATGTGACGTCGAATTTTATGGCTAAATTATCAAGTGCATCCCAACGTAGGCCTGCACTGTATGACTTTCTTTGGCCATTAAAAATTGCGGCTTGAATTGCTGAAGCCTCATCAATAATAGTTCTGCTATCGTTATCTTTAGTTTCGAAGAAAGAAGCTGTTACATAAGGTGTGAAGTCATTGATACGGTAACCCAAGGTTAAATAACCTGAATCAGAATCAGGATAAGCGCCATCCACTTCGATGCGTGTTAACTCTGTAATGGCTAAGAAAGATCCATTATCGTAACTAGCGCCAACGCCCGCGAAAGTGCCTTTTTCTCGATCTATTTCTAGTAGCGTAACAGTGACATCGATCTCGGTATTTGGCATTAGTTCTTGTGTAATTTGACGCTTAACATCACCGTCTAAAATTGCTTCACCGTATAAGCCTCGTAGAGTCCAAGTTTCATCAGTCCAAGTAACATTGACACCTAAAATATTTTTCATGTCAACGCCAGCAGCTTCAGATTGTCCACCAAAAGCTTGAATGGTCATTGTTGAATCATCAAATTCAACATCGTAGCTAACATCTCCACCTGTATAGGAGGTAAATGGCACTGGGTCGTATACATCTGATGGTGGACGTACAAATGGCTGGGCATAACCAACATCAAGATAATCTGAGTACATATACAGTGGTATACGTAATTTACCTGCACGAGCTTGGATATTATTTTCAAAGCGATGAGAGATATAAGCCCATTCAGCTTCTACATCCCAATCATTTTCGCCTCTCATCATCAACTGCATAACAGCTTGAGTCTGATCTGTAATTGCAAACGTACCTTGTAAACCAAATTTGCTGCCTTCATTGAAGTTAGCTGAAGTGGTTGCTCCGGCATAACCTGCGTTGTTATCGGAAGTGATGAAAGCGCCCGTCATAAATCCGTTGAATTTGAAGCGTTCGGTCAAATTGGCAGTTTGATTTGCTTGTAATGATTTAACTTGTTGTTCAAGTTTGGCTAATTTTTCATCGGTAGCGTCATTGGCCACTGCAAGTGCTGGTAGCATTGCGACTGAAATTGCTAAAGGTAGCGCTTTCAAATTAAAACTCATAGTGTTACTCCTGGTTATTATTCTTAAGGCAGAAATAGTGTGATTTTCTACCTTTATATTTCTAATTATTAGACTTTAAATTGACCTGTAATGGATTGAAGCTGTTGGCTAACCCCTTCAATATCATGACTAATCCCGCCCATTTCATCCGTGGTAATTTTTACTTTAGCGGCATTGGTTTCAATATCTGCGACATATTGTTGAATGAGTTCTGAAGTGTTGTGTTGCTCTTCAGTGGCCGCGGCAATTTGGTCATTAACTATGGATATAGCACTGACTTTATTAGTGATATTGATTAATGCATCTCCTGCTAGTGAAGTGGTTTTTACGCCTTCTTCTGCGGTTTCTATTCCACGCTGCATTGCATCAACCGCTTGTGTTGAAGTAGAGCGAAGCTCTTGCAATACTTGTTGAATTTCTTGTGTTGAGGCTTGAGTGCGTGAAGCAAGCGTTCTAACTTCATCTGCGACAACGGCAAAGCCTCGGCCTTGTTCGCCGGCTCTTGCTGCTTCAATCGCCGCATTTAGTGCCAGTAAATTAGTTTGATCTGCAATCCCGCGGATAGTATCCAAGATGTCATTCACATTACTGGTAAAGGCTTCAAGTTGATTGACCACAACGGAGGTTGTTCTGACTTCTTCAGAGAGCTGGTTAATGGTAGTAATGGCTTTACTGACCACTTGCTGACCTTGTAAAGCTTCTTCATTGGCATTATCAGCTTCCGATGCAGCATTGGCGGCATATTCGGCAATGTGGGCCACGCTAACGAACATTTCTCTCATCGCATGGGATATTTGTTCGACAGATTGATTTTGCTCATTGACTGTTTGTTCACTATTTTTACAGCTATTGAGTAATGTTTGTGAAGCGAGCCCTAAACTGTCAGTAGTTTGCTTGGTATCAGCAATGCTGAGCTGTAATTTTGAAACAAATTGGTTAAACCAATGGACTAAATCTGCAATTTCATCTTTACCTTGGTAATCAACTCTTGAGCGTAAATCACCTTCACCTTCAGAAATATTACGCAGTGACTGAGTAACACTTTCAAGGGTAACAATGATTGAGCGGTTAACTAATAAACCAACCACAATCAGAAACATCGATGCAATGATACCGATAGCAAGCATTGAACTGGCTGCTGTATCTGAACTGGCCAGCGTAGTATCAATGCTTGATTCAAACTGCTGAGAAAAGGTTAATTGTTTATTGCTAAACCTTTCAACAAGTTGCTCATAGCGTTTGGCATTGGCTGCCGCTTGTATGGTGATTTTATTAAAATCAACATCACTTTTTAAAAACTCAGCGACCAAAAGTTGTGCATTATCAAAATACAGTGATAAATCATTTTGCATATTATTAGCGTCAAATGACTCAGCAGGCAGTAAGCTTTTAATTGCGTCTAAGTTGCTGATAACTTGTTTGACCATATTGGCGGCAGTCTCTAAGCTTTCTTCTTCGCCAGTGGTTACCGCTGTTTGTATATTTTGTTCCAATTGAAGTAACAGGCCTTCGTTAATAGTGGCTAAATTTAACGCAGGATATAGTTGAGACTGAAGATCATTTAACCGTTGCGCATTTTGTTGCACGCTTTGATTGTTAATTAATATCGAGATAATAAATGAAAATATTGCGACAATGGTTAATAACGCGATCCGATGCTTTATTTTTAAGCTATTTAATTTCATTTCGAATAATCCTACTTATCTAGCTAAAGGTGAGTCATTAAAGTTTCGGTTATATAATGATTGGCTGTTGTAAAATAGCTGATATTAAAAATGAAACTTTTACTTTTTGTTATCTTTGATTGCAAATCGCTATTGCTTGTGTGCGATAACTTCATTTTTTCAAGTTGTAAAACGTTTTTAGTATTTAAAATTAATGCCTTTCATATTGACTTATTGCCACCTTAGAGCTGTGGCATCCATCATTTGCTTAAAATTACCTATAACGGATATTGAACTATAAATAAAAATTGTTACCTTGTGGTTATTATAGTTGCTACGATGTTTAAGTCTGTTCCTGTTGTTACAATATCGGCAGTAATGTTCAAATACTTAAGTTTTATTTAATGTTTTTTTGAGTTGTTAAAATATTGATATAAAAATCTGCTGCGAAGAAGTGGAATTTAATTAGTTTTTGTTGCTGGGTTAACTTATTATTAACATTGCGTTTGGGTTTTAAGTTGATAATACAATCTTGCGTATAAATAGAGCTGTAATTTCATAAGTTTGAACATCATCATTAGTAGAAAGTTAGGAGGATTGCTGGGATATTTGAAAAATAGCGGCAGGCTTAATCTACAAAGCTTGAGTGATTTTATTGTTTATAGCGGTGTTTAAATAATAAGCACAATGAATGTTAGCGCTACAAAGGCGCATTAACTATTTATGTTGTAGCTGATTGTCCATAAATAGTTAATGCAGATGTTTGAGGTTTATTTTTAGTGCCCTAGGGTTTCTGAACCTGCTCGTCGTGGATCAGATGCGCCAAACAACCCCTTGTCGGTTATCACTATGGATTGAGTGCTGCCCATTGCGCTACTGGTTTTAACTTGATGGCCTTTGGCTTCCAGTAAAGTCACCGTATCGTTATTTAAACTGGTTTCAACACCAATGTAATCAGGCAGCCATTGATGGTGAATTCGCGCTGCGGCAGTGGCTTCTGCAATATTGAGTTTATGGTCAATGACATTCATGATTACTTGCAATGTGGTGGTGATAATTCGTGAACCACCAGGGCTGCCTGTCACCAAAAATGGTTTACCGTCTTTCATCACAATCGTTGGACTCATTGAGCTTAGTGGCCTTTTATGACCATCAATTGCATTGGCTTCACCGCCGATTAAGCCATAGGCATTGGGAATACCGGGTTTTGCGGAAAAGTCATCCATTTCATTGTTAAGTAAAATGCCGGTACCTGCAGCAACCAGCCCAGAACCATAACTGAAGTTTAGGGTATAGGTATTTGATACAGCATTGCCCCATTTATCGACCACAGAGTAATGAGTGGTTTGATTACTTTCGTAAACGGATAAATCACCAGGCTTAATTTCGGCACTAGGCGTGGCTTTGTTATAGGCAATTTGTTTAGCGATTGAATCAGCATACTTTTGACTAGTGAGTTTATCTGTCGGCACGTTATGAAAATCAGGATCGCCCAAATACTCACTTCTGTCAGCATAGGCATGCTTCATGGTTTCCGTCATTAAATGCAGTGTTTGTGCAGTATTGTGACCCAACTCTTCAATAGGATAGTGCTCGAGTACATTAAGCATTTCAATGATATGAATACCACCAGAAGAAGGGGGTGGCATGGATACCACTTTATAGCCGCGGTATTCGCCTGTTACAGGTGTTCTTTCAATGACTTGATAGTTTTTCAAATCATTCATGCTCATTATTCCGCCAGCAGCTTGAATCGCAGCCACAATTTTCTCAGCGGTTTCGCCTTGATAAAAGCCTTTACTGCCATGCTTAGCAATTAATGATAATGAATGAGCTAAATCTTTTTGCACTAAGGTGTCGTTAACGGCAAAACTGTCGCCATTACTTTTATAAAATATTTTGGCAGAACTTGGCCATTGTGAAATACGGCGTTTTAATCCATCAAGTGAATCTGCTAAGTCTGAATTAATTAAAATGCCTTTTTGCGCAAGTTCAATAGCAGGTTTAACGACTTCGCTCATACTCATGGTGCCATACTTGTTTAGCGCAAGTTCAAACCCCATCACAGTGCCTGGCACGCCAACCGCTAAACCATGTTCACGGCTAAGTTTTTTTACTACATCACCTTGTTCATTTAAAAATATATCTTTGTGGGCTTTTGCTGGCGCGGTTTCGCGGTAGTCGATAGCAATGGTTTTATCTTCTTTTTCAAGATGAACTAACATAAAGCCGCCACCGCCAATATTACCGGCTCTAGGTAAGGTGACCGCTAATGCAAACCCTACCGCGACAGCAGCATCAACAGCATTACCACCTTGTTTGAGAATATCGACACCAATGCGGGTTGCAAGTGATTCTTGGCTGGCAACCATGCCATGTTTGGCCCAAATTGGTTGTGAAGTATCAGAACGGCTATAAATCGATTGTTCATTTGCAGCATGCAGTTGTAGGGAAGTAAAAGATGATATGCTCAACGTCAGCGCAATACTTGTTGATATGACGATCGGTTTTAGTTTTGAAAAGAAACTCATTTTCAATCCTTTATAATTTTAATCATGTGTTGCAATGTGCCATAACTATGATCTAATACACAATATGTAACTGTGCTTTTTAAGGGAATATGTCTATCACACACACTATTGACTTGAATATTGGCTTTTATGATTCGGTGTCTGTTATTACTAAAGCTGAGTGGCAACGTATTTTTTCAGATCAAAACCCCTTTACTTCATTTGATTACCTTAATGCATTAGAGCAAAGCCAATGTGTTTCAGAGCAATCGGGCTGGTTGCCCAAACATATTGTGGTAAAGCAAGCAGGTGTTATTGTTGCTATTGCGCCTTGTTACGAAAAATCTCACTCTTGGGGAGAGTACGTGTTTGATTGGGCGTGGGCTGAGGCTTATGAGCGTAATGACTTAAGCTATTACCCAAAGTTAGTGCTAGCGGTGCCATTTACACCAGTAAGTGGTGAGCGTATTGGGTTTGATTGCTGTCAATCAAGTTTAAACAAAGCCGAGATCATCGCTGCAGTGAGTGAATTTCTAAATCAGACACTTGGGCAAGGGTATTACTCTTCTTGGCATTGTTTGTTTTTACCCAAGGCTGATTATTTGAATTTAGCTCAAGATAATATTTCAAGGCTAGGCACTCAGTTTCATTGGCATAATCATAACTATCAGCACTTTGATGATTTTTTGCAGCAATTAGTGTCACGTAAACGCAAAAATATCATTAAAGAGCGCAAGGCTTTAGCTAGGCACAATTTGGATTTTGAGTTTATTGATGGCGATAAAGCCACCGCTGCGCAATGGCAAGGCTTTATTGCTTGTTATCAACAAACCTATTTAAAACGCTCAGGTCATGGCGGTTATTTATCTGCTGAGTTTTTTTATCAAATCGCTAAGACTATGGGCGCAAGTATTAAGGTGCTGTTAGTGACAAAAGCGTCAGATGCAACAACGCACCAGCCGGCACAATTAATCGCTTCTGCATTATACTTTGCCACTGATACGCATTTATATGGCCGCTACTGGGGCTGCTTACAATTTATTGACGGCTTACACTTTGAAACCTGTTATTACCAAGGTATTGAGTACGCCATAGCGAACGGGCTTATGGTGTTTGATGCTGGGGCGCAAGGTGAGCACAAAGTGGCCAGAGGTTTTGTCCCCATTGAAACTTATTCTAATCATAACCTTACTCATCAAGGCTTTAGCAATGCTATCGAAGATTATTGCCTGCAGGAGCAACGGCACATAAAGCAATACATACAGCAGTTAGCTGAAAGTTCGCCTTATAAATAGCGTTTTGGCTAGCTTTGACAAACTAAGCCAAATGGTGTGCTTTTTATCAACGGATATTGAATGACTGCTTTGCGAGCCGCTATTTAATCCTTGATGAGGCTATTGAATTGATAGTGACGGCTGACATTTTTACTCACAAGGGCCCAGTTAGAATGACTTGTTCTTTGCTGGTGGTGATCAAAAGCTTGTTGGTTTTTAAAGGTTTCAGAGACGTAAAACTTAACAGGGTTGCTTGCATCTTGTGTGACTGAAAATGATAAGCAGCCAGGTTCTTGTTTTGTGAGTTGGCTATGCACCTTAAGTGCTTCAATCACCGCTTTTAATTCAGCCTCAGGGACTAGTATATAGCCTGTTAAGGTGACTTTATTCATGCTATTACTTATAGCATTGCTCATGTCATTACTCATGTTCGTAGGTCTTGTACTTATCTGTTTTATAAGATTATTCCAAGGCCAACCATAAGCCAACACCGACCATTAAACTGCCCGCTATGCGATTCATTAATTTAATATTATCCCCACGGGATAGAAAAAGTCTCAAGCTCTTTCCGCCACTGGCGTAAGCTAACATCGAAGCTGATTCTGTGAGCATGATAATCGACAATAACCAGAAAAGTTGCGTTCCAACAGCTTGGTCTACATTAATAAAAGGGGGCAGCAGTGAAATCATAAAAGCCCAGCCCTTAGGGTTGGCAATAGCGGTTATAAAACCTTGTGACATTAATGCGGAATTACTGATGCTAGTATCTGTTTGCTGGCCTTCGATAATGGCCATTTTTCCTTTTGAACGGCACATATTAATGCCAATATAAGCAAGATAAGCGCCGCCCAACCATTTTAAGACTGCAAATATATCAGGGTAGTTTAGCATCACGCTAGCCACGCCCATCACCGCCGCAATAGCCACCAATGCCACGCCAATAAGCTCACCTAGCATCATCCAAAGGGTGCGTTTAACGCCAATGCTCATACCTAAGGTCATTGCCAGTGTCATACACATACCGGGAGTGATCGATACAAAAAAGAAAGTGGGAATAAATACAGCTAATACGGTAAAATCTGGCATGAAGGTTCTAATGTCATTAAAGAAACAAGCGAGTAAGGAAGAGCAGAGTGTAAGGCTTTAAGATGTGAGTGTAAATGTGGCTGTGTTTTAATTTATTGCTATTTGAATACAACCCATAGCAAAGGTGCCGATGGATTGTATTCAATGCTATTTTTAAAATTGAGTGGCTTAAATATAGTGGTTTAAATTTAGTCACTTAGATTTAATAAGTTAACTTGGGTCAACCACGATATGTTCAAGTTCTATGGCGCACACCGCTTGCAAGGTATCCATAGTCGCATTGACTAAGCTTATCTTGCCCTTTGATGACTCAATGAGCACAACGCGGTTGATATCACTGTATTCACGGTTATGGCGAATTAAATTAGATAGCGCCATTTGCATTGGCATCATAGATGGGTTGAATGCCGCATTTTCAGCATAACGTCCACAATAGGTTTTGCCGTCTTTGGTTTCTAGTACTACTGCAGCATAATTATTGGTATAAGGCGCATAGCTTAGGCCTGCTTGATCTATGGCTTCAATTATCATGGGATCATCAGAGCTTAAACTAAACTCAATGTTACTTTTTGATAATAAAGGTTTTGTCACCTGCAAATCAGCAGGGCCAAAGGCATAGGGTAAATAATGACTAAGTAACTGTGATTGCTGACCTGGCAAGTGAATTTTAATACCAATGCCGTCGACCAATTCATTGATAAACTGACGACAATGACCGCAAGGGGTAAAGTTGACAACAATATCAATAATTTTTTGCTCGCCATTGAGCCATGCATGGCTTATCGCGCTTTGCTCGGCATGGACGGTATGAAATAGAGCTTCAGAAGCTAATTCAAAATTGGCTCCCATATAGATATCACCACTTTCACCCTTGGCGATTGCGCCGACATAAAATTCACTAATACTTGGCTTGGCGAGGGCGGCAGCAATTGGCAACAAGCTCAGTAGTAATTGCTCTTCATCTATTTGCGATGCTGTGACGAGCTGAGCTAATTGGCTTGCATCAATATGGCCACAAAAATCGTCATTAAGTAATGGTATTAATGCGCTTGCCAGTGGCTTGGGTAGTTGGGTGATGCTATCAATAAAGCGATTTTGCATGACCAATTCCTTTATAAAATGATTAATGACTAAAAGCTTGCGTTATAAGGCTTGTAAATACATACACAGTGCTTTTAGTAATTTCTGCTTATGTTCATTGTCGCTGGTTTCTTCCAACAAGTTTTCGAGATTAATCACATAATCGGCATCTGATAAACGTTGTTGGCAAAACTCTCGCCATCTTAATGACTCATCGTGGCTTAATGTTTCTGGGTAATTACGGCCACGATAGCGAAATAGCATCTGCTCAATGCGGGGATCGTCAAATTCTAGATTAAGCGCGGCTAAGTTTTCGGCTTTGGTATTGCGGATCATTTCCATTTTGGCTTTATCGGCGCGGCTAAAAAAACCGCCGCTATAAAGCATTAAATCAGGATCTGTCGCTGCAGGGTGATTATTCGCCTCGAATACCGCCTGCATTTTTTCTCGTAGCTCAGGGTGCTGTTTGAACAGTTTGTATTGCTGACGGGCAAAGTCCATATCAAATTGGTGCCTTGCTGCCACTTCTTCAGTGAGTAACTTAGGCGTACCAATAAATGGACATTTATTGACGTGGATTTGCTTTAACGGGATCGGTAATTCATCTGGGGCTAAATCGGCACGTGAGGTATACATGCGCTCGACGATATCTTCTACCGATAAGTCGATCAGTGGGCTAATATCCATTGCCAAATTAATACAAATCATGGCGTTTTTATTGGATGGATGCGGCGCAACAGGCGCGATTAAAGTGACACATCCTTTAGCTGCACTGATTTTAGAACTCACATGTACCAAAGGCTGCATAAAGTCGCCTTGGATTAATTCGGCAACTTTATTTTTATTACGAAGGTTAAAGTAATAATCATATAACTTAGGTTGTTTCTCTTTGATGAGTTTTGCAATGGCAATGGTGGCGTAAACATCACTCATAGCATCATGAGCTTGTTCATGACTTAAGCCATTAGCTTGGGTTAACTGTTCTAATTTAAAGCTTGGCGAGCCATCTTCTTTTAATGGCCAGTTGATGCCTTCTGGTCTAAAGGCATAACAGGCTCTGACTAAATCAATGATATCCCAGCGAGTGTTGCCGTTTTGCCATTCACGGGCATAAGGGTCAATGAAATTACGGTAAAAACCATAACGGCTAACTTCATCATCAAATCTTAGTGAGTTGTAGCCAACGACACAGGTATTGGGCTGGCTGAAAATGGTATTAATGCGCCCCATAAACTCTGATTCAACCATGCCTTTTAAATTGGCTAATTGCGGCGTGATCCCTGTAACAAGTATTGCTTCTGGTTTAGGAAGATAATCAGTTGCTTGCTTGCAATAAAAGTTTTCAGGCTCACCAATGATGTTTAAATCATAATCAGTACGGATGCCTGCAAACTGAGAAGGGCGATCTTTTGCTGGGCTTACCCCGAAGGTTTCGTAATCGTGCCAGAAGAGAGTAGGTTGTAAAGCGCTTGCCATAATTAACTATTGTCCTATAACTCATGTTTTGCCATCTTAGCACTGTTAATTACGAATGTTTACCTGTGGTAACTTGTTTGGCTGGATTTTAACTCTAGCATCGAGCATTTTTGCTGGTTTAAGGTTCGTTTGAGCAAATTATTCAACCTTGTTGATGGTATGAAAACCGCTTTGTCATTAAAGCTGAATTATGTAAAAAGCACTTAATTTTATAGGCTTAAGTATTAATTGGTGACGCAAATCATTTTGCTGGTTACAATTTAAAAAAATCAGAGGTAAGTACATGTATAACCATTTATTAAGTCAGCCCGTTAAATATGAAGTGGATCAGCATCAGACTTTACATCTTAGCCTACCTGATGAAGTAAGTGATTTTGCGATATTACCGGCATTGAGCCAGCCTATTGCTGAGGTCATAGTAAAAGAGCTGAAGTTTAATAATGCGAATGTGCTGCAAGGTGCGACTATCATTTTAACTTGTCAGCCACTTTTTAAGGTGTCTGTTCAAGAGCAAGTCAATACGATTGTAGATAATGATCACAATCTCATTAGCCAGCTAAAACGTGGCGTAGGCCAAGGCTTTCGTTTGTATACTCGCTCAGGTGTCGCACCGAAAAAATCCGCGACCATGTTAAGGCAGGGAACCACATTAGTCTTTTCATTTGCTGAAGCTCTACAAATTAAGGTAAAAGGGCAGCTTGGTGATGCCATTAAACTTGAAGATGATTTTAGACTTAATCAAGAACCTAAAGCATTAATGCATGCAAGGGCGATATTAGCCCGCAGCTTTAACTATGAAGACGCGCCGGCAACCATTGCGATAAATATAAGTGAGATCGAACAAGTGCGAGCTGAAATAACCGCTTATTTGTCATCAGAGCATAATAAGGTTAACGCAGTGATTGCCGCTCAGCTGATAAAGTTAGATAATCTACTCAGTCATAAACACCGCTGGTTACTCAGAACTTATAGTCAATCGCAGCAGCGCACTAATTTTGCTACTGCAGCCAATGAGTTATCAAAAAATGTTGAAGGTCTTCAGCGTAAACTTGAATGCTTTAGCTTGCTTGCTCCGGCGGATGTTAGCCAAATGGTTGATAAATTAACTGAAGAACATGAGTAGTTATTTGCTACAGCGGATCAATCGACACTATTTGTAAGTAACTGCATTGTAAGTAACTGCATTATAAGTAACCGAGACTATTTTTGAGTTTTCGGTGCTATTTATATTAGTTGTAGTCTTAACTAATCTCTAAATATAACTTAAATCACAAGCTAGAATTCAACTTAATCACCTTTTTCATTTCTATAGAGTTATGTCATGCAATATATTTGTCCAATCTGCCAAACAGAGTTATCACTGCACCAAAAATCATGGCATTGTCAAAATCGTCATCAATTTGATTGCGCTAAAGAGGGCTATGTGAACCTGCTTCCAGTGCAGAAGAAAAACTCCAAAGACCCCGGTGATAATAAAGACATGATGCTAGCGCGCCGAGAATTTCTGAACCAAGGCTATTATGAAAAGCTCAGTGAGAAAGTGAATCAGCTCGCGGTTAAGTATGCTGCTAATGCACAATGCGTGCTTGATATCGGTTGTGGTGAGGGGTATTACAGTAACAGGCTTCATAGCGCTTTAAATGAAAATAGCGCCTTAAATGCAAGCAATAATTCGCTTGATACCGCCCCAAAAGCCAATGTTGAACAAACATGTCACTTACAAGGGTTAGATATCTCAAAGTCTGCGATACGTTACGCCTCTAAACGTTATCCACAAATGGACTTTTGTGTTGCTAGCGCTTATGAGATGCCGTTTTCAGCGTCAGCGTTTGATTTGGCTATTCGTATTTATGCACCGTCAAAAGTAGAAGAGTTGCAACGGGTACTTAAAAAAGGGGCTATTTTAATTACCGTAGCACCTGGGCCAATGCACCATTTTGCAATGAAAAAAATTATTTACAGTGAGCCCAAACCCCATGATGAAGCCAAAGCGCAGATTGAGGGCTTTAGCTGCTTACATCAGGAGCGATTACAGTATCGGCTTGAGTTATCTAAAGTCGTTGATATTGAAAACTTTTTGAATATGACTCCCTATGCATGGAAATTAACAGCTGAGCAAAAGGCTGAAATTTCAAATCAAGGGCTTAGCTGCGAGTTAGACTTTAGTATCGAAATTCACATCCGTAATTGATTTGTCATATAGAACTGGTATTTTACTATTTGAATCTGATATTTAGTTGTGAATTTTGTTAGTCCGAGCACTGAATATTGTTGTTGTAGCATCTATATCAAATTATATAGCGATTTAGTTGACATACCCGCAAAAAGGTTCATAATCTATCGGGCTTGAAGGTTGGGCTTAGTTTATGTGTTTCAATACGACCAGTTTCGTCCTGTGAACATAAGTAAAACCGGCATTTTCAGCTCTACTGCCGTTAAGGCTTTAATTTATATATACAGGATTTATATCATGTCTCAAGTTACTGGTGTTGTTAAGTGGTTCAACTCTGATAAAGGTTTCGGATTTATCGAGCAAGAGTCTGGTCCAGACGTATTCGTTCACTTCCGTGCTATCAACTCAGACGGTTTCAAAACTCTTGACGAAGGTCAAAAAGTACAGTTCACTGTTACTCAAGGACAAAAAGGTCCTCAAGCTGAGAACGTTACTGTAGTTTAATTATTTCTAGCTTCGGCTAGTATAATTAATAAAGCTGTAGTCTTTGACTACAGTTTTTTTTTTGCTTTTTTTAACTATCCTTTGTTTAAATACCTTTATTTCAATAACTTAGGTTGATAAGTTGTTTTAACCCTTGTTGTTGCAGTATGCTCTGCTAGTTTAGATGTTGATTTGGTGACTCTCTCTTTAGTTGCATTCCATCAGCTTAGAAGCATCAATCCACTCCATTTTTTGCCTCGCTTTTATCTGCATCTGAAATACTTTTACTATTTATTTACTGTGATTGCTATTTCGTTACTGCCGATTTCTTAGTGTTTTCCCAGTCTGTTTCTCACTCTATTTTCGTTATTTGAACCTTGGATTTTGGGCGTTATAGCCACCTATGGAAATCTACAATTTGCTGATTTGTCCTAGTCAGCCAGTTTCAGCTGTATGTTTTCTTATGTTGATTTGATTTAGCTAATTGCAAAATGTATACGCTTCTATCAGGTTTACTAAGCAGATAAAGTCATCGTTCAATGTTGTTTTTACAGTTAAAAAATCGACATTTTTATTTTGGGAGCAAGTGCAGATTAAGAGCGGTTTGAAATTATTGAGGGTGCTAGGTGTGACGGGGGTCACGTTTTTGTTAATTGCTTTTAAAAATTAAAACCCAGCAATAATTGCTGGGTTTGTTAGATTTAATCAACTTAATGCTGCTTAATTTGAAAACAGTGTTTCTTCTAAGCTTCGTCCTTTCATCATTGCTTTATATTGCCATCCTTGCTCGGTAAATAATGTTAGTAATGACAACTCTAAGCTAAAGCTTACATCTATACGGTGCTCAATAATTATTTGCTCATCGTTGTTAATTTTCACATTGAGGATATTAGGCAGTAAACGCACCTTATCACTTAGTGCACTAATGTCTGCTTGCTGCATCGTCAAGGTTAAAAAGGCGGTTTCAGCATCAGCTTTCATTGACACCGATTGTTGTAGCTGACCGTTCTCTAAATAGACAACTTGATCGCACAGTTTTTCAAGCTCTTCTAAATTATGGGAGCTAATAACAAAAGTCGTTTCTACTGATAAGTCTTTTACTATTTGACGGATTTTTTTTGCGTTAACAGGATCAAGCCCTGCAGTGGGTTCATCAAGTAACACCAGTTTAGGCGAACCTATCAGCGCTTGAGCGATCGAAACTCGTTTACTCATTCCATGACTGAGGCTTTTAGGTAACATTTGCGCTGAGCTAGTTAAGTCAACTAATTCAAGCACTCTAAGTGCTTCTTGCTTAGCTTTCTTACCTGACATACCTTGTAATTTACCAAAAAAAGTAAGTTGCGACACTATACTAAAGTTGGGGTCTAACGCGGCGTCTTGTGGTAAAGCTGAGACAATATTTTGTAATTTAGCACTGCCTGGCTTTTCCCCAAAAATGCTTATTTCACCATTACTGGGATGAATAAAACCACAAAGTAAGCTAAAAAGGGTAGTTTTGCCGGCGCCATTAGGGCCTACAAGCGCGATAGGCGCACCAGCATCAAGTGACAGATTGATATTAGATAGCGCCACTTTATTGCCATATTGCTTAGAAATATTAGTACAGGTAATTAACTTCATAGTGCACTCCTTTGCATGTAAATTCGGCCAAGTGCAAGGATAACTATGGCTTGAATGATTGGGATCGGGGCGTAAATAAGCGAGCCAAGACCCTGAGTATTAATCATTAAAGATAACTGTGAACCCGGCAATACCCAGCTAATGAACGAAACTGCAGGTAGCTGACTATTAATAATGGCTATGACGATACCGCTGAGTGCCCAAAGGATTACCGCATAAATGCTGGCCATTCTGGCAGAGTTGGCGTACCAAGATAACACTGCCATCACTGCGGTATAGGGTAAAAGGACGATAGTGATACTCAAGAATACCGCAAAGCCGCTAATTACTGCATCGCCAAGTAAACTGGCATCACGACTTATTACCATCACAAGAGTGGCGATAATGGTCAGTAGTAATAGGCTTGATTGAATAAGCATTTGCCCTAAAAAACGGCCAAAGAAAATACTGTCTCTACTGACTCTGAGGCTTAAAAATCGGAATGATCCTCTTTGTTTATCAGAACTAAATTGATCTGCAGTAATGAAAATACTGAAAAAAGGAAACAGATATAAAGCAATACACCAAAACACTGCAAATTCAGCCACAGACCAATTAAATAATTGATCTAAGGTGCCAGGGCCGTATAGACCTTGGACCAAGTCTTTGGTTGCGGGTTCGAGTAGGTAGCTAGAGGCACTATTAACTGGGTATAAAAGGATAATCGCCCAGATCAAGGAAAAGGCGATTAATGCTGCAATGCCTTTGGTATTGGTAAAACGTTTACTGACCTCATAGGAGGCAATGAGCCATAATTGGCGTATTGCTGAAGGTCTTTGAGTTGAATCCATTTAGTATCAATCCTTGCAAATACAATAATATTTTAGTCATCATACTTTATCGCTACTATTTATCAGATTAATTTTTGTTAAATTACCGGCAAGCTGTGCTCAACAGTGTTGTTTGCTGAGCACGCAGTATAAAAAGTGGCTTGAGTGTAGATGCTTATTTATTAACAGTGTTAGTTTAATAATTGCTCGAGTTCTTGAAGGCGCTGAGTTAACTCACTGACTTGGGTTTCAAGTTGCTCCACTCTAGCGGCTAAGGCTTGTTTATCTGCTGCTGATGATGGCGTTCTTGCAACACTGGCATCGAATGATGTTGTGCCTTGTTCAAGGTATTGCTTATCAGAAAATAATTGTGCGTAACGATTATCACGACGGCCAGCTTCGCGGGGCAATTGGACGATTAACGGCTCTTCACGGCTGGCTAGCGCTTGTAATGTGGATTCGACTTGCTGAGGCGTTTCAAAAGCATGTAGTCGATTACAGCGGGTTTTGAGCTCACCGGGCGTTTGTGGCCCACGTAGCAGCATCACAATTATCACTGCAAGTTGATCACTACTAAGCCGTAAGTCACTGAACTCTGTATTACAAAAACGATGCTTGTATTTTACCACTCGACTGCCAAAACCTGACTGCTCACTGATAAGTCGCTTCTTGGCTAAATCATCAATAATGGTTTGTACTTCAGTCTCGCTTAATGCCATGACGGGTTCACGACTACTTTTTTGGTTACAGGCAAGGGTAATTGAATTGATTGAAAGCGGGTATTGCTCAGGGGTAGTAATTTCTTTTTCTAATAAACAGCCAATAATGCGGGCTTCCAGATTGCTAAGTTCCATAAATTACTCCAAATAAAAAAGCATGGTTTGTTATAACAGAACCATGCTTTTTATCAAATAATTTGGCTATTTAGGCTGCTATTTAAGTAATCTAATGCCGTCAGCTTCAATGCTAATTTGTTTCGCTTTGAATAAACCGCCAATGCTGCGTTTGAAGGCTTTTTTGCTCATGGCGAGTTGCTCGTAAATAATCGCTGAATCAGTTTTGTCATTTAATGGTAAAAAACCACCTGCGCGGTGCAGTTTATTAATAATGGTTTCAGCATTTTTATCAAAGCTTTGTTGGCTGTCTTTTTGTAAAATTAAATCCACTTTGCCATCTTCACGAACTAGCTTGATATAGCCTTTGATTGATTGACCAAAGCTTAGGCGTTGGAATACTTCATTTTGATAAAGCACGCCCCAATGGGCATTATTAATAATGGCTTTGAAACCTAAATCAGTGGTGCCACCAATGATTAAGTCAACTTCTTCACCCACTTGATATTCAGCAGGTGTCTTGTCTAAAAACTTATCGACTTTTGCTGATGCCATAATGCGTTCATCGGCTCTATTGGCATGAACATAAACTAGGTATGACTTACCTTCTTCAATGTGTCGATGCTGCTCACCAAAAGGCAGTAATAAATCTTTATCTAAGCCCCAATCTAAAAATGCGCCAAAAGGACCAGTAGCAATGGCCTCTAAATAAGCAAATTCACCCACTTGTGCATAAGGTGTTTGGGTGGTCGCAATAACAATATCTTCAGAATCGAGATAAAGAAAAACATCTACCATATCGCCGACTTGACAGCCTTTAGGGGCAAATTTATTGGGTAACAGCACTTGCCCAAGTTCTTCAGCATTTAGGTAAACGCCAAAATTAACTTGTTTAACGACCTCTAGGGAGTATTTCTTTCCGATCTGTATCATTCGCGACTCTGGTTAACTTAGGTTATGAAAAAACAGTTTGATTATATACGCAATCAGCTTGCTTGTAACTTGGGTTTCTAAACAAACTCATTGAAGTTAATTTTAGGTGATGACGATCATCTATACTGTCAGATAACATGCTATTGCTATTGGTTAGTAAGTTTTTGTTATTTAACAAAAAAAACATCATCAATTTGCAGTGGCTAAATATTAAGATATTTTTATATTAAAATGGATTTTTCTTGCTTGCATTTAACCGGTTAGCAGGGTTTAATTGCGCCGCTTTTTTATTTGCACTTTTCAAGTTTCTGTTGTGTCATAACCGTGAGACTGTTTGCTATGTTTATGGCTAGCGCATAGCAGGTATTGAGGCTTGATTGTTTGCTATTAACTGAGTCGTTCATGACCACATCGTTTTGGTCGCTTTGTATGACTCTTTTTGCTCACTTATTTCTACGTGGTGTTATTACAAAAATAACCACGTTGGACTTTTATAACATGATAAACAAATCAGATATTTATTACGAAACATTGCACGCTGGCTATGGTCAGTATTTTGAGGTTGAGCAGGTTTTGTTTGAACAAAAAACACAGCAGTGGCATTTAAGTATTTTTGAAAATAAAACATTTGGCCGTGTTATGGCGTTAAATGGTGCGATTCAAACCACTGAAAAAGATGAATTTGTTTATCATGAAATGATGACTCATGTACCTATTATTGCCCATGGTAAAGCCAAACGAGTACTCATTATTGGTGGCGGCGATGGCGGTATGCTAAGGCAAGTGCTTAAACATAGCGCGATTGAGCAGGTTACTATGGTTGAGATCGATGCTAATGTGGTTGAGATGTGTAAAACCTATTTCCCGCAGCATTCTCAAGGTGCGTTTGAAGACCCAAGAGTAAACTTGGTCATTGATGATGGCATGCATTTTATTGCCCAATGCCAAGACAAGTTTGATGTGATTATCTCTGATTGCACTGATCCGGTGGGGCCTGGTGAAGTACTGTTTAGTTCACCATTTTATGAAAATTGTAAACGCTGCTTAACTGAGCAGGGGATTTTTGTGGCCCAAAACGGTGTGGCTTTTTTACAGCCTGAAGAAATACAAGATACGGTTCGTAGAATGAGCCCTTATGTAAAAGACTGCTGGTTTTACACTGCAGCAGTACCGACTTATATTGGTGGCACCATGGCATTTGCGTGGGCTACCGATAATGTGTGTGCCAGACAGCAAGATTTAGCAACATTAACCCAACGGTTCGAGACGGCAAACATTAATACTCGTTATTATACGCCTGCTCTTCATATGGCAAGTTTTGCATTGCCAGCTTTTGTAGAAAATGCAGTCAAAAGTGCGCAAGTAACCACTGCATAATTTGCTTGATATAGACGGAATAAAAAATATGAAAGATTGGTCTATCGAAAATGCACGTGCAAGCTATAACGTGACTCATTGGAGCCAGCAGTATTTTGGTATTGCAGATGATGGCGAAGTGACTGTTACTCCAGATCCATCCAAACAAAACTGTACCATTGGCTTAAATGAACTCGCCAAAGATATGGTTAAAGCTGGGGTGTCGTTACCTGTATTAGTGCGTTTTCCGCAAATTTTGCATCGCCGAGTTGAAAACTTATGTGATGCGTTTAATGCCGCTATACAAAAATACGAGTATCAGAATGACTATTTATTAGTTTATCCGATCAAAGTGAATCAACAGCAAACCGTAGTTGAAGAAATTCTTGCCAGTCAAAAGTCTAAAGAAGTGCCACAACTTGGCCTTGAAGCAGGTAGTAAACCTGAATTAATGGCGGTACTGGCGATGGCGCAAAAAGCCAGCTCAGTTATTGTTTGTAACGGCTATAAAGATAAAGAGTATGTTCGCTTAGCCTTAATTGGTGAAAAGCTAGGTCATAAAGTTTATATCGTCATTGAGAAGTATTCAGAGCTTAAGCTAATTCTCGAAGAGTCAGCAAAACTTGGAGTGACACCACGTTTAGGTTTACGTACCCGTTTAGCTTTCCAAGGTAAAGGCAAGTGGCAAGCCAGTGGCGGCGAAAAATCCAAATTTGGTTTATCTGCAGCTCAAGTACTAAAAGTGCTCAATGAGTTAAAGCGCGTCGATAAGATGGAATCATTGCAACTTATCCATTTCCACTTAGGTTCGCAAATTGCCAATATTCGCGATATTCGCCAAGGTGTGAGTGAAGCCGCACGTTTTTATTGTGAATTACGTGAAATGGGCGCCTTGATTGATACTTTCGATGTCGGTGGTGGTTTAGCCGTAGATTATGATGGTACCCGAAGCCAAAGTAATAACTCGATGAATTACGGCTTAGCTGAGTACGCTAACAATATCGTTAATGTGTTAACCGATATTTGTAATGAATACGACCAACCTATGCCACGAATTATTTCAGAATCAGGTCGCCATTTAACCGCGCATCATGCCGTGTTAATTACTGATGTGATTGGCACCGAGTCATACTATCCTGAAGAGATCCATCCGCCTGAAGAGAGTGCGCCGCAATTACTGCACAACATGTGGATGTCATGGACGGATATGAGTGAGCGCCCAGATAGCCGCGCCATTATCGAAATTTATCATGATACGCAAAGTGATATTGCTGAAGCGCATTCATTATTCTCAATGGGTCAATTGACTTTAATGCAGCGCGCTTGGGCTGAGCAAACCAATTTACGTGTTTGTCATGCACTTAAAAGCTTATTAAGTAATAATAACCGTTTCCATCGCCCTATTATTGATGAGTTGAATGAAAAATTAGCAGATAAGTTCTTTGTTAACTTTTCATTATTTCAATCAATTCCAGATGCTTGGGGGATTGATCAGGTGTTCCCAATATTGCCGTTAAGCGGTTTAGATAAGCCACCTGAAAGACGCGCGGTCATGCTTGATATTACCTGTGATTCAGACGGTATTGTTGATCAATATGTTGATGGCCAAGGCATTGAAACGACGTTACCTGTGCCTGCATGGTCAGCTGAAAGTCCATATTTGATTGGCTTTTTCATGGTCGGTGCTTATCAAGAAATTTTAGGTGATATGCATAACTTATTTGGTGATACCAATTCTGCGGTTGTGCGTGTAGAAGACAATGGCTTACCTAATATTGAGTCTGTGTTGGCTGGCGATACCGTTGCTGATGTGCTGCGTTATGTCAATCTTGATGCAGTTGCATTTATGCGTACCTATGAAGAGCTTGTGAATCAGCATATTGCTGAAGATGAAAGAGCATCAATTTTGGAAGAGTTACAGTTAGGTCTAAAAGGTTATACCTATTTAGAAGATTTCTCGTAAAAGTGTTTTTGCGGCGCGGATAATGCGCGCCGCTGTTTTAGGTTTAATTTATGTTTTTTGAAGGTTCAGAAAAGAAAATTGAAGTCATCATTGCTGACTCCAATGTTAGATTACGGCATTTGGGCCAGCCTTTTTGGGCTGGTATCGTTGCTTGTGCCAATGCTGAAATTTTATCTTCAGTGAGTAATGATTATTGCGACGCCTACTTGCTTAGCGAGTCGAGCTTATTTGTTTGGGATGATCGCTTTGTGATGCTAACGTGCGGCACGACAACCCTTGCTGATGCGGTTATGTCATTTATCGACCACGTTGGGGAGCAAGCAATTGCTTTTGCCAGTTACCAGCGTAAAAACGAGTATTTGTCGCATTTACAATCAAGTTCATTTAAAGAAGATTTGACTAAAATTCGTCAAACAGTAACCGGAAATGCCTATCGCATTGGTCACTTAGACTCGCATCATCATTATTTGTTCAGTACTAAAAAGCCATTTATTGCGCCAACAACTGACGTCACTAATGAACTATTGATGTATCACATTAATGGCGCTGCAGCGAATTATTTACGTGGCGTAGATCAGTCTGCACAGGGTATTCGTGACTTGCTTGAATTGTCGGTGCTATTTCCTGATTTTATTATTGATGACTTTTTATTTGAGCCTTTTGGTTATTCCATCAATGGCATCAAAGATGAGTCCTATTTCACCATTCATATCACCCCGCAAGAAAAAAGCTCCTATGTGAGCTTTGAAACGAATCTCAATCTTGCAGATTATCCTGTTGATGTTTATGGCAAGTTATTGGGCATTCTCAACCCTGGTAGCTGGGATGTGATTGGCTTTAACTCCCCGAGAAATACTCAGGGGTTCCCTGAACATCTATGTTTAGGAAGTTGCTCATTAGCTACTGAGCAAGGCTATACCATTGATTTCAGTCATTATCAGCAGCTTTGTCATGAAGTGTTGATCCCAGAATATTTGTAGTTATTGGCTTAAGCCATTACGGAGATTTTTATGAGCACTTTTGCTGAAAAAGCAGATTACTCTTTGTATTCAAATGCATTTGGCTACTTACGTCAGCCATTAGATTTTAAACCCACTGAAACCGATGCCGATGTGGTGGTTATTGGTTTGCCTTTCGATATGGCCACCACGGGTCGCTCTGGTGGCCGCATGGGCCCTGAAGCCATTCGCCGTGCATCAGTCAACCTTGCGTGGGAAGAAACTCGTTGGCCATGGGATTTCAGCTTAAGCGAAACCATCAATATTGTTGATGCTGGCGACTTAGTGTTTGATTGTGGCGATCAAGAAGATTTCACCAGCCGTTTAGAAGCGTTTGCCACCCGTATTCTTGATGCAGATAAAGCACTACTCAGTTTTGGTGGCGATCACTTTGTGACTTTACCACTGCTGCGTGCTCATCATAAAAAGTACGGCAAAATGGCTTTGCTGCATTTTGATGCACATACCGATACATATAGCCAAGGCAGTAAATACGACCATGGCACTATGTTTTATCATGCGCCTAATGAAGGTTTAATTGCGCCTGAAAATTCAATTCAGATTGGTATTCGTACTGAATTTAATGCCGCCGATCATCTATTTAAAGTGATTGATGCTGCACAGGCCAATGATTTAACTGCTGAACAAATTGTCGAACAAATTAAAGCGAGAGTGGGCGATATGCCGCTTTATGTGACCTTTGATATTGATTGTTTAGATCCTGCTTACGCGCCAGGTACTGGTACGCCAGTTTGTGGTGGCTTAACCAGTGATAAAGCGATGAAGATCATCCGCGGCTTACGTGGCATGAACATAGTTGGTATGGACGTAGTTGAAGTAGCACCAGCCTATGATTCTGCTGATATTACCGCTTTAGCTGGGGCAACCTTAGGGCTGGAAATGCTCCACGTTTGGGCTGCAGGCAAAGGTTTAGTAAAAAAATAGTCGCAAATTAGTCTTAAATTAACGACTAAACACTTTAAATGCTCCTTTATAAAACCAACGTTCATCGTTGGTTTTTTTTATCGGAAATGAATTGTTTTTCAATGCTGATAATATTTGTCAATATTGTCATGATCATAAATCAGTGTTCGTGAGTATAATGGCAACATATACAAAGACAGTTGCATCTAACGAGGTTTAGCAAAGATATGAATGATTTAACAGATATCCGCCGTGAATATACTCAAGGTGGTTTAAGGCGCAATGATCTCCCTGCTAATCCAATGATGTTATTTGAAACTTGGATTGAGCAAGCCAAAGACGCGCAATTAACCGATCCAACCGCTATGTGCGTAGCCACTGTTGATGAGCATGGGCAACCTTTCCAACGAATTGTGCTATTAAAAAAGTTTGATGATGATGGCTTTGTTTTCTTCACCAATCTAGAAAGCCGTAAAGCCACTCAATTGGCTCACAATGCCAAAATCAGTTTGTTGTTTCCATGGCATCCATTAGAGCGCCAAGTCGCCGTCACTGGCGTGGCAGAGCCGTTATCCATGCTTGAAGTGACTAAGTACTTTATGAGCCGCCCTAAAGACAGTCAAATAGCTGCATGGGTGTCAAAACAGTCCAGTAAAATTAGCGCAAGACAAGCCCTTGAAGGTAAATTTAATGAGATGAAGAATAAATTTGCCAAAGGTGAAGTGCCGTTGCCAAAGTTTTGGGGCGGTTACCGCGTAAAAGCTGACAGTATTGAGTTTTGGCAAGGTGGCGAGCGCCGCTTGCATGACCGTTTTATTTATCAAAAACAAGATAGCGATTGGCTTATCGATAGACTTGCGCCTTGATAAACGGCTTAAATTGCGTGCAAGTTTGATGTGTACTGATAAAAATTGACGAGAAAATGAATGAGTAAAACAATTTGGGTTGATGCCGACGCCTGTCCTAATCCGGTTAAAGAAATGCTATTTCGCGCCGCCGACCGCAAAAAAGTGCCATTGATATTAGTGGCCAATCAACTGATCCGCGTGCCAGCATCGGCTAATATTTCTGTGGTCAGAGTCAGCTCAGGTTTTGATGAAGCTGATAATTACATTGTTAAGCAATTAAATAGTGGTGATTTAGTTATTACCGGTGATATTCCGTTAGCGGCAGATGCCATTGAAAAAGGCGCCGTGGTGTTTAATCCCCGCGGTGATATCTATACCGTTGATAACATAAAACAACGTTTGACCATGAGAGATTTTATGGAAGAGCTAAGAAGCAGCGGCGTGCATACTGCAGGGCCCAATAGTTTTTCACAAGCCGATAAACACGCTTTTGGGCAAGCATTAGATAAATGGTTGAGTCGCTTGTAAAAATTTCTTGAGTCGTTGTATAGAGCAAGGTTTCACCCTTACCGGAATCATGGTGATAATAATAGCGTTCCAGCCAGTTAAGAAAATTTAATCTATAATTTAACTGTTTTTATTCACAAAAAGGATTAATGATGAAAAAATGGATCGCAGTATTACCATTAGTATTACTCAGCACCTCAGTGTTGGCCGCAGATTGGCAAGTGAAACAAGCGCATTCAAAAGTGAGCTTCATTTCAATTAAACAAGCCGATGTTGCTGAAGTACATGATTTTAAACAAGTCAGTGGTAATTTGACCTCAGCAGGGGCCTTTAACTTAACGATTGATTTGGTCAGTGTTGATACCGGTATTGAAATACGTGATGAACGCATGCAGGCCATGTTATTTGAAGTGGCTAAATATCCGCAACTACAGTTAAGTTCGATGGTTAATCCACAACTCGTGGCTGATTTGAGTGTTGGCTCAACGTTAGTGACCCAAATTGATGGCACAATTGAGTTACATGGTAAAACCAAGAAACAATCATTTGATGTGTTGATCGCTAAATTATCAGACACAAAAATGGTAGTGACCAGTATGTCTCCTGTCATTGTGCAAGCGGCAGATTTTGGTTTAACTGACGGGGTGAATAAGTTGCGCGAAATCGCTGGCCTTGGCAGTATAAGCTTAGCGGTACCCGTGTCGTTTGTATTAACGTTATCGCAATAAAACGAATTGTGGCTTTTGTGTGAATCACATACAAAAGCCACCTCATTAAGGTAAGTAATGGTCACAGATAAAGACGGTTATATTCATCTAATTCAATATTTAACTGAACATTTAGGCCTATTTGAAAAGTCTGAAGCCAGCAGCATTAACAATCAAACGGTTTTAGAATTATTTGAAGATCAGTTATCAGCCCAAATCATCATGGTATGTGGTCAAAACCCCAAGCTTTCATTTGAACAAAGAAATGACATCATTCGAGAAATTGATGCCATTGTTTATGATCTTGAAGAAATTCTCGCCAGTGTCGCTAAGCATAATGCTACGGCGGAGCAGAGTATTTTTATCACTGAGTTCTCAGGGCTTATTAAGAACTTATTCGATAAAGAAATCGAGCAACTTCTCAGATAAACCTATTTTTAACGTCATTATTTTAATTATTTATATTCATTATTAGGAACCTGCATGTTTAAATCTCTTGTTGGTGCAATGCTATTCATTTGTATGTCTTTTTCATCAGTGGCGGCTGAAAAACAAGTGTTGGGGCAAACTGAAATGATGTCAGTGAGCCAAGGCGGCATTGTATTTGAGGCTCGTATGGATACTGGAGCGGTAAACTCTTCATTGCATGCACTTAATATAAAGGTGTTAGGCGGCAGTGCAAAGAAAATGAAGGATAATGTTGGTAAAACCGTTTCGTTTACCACAGAAAACGAAAAGGGTCAGCAGCAGCAAGTTAGTGCCAAAATTGTTGGTACTTCGACCGTCAGTAACTCCCAAGGCACTGAAACCCGCTACGCGGTTAAGTTACCTATAACATTCGGTGACAGCACCCGTACGGTAAAGGTTAATCTTCGTAATCGTGCCTCCATGGATTATAAATTACTCATAGGTCGCAATTGGTTAAAAGGTAAATATGTGGTTGATGTTTCAGAGCAAAAACTAATTGGCCCTACTGCAGACATTAGCATTGTAGAGTCAGGGTTAATATTTGATACCCGCATTGATACCGGCGCCGTTGAGAATTCATTACACGCTACTAACCTGCATATTATTGGTGAAGACAAAAGCAACATGGAGAACAATGTCGGTAAAGATGTCACTTTTACCACCATGAACGAGAAGGGTGAAAAAGCACAGGTCACAGCTCGAATTCATAGCACTTCCTTAATCCGTAATGCACAAGGCAGTGAAATCCGTTATATGGTGACCTTGACGCTAGGTGAACCTGGCCAAGAGTTCAAAGTTGATGTTAATTTACGTGATCGCAGTAAAATGACCTATAAATTGCTTATTGGACGTAATTGGCTGCAAGGCCACTATATTGTCGATGTGGACATGTAAGCCTGTTTACAGATTCAATACCGTTCAGTTGAGCGGTTTTTTTTTGTCGATATTATTTAAACGATTAGCGTTAAGTTGTTATTTTTACATCAGCATTTAGTGTAACGCTTGTATCTATCATAAACTTCAAACTTAACCCTTGCCCCCCCAAAAAAAAGGCCAGCATGTCTGAATTTATTGCACCGCCGTGTTCAGAACACATCACTATTTTGTATCAAGATGAGCATTTATTACTGATAAATAAGCCTAGCGGTTTACTGAGTTTATCGGGTAAGAACCCGCTTAATAAAGACTCTGTTCATTACCGTTTAGTGCAGGACTTTCCCAATGCGACATTAGTCCATCGACTCGATTTTGGTACCTCAGGGATCATGCTGGTGGCGTTAAATAAAACCATTAATGGCTTACTGACCAAACAATTTCAAAATAAAACTGTGAGTAAAACCTACAGTGCGATTTTGTTCGGCCATGTTTTTGGGCTGCAGCAACATGATAAAGAAATTGGCTATATTGATGCGCCAATTGCTAAAGATGTTGATAATTTTCCGTTTATGAAGATTTGCCATGAAAAGGGCAAACCATCACAGAGTCAATTTGAAGTGATAGAGCGGTTAGAGATAGAGTCAGTTCATTTACAAGAAGCGATACCAATAACTAAAGTGAAATTTGTGCCTATTACCGGTAGAACACATCAGTTACGGCTGCACAGTCACTATGTTAAGCATCCTATTTTGGGCTGTGATTTATATAAAAATGCCACTTCAGAGGCGCTTGCAGAAGAAGTCTTTGGCCCACGACTATTATTACATGCTCAAAGGCTGCGTTTTCAGCACCCAGTAACTCATGAAATGATTGATATGGTGTGTGAAGCACCGTTTTAGCATTCCAGTAAAATTCAGATATGAAAAAGCCAGCAGTTAAGCTGGCTTTGTTTACAAATTAAAACTGCTGAACAGGCTTTAAAGCACACCGCGTTTCATTTGATCACGCTCAATTGATTCAAATAGCGCTTTAAAGTTACCTTCACCAAAGCCTAGGTTGTTCTTACGCTGAATAATTTCAATGAAGATTGGCCCAAACAGGTTTTTAGTGAAAATTTGTAATAGGTAACCATCGTCATCACCATCAACTAAAATTTGGTGATGCTTGATGCGATCTCTATCTTCAGTGACTTGTGGTAGCTTGTCAAAAATAGTGTCGTAATACTCAGGAATAATATCCAGCGTTTTAATTGCGGTACCTTCCATTGCATCTAAAGAGCCAACAATATCACGGCTTCTAAAGGCTAAATGCTGAACCCCTGGGCCATTATATTCACCTAAATATTCATCAATTTGGTTCTTGTCATTGCCTTTACCTTCATTAATCGGAATACAGAAGCTGCCATCAGGTGAACGCAGGGCGTAAGATACAAGCGCAGTTTGTGAACCACTAATATCAAAATAACGCACTTCAGTGAAACCAAAAATATCTTTATAAAAGTTGGCCCATTTTTCCATGGTGCCTTTATAAACATTGTTGGTCAGGTGATCGACTTCCATAAAGCCTTTTTCTTCTACAATAATAGGTTCAGCTAAATCTTCAAAATCATTAGCATAAATATTATTGTCAGTGCCAAATACATCGATGAAGTAAATTAAGCTATCACCAATACCGTAAATAGCAGGGTAAGGCATATCTTTAGCCGTATCATCAGCCGGTTTTGCGCCGCGCGCTACAGCTTCAGTGTAAGCAAATTGTGCATCTTCAACACGCCAGCCCATAGAACAAATAGCGGGGCCATGAGACTTAGCAAATTCAGCTGAGAAGCCTTGCTTAGATTTGTTCAATAAGAAGTTGATATCGTTTTGTTGGTAGTAAACGATATCGCTATGTTTAGCTTGTTTAAGCATTGAAAAACCAAAGTCGACAAACACTTGATGCATAAAATCAGTATCAGGACTGGCAAATTCAGTAAATTCAATACCTAGTAGTCCAAGTGGGTTTGTTTCGCTAGCCATGGTGTTTTCCTTAATAATTATCTTTATTTTTCATCACTCTGTGGTGATGTGTAATAGGGATGCTGTTGGTGATTAATCTTCAATCCAAGAGCGGTTGTAATCATCACTCATGCAGTTTTTGACATGGGTGGTTAAATTAAGTGGCGCAAAGGTATCAACCATTACGGCATATTCGTAAGTTTCGGTTTTGCCGATAGAGGCTTCGGTGCGCCCAGGTTGTGGCCCATGTGGCACGCCTTTTTGATGCAAGGTCATGTAACCTGCTTCAATACCTGTGCGGCTCATAAAGTCACCGTCAACGTAATACAGCACTTCGTCGCTATCGATGTTGTTGTGGTAATAAGGCGCTGGAATTGATTCTGGGTGGAAGTCATAGGGACGCGGTACAAAGTTACATATCACAAAATTGTTAGCCGTAAACACGATATGGTCAGAAGGCGGTAAATGAATTTTTCCTACTTTAGGTGCATATTCGGTGATATTAAATGCCCAAGGATAGACGCAGCCATCCCAGCCCACTAAATCAAATGGATGCCACTCTAAGGTGGTGAGTTGATACTTATCGCCAAACTTGCTGACTAAAGAAAACTCACCTTTTTCAACGGTAGCATCAGTAAGTTCAGGGGTGCGAATATCACGTTCACAATATGGCGCTGACTCCAGCATTTGCCCATAGTCATTTCTAAAATGTTTGGGTACTTCAACCATTGAGTTTGATTCAATAACGAATAAGCGTACATTACTGTAATCATTAAACTTGAGCTGGTAAGTCGTGCCTCTCGGAATGATTAAGTAATCCCATTGCTTAACTTGAAGTTGACCATATTCACTTAACAGCGTTCCTTCACCTTGGTGGACAAAGACCACTTCATCAGCATAGGCATTACGGTAAAACTCAGCCGTATCTTCAGTGACTTTGGCTGTGTACATGGCCACATCACTGTTATAAAAAATCTTGTTACGGGCACTGAAAAAGTTGCCGCTGCAATCAGCTTGGCGCGAATCGAGTTTGTAGTTTTGGATTAACGAGTCTTGCCACTCGTCGCCGTGCTCAAGAGCATAGGGAGCCACCGCTAATGCCTTAGTCGGCATATTATGGTGATATTTATTGGAGTAAATATTGGCAAAGCCGTGAGTAGAAAACAGTTCTTCACGGTAAAGCTCGCCAGAGTCTTTTTTAAAAGCGATATGGCGTTTAGAAGGTATTTGTCCTTGTTGAACATAAACCGGCATCGTAACTCCTCAACTCTTATTCGTTTGGTTGTCGTTATTGAGCTTCATTAATCTGCTTTGTTAATGTTTTTCTAGCGCAGCGTTAATAAACTATTTGTGATCTAGTTAACAATTTAGTTGCTAGGATGGACAAAAAAAAGAATAATAAACCACTTAACTTAATCTAATTTTTAGATGGTTAATAAAAGTTTACATAAGTGTCACGACTGCAGAACACTTAAAGGCAGAATAGGGACATGGAGGCTTAAATGAAAATCGATGTAGAAGCATTTAATGTGCTACAAGTACTTGTTGAAGAAGGAAGTTTTGCTAAAGCCTCTGAGCGGCTACACAAAGCGCAATCAGCAGTAAGTTATCAAGTAAAAAAACTCGAGCAACACCTAGGGGTGACTTTATTTAATCGGTCTCAATATCGGGCTGAATTAACCCCAGAAGGCAAAGTGATTTTGGCTGAAGGCCAACGGTTACTGCAACATTTAGCCAATATTGAACATTTAGCCAGTCGTTTTAGCGAAGGTTGGGAGCCAAAGCTTGAATTGGTGATTGACGGCGCGCTGCCAATGGAGCCTATCATGACAGCGTTAAAGCGCATGTCTGAGCATAATATTCCTACCAAGATACAACTTAACATGGAATTTTTAGGCGGCGTTCAACATCGTTTTGAGCGAGATAAAGCCGATTTAATGCTGGTTAAGGATTACCTTGCAGGGCCTTATTTTTCTGCCCAACAACTGCCACCAGTGACCAGTTTATTGGTTTGCTCATCGCAGCATCCTCTTGCTGAGTTATCCGGTGTTACCCTGACTGATCTGCAGCAACATGTAGAATTAACCATTGAAGACTCATCGCCGCAAAAACTACACCGAGACGAGTTACAGTTTGGCGGCGACAAAGTGTTTTACTTATCAGGCTTTATTATGAAGAAAAATGCCTTACTAAAAGGGCTAGGTTTTGGCTGGATGCCGGAGTTTCTTATTAATGATGAGCTTACGGGCAAGAATTTAGCCATAGTAGATTTTGTTGGTGGCCATAGATTTAGATTTACCCCGCAGTTAGTATCTACCCTAGAAAGGCCACTTGGGCGGGCGGGTCGATTATTTACTGAGTTAATTTCAGAAGAATTTGCAACTTTTAATCAATCAACTAATGATCAAAAAATTAGTCATTCGGCCATTGGTTAGTTATGGATTGCATAAGTATTATCGTTTTACTGTTAAGGATTTAAATGAAGTATTGGTTAATGAAATCGGAACCTGATGAGTTCAGCATTGACGATTTAGCAGCATGTTTACCACAGTCAGAACCCTGGCAAGGGATACGTAATTATCAGGCGCGAAACTTTTTACGGGATGAGGTAAAAACAGGGGATTTAGTGCTGTTTTACCATTCCAGCTGTAAAGTTCCCGCTGTTGTGGGGATTGCTGAAGTGACGTCAGATGCTTATAACGATTTAAGTGCTTTTGATAGTCAAAGTGCTTATTTTGACCCTAAGTCAGATAAACAAAAACCGAGATGGGTTGCAGTAGATATTCGTTTTAATCAAAAGTTAACCCGCATTATTACCTTGGCGCAGTTAAAAGCAGATCCAAAACTTGCTGACATGGTATTAGTAAGTAAAGGCGCTAGGTTGAGTGTTCAGCCTGTGACAGAAGAAGAGTTCAACTATATCGTTGCCTTATAAATGCTTTATAAATGCTTTATAAATGCCTTAAACATAAAAAAGGAGTGCTAATAAATTAGCGCTCCTTTTTTAAAATTCAATAGTAACAGCAATTAAAATTGGTTTAGATTAATAGCTTTCTTTTGCCACTATGGTTTGTCCAATCGGCGTGAGGCTCAATAAAGCCAGCTTCACATGTTGTATAGCAAACGGAATACCAATGATAGTGATAAAACAAGCTAGAGCATGGGTGAGGTGACCGATGGCCAACCAAATACCGAAAAATAAAAACCAGATTACATTACCTATCATCCCTAATGGACCGGTACCAAAGTCTTCTGTGCCTGATAGGTGTTTACGATTTACATTTTCTTGGCCGAATGGCCAAAATGCCATTTCACCAATGACGAAACAGGCTCGGCCAAAGGGGATACCGATAATACTAATAAAACATAAGAGCCCAGCTAGCCACCAAGCTAAGCCCATTATAAAGCCGCCCATGATGAACCAAGCGATATTAAAAACTAATCTTAATACTGACATCTAAAATCCCTTACTTGTTGTAATAACTTACTATTTTTAATCGTGCTTTGTACAGTTTGTTAGTCGAACTATGCACTATTGAAGCGAAATCTGTGCCACATTATATATATTTTTTATCTTGCTGAATTTAAACGATAATTCTATAAGGTATATTGTCTCTTAAACTCTCAGCATAAATAGGTTAGTTAAAAACAACATTTTTTAGTTAAAATAATAACTCTACTCATTGATGTTGAGATAAACATGTTTGCCACCACACCAGTACAAACCATTCGATTTGCAGAGCAGGCAATATTTGTAAAACGCGATGATTTACTCCACCCGGATTTCAGTGGTAACAAAGCGCGAAAATTTCAATATTTTCTCGAGCAAGATTTCCCTCTAGTAAAAAAACTGGTTGGCTATGGCTCAGCGCAAGCAAATTCGCTGCACTCTTTAGCTGCCTTAACCAAAATGCGCGGCTGGCAACTTGATTATTATGTTGACCATATAGCTGGCTATCTTAAGCAAAACCCCCAAGGAAACTATAAAGCGGCCTTAGACAACGGCGCCAACATCATTGAAAAGCCAGCGGGTATTGAGCTGAACCTAGAGACTTATGTACAACAAGATATTCAAGCGCCGTATGAATCGAACAAACAGCTTGTCGTTAAGAGTACGGTGTTTGTTCCCGAAGGCGGGCGTTGTGAATATGCTCAGCTAGGGCTTGATCAACTAGGGCGAGAGATTATTGAATGGCTTAAACAAAATAATATGAAAAAGTTAGAGCTATTTCTTCCTTCAGGTACAGGTACCACGGCACTTTACTTACAACGTTTTTTTGTCGAATTCAGTAAAACAGCCAGCAGCTCAGACCTCTCGCTGCCCAGTGTAACGGTATTAACCTGCAGCTGTGTTGGCGGTGATGAATATCTCACTAAGCAGTTTTATCAATTAACCGATAATACTGACTATCATCCAAGGATCATCTCTAATGGTAAAAAGTATCATTTTGGTAAGTTGAACCGTCAGTGTTATGACATGTGGCAACACGTCAATAAGCAAGGTATTGAATTTGAATTGTTGTATGACCCAGTTGGTTTCATCATGCTGGAGCATTATCTAAATACTGCAAACCTAAGCGGCGATGACTTAAACAAAGGTGCTGCTGTTCCTGTGATGTATTTACATCAAGGGGGCTTGCTGGGTAATCCAAGCATGTTAGCGCGCTACAAAAGGAAATATCAACAGCAAGGATGATAGCGGGTTTATATCTAGGCTAGATAAGCATTCATTAGAGACAATATTGAAAATTGATTTGAATTATGACGTTGGAGAGTTGCTTAGAGAAGGATTTGAAAAGTGCTCTTGGGTGAGGGTAACTTCATGTTGCTCAGTTCTAATAAACGTCCGGTAAGGTGTGAGAGGAAATACCGAGAAGCGATGTCTATTGAGTAACTGAGCAAATGAATAACGCAAGCGTTAAAAGTCTTACTTGTTAGCCGTAAGTAACCATTTCATAAATGTTAACGCTTCAGTGCGCTTAGAAAAAGTTGTTTTAGTTTTACCTTGGCTATCGGTAAAAGCTATTGAGTTTTTATTTGATGATATTGAATTAACAGGGAAATTAACTGTAATTTCATGACCATTTATGTTGTATGACATGTGCCACACTCCTTTTTAATTTTCACCTTTTTGGTGAGTAAGTAATAACAATATTTATCCTTAAGCAGTTGTGTTGCGTAAGTTTAGATTTATGTGCTTAAGTTCACTGTGCTTATTACACTTACAAGTAGGCTGGTTTGATCAATTCTATTTTTAATCGCCAATTTACTTGCTGTAGTTAGTTGAACATAGGCATATGACAAACAAATGACAGAGAACAACTTAGCAAATGACTTGTAGTGTGGGTTTACTGCATGTAGTGAGTGACTAACAGAAGGGTAAACAAATAATTACAAGAAAACTTAAATACACAGAGGATATTAGTCATATATTTTTTATATAGCAATACATTTTTTACAATTCAGGACAATTAATGGATAAAAGGTGAACTTAATCGCCCTTTATCTGAATATTTATCCAACAAAAGCAGCAACACACTGTACTTTGTGGCGACTTATCCTCAGTTAGGGTAAATAATCTAGCTAAGTCGACGATAAGCATAACTGTTATAAAAACCGCAAAAAAGAGTGCTTTGTGTCATTAAAGCACTCTTTTATCTTTAAAATCAGAGTCAGTGTTAAGCCGTTGATTAATAAATCAGTTCGCCTATTGGGTTGAGTAGCTTACTGATCCCTTTAGTAAAATATAAAGGCGCATCAACAACGGTATAACATAAACACCCCTCAACTGTTTTAGGGCTGTGCTCATGGTCACTATTAAGTAACAAAAAGTCACCTGCGCTGTAGGTGTTGTATTCATCGCTGAATTCGCCTGCTAACAACAAGGTCAACTCTTGGCCTTTATGGGTGTGCTGTGGGATTTCGCCGTTTTTATCAATATGCAGTAAACTCGCTCTTGCTTGTTTCTCGCCGGTGTCGAGTCTTAACCGACTGACTTTACCTATACCTTGCCAATGGTTTTCTACTTGCTGGCGAAATGCAGCCGGTAAATTGTATTGCTGACCTTTGACCTTGACTGCGACCTTGGTTTGCTTTGGCGATACATCAACGGCATCATCCATTTGCATCATAGTGTTAAGCATGGCTTCAAGCTCTGCATCCATAGCTTCATTTATGCTTGAATCTAGTGATGCTGTGGGTTGCGCATTTAAGCTGTTTTCAGCAGCAACCAAAGTTAGTTGCTCAATTTTATCGGCGCAATGACGACACAGTTCACAATGGGCTGACACGGCCAATGATAGAGACAAAGGCAGTTCTCCTTTGGCATGGAGAGAAAGTAATTGCTCATCGGGGTGATAATTAATCATAATGTTTCTCCATGAAGCCTTTTAACTTCTCTAATCCTAATCTGAGTCTTGATTTAACCGTGCCAATGGGCACTTTCAATTTATCTGCCAGTTCTTGCTGAGTGAGCTCTTGCATGTAAATGCCTTGCACCACCTGTTTTTGCAGCGGCGGTAGTGACTCAACGTGTTTAAGCAAGGTGGCAGACAATTTGAAGTCATTTTCAGTTTCATCGCTGCCATCAGAATCGAATAGAGACCAAATATCGTCACCAAACGCATCTTCACGGTTATGTTGCACTTTACGCAACATGTCAAAGCACTGATTACGCATGACTGTGAACACCCAAGTGCTTACTGCAGCTTTATCAACATTATAAAGATGGGCTTTAGTCCATACTCGGGTCATGGTTTCTTGAACTAAGTCCATGGCTAAGCCTTGTTGGCTCAAACGTTGGATCCCAAAAGAACGTATTTTGGGCGAAAAATGAGCAAACAGCTTAGCAAAAGCAGCTTTATCTCTATGATTTGCAACACGTAGCATTAAGCCTGCAAGCATCTGGGCTTCGACATCATTTTTATCGGTTGATTTCATGGCAGTATCTATTGCTTTTGTATTTTTAGATAACATACCTTTATCATAACGACTTTGAACCGTTTGTGATTGAAAATTTTGCATTTATTTTCACTCGCATCGTCAGTGTTAAGAGAGCTTTAGTCACATATATTGCATTAATCTGTTTTATATAGCAGGTTAAAAGCTGACTAAATCCGAAAGTTACTTGTTGATACGCAAAAGGATGAAAGATGGTTCAAAAAAGGCTTAAAAATGTGCAACTTTTTTATCATTTATTACTAAGAGTTAAAAATTTGAGTGGTTTGCTTTGAGTTAAAGTCGCTAACCACCTGATTTTGAATGCGTTAAGATTACTTAATAATGCTGGTGATCAAGGCTTGGGTCATTTCGTGATTATGACTATTAATGCACTGGTACTTTTCCTCTGGGCTAATGGGCATTATCTCTAACCAGCGCTGACAGACCCATGACAAATTATTAAAGTCGTCATCTTTATAGTGAGATAATTGTTGTGGGTACTGCTGTAAAATCTCTTGTAAGGTTTTCTTTAAAAAATGTTGTTTGGGCTTTATATCTGTTTGCGGCCAATCGGGGATTAAACTGACATCACCTCTTTTTAAACCATCAGCTTCAGTATCGAACTGATTGATTTTAAACCGCTGTTTACCTTCGATACTAATACCTAATAGTCCATCGTCTAGCGTTTCAAAATCGATAATATGAACCCAAGTTCCTAAAGGCATGAGTTGGTTGTCACTGGTTAGCATGCATAAGCCAAAACCTTCACCTGATTTAAGTGATTCAGTCACTAAACGTTTATATCTTGGTTCAAAAATGCGCAATTGCGTGAAGCCTTGAGGTAACAAGCAAATGGATAATGGGAACAGAGGCAATTTCATAACAGCACCTTTATTACTAACTTAATGGTGAATGTAGTATTCATGTTTTCAATAGTTTATACGGTGATATTGAGGGTAATGATCACTATTGTTTTACCCAAATTAATTGCTGAGTATCAATGCCTAATGCGGTCATTTTTTCTGTGAATCTGAGTTTATGCTCGGCAGAGATGTTAGGTGTGCGCGATAAAATCCACGCATAATCATTGTTTGGACCTATCACTAACGAACTTATATAGTTTCCGTTTTTATCTTCCATCAAATCATGGATTTGATAGGCACCATAAAACGGCCCAAAAAAAGAGACTTTTAAACGGCCAATATTGTCCGTTTCAATGAAGTAGGCTTTACCCTCTGCTTCACTCCAACGTGCTTTTTCGTCTGAATAACCTCGATTGATGACCACAACTTTATCGCCATCAACAGAATAGTTGGCTGTGACTTTTGAAAGGCCTCTTTCAAATGAATGGTCAAGTCTGGCGATTTCATACCAGCTACCGAGGTAATTGTTGAGTTTAAAGTTTTCAACCACAGTCACTTTTTTATCGAGCATAGTGCAAGCGCTTGTTCCGCTAACTAGCAAGGCACACAAGGCGATGCTTTTTATGTTGTTATAAACCTTGGTCGATGTCATTTGTTGTGATCCCTATAGTTTTATCTTGAGTTGAATTTGCACTAATTACTCATGTTACGTACGATGCTGCCGATAAGATCTATATTAAAATTTATTAGGTTAATATCTGTTCTAAATGATGTTTTACAGCCAACCTTATTTAGTCAATGTCGCTGTTGTATCCGCTAAAAATTTTTTAATGGCTAGTAGAACCAAGGTCGAGTTAACGAGAAATAATAATGAAAAAAATGCTGGATTCAGTCGATCAACGTACTAAATTAGTCGGTGAGAACCGTTTAGAGTTACTGTTGTTCAAAATTAGTGCCACCCAATTATTTGCTATTAACGTGTTCAAAGTCAAAGAGGTCGTTAAGCTGCCGCCTTTAAGCGCATTACCTGGCAGTAACCCAAACATTAGTGGTGTTGCCAACATTCGTGGTATGTCTATTCCAGTGATTAATTTGCGCGGTGCTATTGGCTTTAGCCCTATGCCAGTCTCAGATGACTGTAATTTGATTATTACTGAGTATAACCGCAGTGTGCAGGGCTTTTTAGTTGGCAAGGTAGAGCATATTGTCAATATGACCTGGGGCGATATTATGCCGCCGCCAAAGTCTGCTGGGGCTAATAACTATTTAACGGCTATCACTAAACTGCAAGATAATGATGTACAAAGATTGGTCTCTATTATTGATGTCGAAAAGGTGCTAGCTGAGATCATTGATTACGACATTACCTTATCAGAAGGCGTACTTGATCAACAATTAGTGGCGCACATGCCGGGCCGAAAAGTATTAATTGTTGATGACTCCGCCACGGCTAGAAAACAAGTACGCGACACCCTCAGTCAACTGGGGATTAAAATCATAGAGGCCTCTGATGGTTTGCAAGCATTGAATATGCTTAAAGGTTGGGCAGCAGAAGGTAAAAGCGTTGCCGATGAGTTATTGATGATGATTACCGATGCAGAAATGCCTGAAATGGACGGCTATAAACTCACAGCTGAAGTGCGCGCCGATGAGCGCATGGCGTCACTGTATATCACCCTTAATACCTCGTTAAGTGGCAGCTTTAATAATGCTATGGTTGAAAAAGTGGGCTGTGACAAGTTTATTTCTAAATTCCAGCCAGACTTATTGGTTGATGCGGTGCAGCAGCGCTTAAAGATGATCCTTGACTAAGTGTATCTTCAGAGCGATGCGGTTGTTAGCGCTCGCTCTGTTGTGGCTTTCTGTTTTAGTCGCTCAAATTTAAGTAAACTCTTCTTGAACCTGTTCGATAAGCAGCTTTTGATGCTCTTTGGTAATGCCAATGTTCATTCGACATAACCTTACCGCATAAGAAAACTTGTCTTTGCCGACAATATTGAGTATTTCACATAACAGCGATTTGTTGAGCGCTAAGGTGTCACAATAGTGATTAATTGCCTTATTTAGGCTATTAAACTGTAAACCATCAAATTCAAATACCGCGCTATAACCTTGTTCAATATCAATGCCATTGAGCACCAAGGGCCAACCTTTTGCATTAATGCGGCCTTTGGCAATGTTGTACATCATCCATGCACTTTCTTTAAAGCCAGATAATATTCGACAATCAAAACCTGACTCAGCCAACTCTTCTTCGGTCCAATTAATGCCAATGGCGAGATCTTTATGATAAATCTGCATTAAGTCATCTTTTACTGCGTCTCTGCAATCCCAAATAGAAGTCAGTAAATTCTTTTTAGCTAACCTTGCACACTCACTGCATGCTGGCAGTGTTAATGAAGGGTGCGGGGTTGATGCTTTAGCATAATAACTGAACACATCGTTACTAGGCTCGGCGCAAAACCAGCATTGATGGCGAAGATCGAAAGGGATATCAATTAGGGGAGGTAAATGATTCAAAACAGGCCTTTAAGTTATAACTGGCAAGTAAATTTTTCTTATAAAAAAGCTGCTTTAGTTCGTAACGAACTGCAGCAGCTTAATTTAGCCAAGAATGTAATTATTCGGCTTCAATATCAACTAGCTCTTTAGCTAATTCAATTGGATCTACTTCTAAACATTCTTCGTTTGCAACCCAATCAAGACCGATTAATACACCGTCTTCATTTAAATCGCCAACCCAAAATTCTAAAAAGTCATTCACACTGATCTCAACAGCGACATAGTCTGCCCACTCTTCAGTACAATGGCTTGCCGCCGCAGCTTGTGTTGACCATAAAGGCATCACATCAGTTTGTTCAAATTCAGAAGAGTCACAGACAACCCAACCTTCACCAGTCTCATCCGCTAAGCCCCAAAGGACTTGATGCTTTTTCACATTTTCAATAAAGCTTACAACTGCAGGGGTTAGTTCAATCATGATTAGTCTCTTAGAAATTTCAATTAACTGATGCATTATACGTTAACGCTAAACAATACAAAACACTATTAATCTTCTATCGCAAAATGAAATAAACAAATACAAATTATCACAGTTTTAGCGGTTTTTGATCTTGTTTCCTTTTGCTTGATAAGTCAGGATGTGGCTATTCATTGATTAGTCGAAGTATTCTTTTTATGGTGAGTTTCAAATTTCCGGCGTTACTAAAATCGGCTGTAGTGGTTTCTAGCTGCTTTGTTAGTCTTCAAGCAATTGCAGCGTCCGATGATTTTTCCCAGTGTGTGGATAAGCTTAAAGTTACAGCCCGCAGTGAAGGCTTATCCGAGCAAACGATAAATACCAGTGTCGCTAATCTAAAGTACATTCCTAGAGTGATTGAGCTTGATAATCAGCAGCCAGAGTTTAGCACCACCTTTGGTAATTACTTCAATAAGCGTGTGACTGATTGGCGTGTTAAAGAGGGGCGGCGTTTATTAGCCGAGCATCGAGAATTATTAAATAAGCTTACCCTTAAGTATGGGGTACCAGGCCAATATATCATTGCTTTTTGGGGGCTGGAAACCAACTTTGGTGGCTATAAGGGCAAAATGTCAGTGTTAAATTCGTTAGCGACATTAGCCTGCGATCCTCGTCGTAGTAGCTATTTTACCAATGAATTAATGCAAGCTTTAAAGCTTAAAGAAAAGTATCAATTTGATGATGCGACTATGGTAGGCTCTTGGGCTGGCGCGATGGGGCATACTCAATTTATGCCAACCAATTACGCTAAATATGCCGTTGATGGTGATGGTGACGGTAAAGTCGATTTGTGGAATAGCACTGCCGATGCCCTAACGTCTGCGGCAAACTTTTTGCAGCAACTGGGCTGGAAAGCGAATGAACGCTGGGGCAGAGAAGTATTATTGCCTGAAAATTATGATTACCAATACCTTGGCCGCAAGCACCCTAAACCGTTAACCGATTGGGCTGCATTAAACCTCAAGCAAGCCAATGGCACACCGTTGACGACTCCAGAGATGGAAGCCTCATTGTATGTCCCGTCTGGTCATACCGGGCCAGCATTCTTAGGTTACGATAACTTTGATGTCATTATGCGCTGGAATCGCTCTGAATTTTACGCCATTGCCGTGGGCCATTTAGCCGATAGGGTGAATGGTGCAGCGCCGCTGAGAGTAAGCGCGCCGGATCATGGTCTATTTAATCGCAGCGACATTAAGCTTATGCAAGCAAAATTAAATGAACTGGGTTTTGATGTTGGTAAGCCAGATGGTGTACTCGGGCGAAACTCGATTGCAGGAGTGCAGGCATTTCAGCGCAGTAAAAACTTGATTGCTGATGGCTTTCCCGATCAAAAAACCTTCGCCGCGTTAGGTATTAAGATCAGTTTATAATCCGTAGCTTCAATTAAAAAATAATGATTGCATCGCTGAGAGTTTATTCTCTGCCAGTTCGCAGGCTTAGTGCTTAAACTCAGTTCATAAGCTTAAAGAATAAGCTAAAAGCATAAGCTAAAAGCATAGCAATCGATTATCTCGGCTTTTACTGGCAGCTTAATCGGGTATTTGTTAAGCTGCGGAAACTATTGATATCGAAGTAAACTAAGGACATTCGATGAGCGCTCAAGACAATATGGTAGTTCGATTCAACTACACCCTTCGTGACGAACAAGGTGAAGTGATTGAAAGTAACGAAGGTGGTTCTCCAATCGCCTATTTACATGGCCATGACAACATGATGCCAGGTGTAGAAAATGCCATTGCTGGCAAAGATGCGGGTGAAAAGTTCACCGTTACATTACCAGCTGCTGAGACCTATGGTGAGCGTATGGAAGGTGCTGAGCAACGTGTTTCAGTAAAACACCTACAAGGCGCTAAAGTATGGAAAGTGGGCATGTCTGCTATTGTCAATACTGAAGAAGGCCAACGCCAAGTGACTATCGTTAAAATGGGTAAATTCATGGCAACGATTGACACTAATCACCCATTGGCTGGTCGTGAGTTAACCTTTGATATCGAAGTGGTTGATTTTCGTGAAGCAACAGATGAAGAAATTGCCCACGGTCATTCACACGGTGAGGGTGGTCATCAGCACTAATTTATTGCTGCATTACCCCAAATGTAATCCCAAGTGTAGTTAATATACTTGGGATTTTTGTTTGAAATAAAAGAAGCATCCGAATGATAATTGAATTTTCCCAAGGTAAATTAGTGGTCACGCCATTTGAAATCCAGTGTCGATTAAATACCAATAACATCGTCTTGACCGCAATGGTCGATGACATGAAATGTCTTAGTGACAGTTTAATGTTAATCGCAGATGCTGGCGCTGTGCGCTGGAGTTTAAAATTGGATAATGCCCAGCAATTTTATGAAGCCATCGAAATAATGGGCATTGCAGCCGAATAATCTGATTCGGCTGCGACAAGCTTCACTACAGGAACACCTAGGCTAGTGAATCTCGGTTATGGGGACTGCTATAGTCAATCTCTGGGCCAACTGGCACGATTTGGGTTGGATTAATTTGTTGGTGGCTAAAGTAGTAATGCTGCTTGATGTGCTCAAAGTTTACCGTGTCAGCAATGCCAGGCTGTTGGTATAAGTCCCTGAGGTAACCAGAAAGGCAAGGGTAGGACTCAATGGTTCTAATATTGGTTTTAAAGTGGCCTACATAAACACAATCAAAGCGAATTAAAGTGGTAAATAAACGCCAATCTGCTTCAGTTATCACATCTCCCATTAAGTAGCGTTTTGTTGCTAAGCGTTGTTCTAATTGCGCTAAGCTGGCAAACAGTGGCGTTATTGCTGCTTCATATGCTTGTTGAGTAGTAGCAAAACCACTGCGATATACACCATTATTAATGTTGTCGTAAATCATGGCATTCAGTTCATCAATATCTTGACGTAGTGCTGCTGGATAATAGTCGTCATGGTTAGCCGTAAGATGATTAAACGCCCGATTAAACATACGAATAATGTCAGATGATTCATTACTGACTATGGTATTAGTGTGTTTATCCCATAATACGGGCACAGTGACACGACCGTTATAATCAGCTTTGGCCATTTGGTAAATTTGATACAGGTAATCTTTATTAAACAAAGGATCGGTATTAGCGCCTTCAATGGCATTAGCAGCTGCCGACTGATTAGATCCTGCAAACTCCCAGCCGTTACTGAGCATGTGCGGCTCAACCACAGTGACATCAATCATTTGGGTTAACTGTTTAAGTTGTAGAAAAATTAAGGTTCTATGAGCCCAAGGACAAGCCAATGAAACGTATAAATGGTAACGTCCAGCTTCAGCTTTAAAGCCTACATCACCACTTACTTCAGCACTGCCGTCTGGTGTGATCCAATGCCTAAATTGTGCATCTTCTCGGTGAAAATTGCCGCCATTTTCCTTCGTTGGGTACCATTGATCGACCCAGTGTCCATTTTGTAATAACCCCATCATTGCCACCTGATAATTTCAACTTCTATGACTGAGTTTAAGTGATAAATTTTAGCAAAAAAAGCGGATTAAATGGGCTATAACGTTCGATTAATTCGAAGCTGCTTGAGCCTAAATGTATTTACTGTTACTGAAAATATTGAATTGGAATAGCGAGTATTGGTTGCTTTAATCGCGGTGCTTTTAACAAAAAACTCACATCAATAGAGAAATATGGCTATATGGGTTCAAATATCAACCAGATACAATTTGTGTTGTTACAGCTTGAAATGTCTGACTTGTTTTGTTTTTTTTGTGTGAGTGTTTTGTTTTTGATTTTAATGTTTATCAAGATGCATCTTGTTGTTGTGGTTGGGTAAATTGTGGTTTTTTGTAATCAAACTGACATGAGATTTATGCAATGTTTGCTAGCATTCAGCAATGGGCTGGATAGCTCGTACATTATAAAAATTAAATTGATTAAGGGTTAGATCATGAAAAACATCTTGTGCAAATGCTTAGTGGCCTCTGCTGTACTCGCGGCTTTATCAGGTTGTAGTAATGACGATGATAAAAACCTAACAGCTTGTGAAGCTGCTGGTGATGCATGTACTAGCTTTACTGTTATTCATACCAATGATAATCATGGCCGTTTTTGGGAAAACAGCAATGGCGAATATGGTATGGCTGCGCGTAAAACTGTGATTGATCAAATTCGACATGAAGTAGAGCGTGCTGGCGGTGAAACCATTCTTTTATCTGGTGGTGATATTAACACTGGTGTACCTGAGTCAGACATGCAGCAAGCCATTCCTGACTTCATGGGGATGAACCTATTAGGTTATGACGCTATGGCAGTGGGTAACCATGAGTTTGACAATCCTCTAAGCACACTTGATATGCAGTCAACATTGGCTAATTTTCCAATGCTTGCAGCTAACATCTATGACAAAAATGCAGACGCGCGCTATTTTGAACCTTACCGAGTGTTTGATATTAATGGCGTAAAAATTGCGATTATCGGTTTTACCACTGTTGATACCCCCAAAATTGTTAATCCAGAAAATGTCGACAGACTGACATTTACCGATCCTCAAGACGAGCTGCCTATTGTTCTTGCTGAAATCGAAGCCAATGAAGACGTTGATATGGTGTTTGCTGTAACCCATATGGGTCATTATGCTGACGGTAATCATGGTACAGAAGCCGCTGGTGATGTGATGCTAGCTCGCTCTGTTGAGCAAGGTCAACTGCACGCGATTATAGGTGGTCATTCACAAAACCCTGTGTGTATGGAAGGGGATGAGTACGCAGATTTTGCTCCAGGTGATGACTGTAAACCTGATCAGCAAAATGGGACTTATATCATGCAAGCCCATGAATGGGGCAAGTACGTTGGACGTGCTGATTTTGAATACATGGATGGAGAGCTAACGCTGGCAGAATACTCACTCATCCCAATTAACTTAAAGCAAGAAGATGAAAGTGGCGAGTTAGTTTTCATTACTGAAGAAATTGAAAAAGACCAAACAGTATATGACACCTTATTGCCATATCAACAGCGCGGTCAAGAATTGTTAGATGTGGTGATTTCCTATACTGATGGTAAGTTTGAAGGCGATCGTGAAGTCGTACGTGTTGAGCAAACAAACCTAGGTAACCTGCTCACTACAGCTTATTCTGAATTTGTTAGCAATAACTTCAATGTCACCGCAGACTTTGGCGTAATGAATTCAGGTGGTGTCCGTGCTTCTATCGCTGAAGGTGATATTTCATACCGTGATGTGTTAACTGTACAACCATTTGGTAATTTCGTATCTTATGTCACTATGACGGGTGCGGAAGTTGAAGATTATTTAGCTGCTGTTGCAGTTAAAACCGGCGGTGGTTTCCCACAATTTAACCATGTAGCTATGGATGTGAATTGTGATGCTGAAACCGTCGATATTGCTTCTCTTGGTGGCCGTAGTTTCGATTTAGAAGATGATTATACCTTCTCGTTAATCCATTTCAGTGCTGCTGGTGGTGACGATTATCCAGTTATTAATCAACATAAAAACTACATAGATACTCAATTAACCGATGCTGCTGTTTTCCGTGAGTACTTTGTGGCAAATCCTGTATTATCAGCTGCCGATTATGCGCCAGTGGAAGGTCAATTAAACTTCTACCGTAATGGCGCGTTAGTGAAAAGTTGTGCTCAATAATTTCTTTTGATTAACTAATGAGTAAGTTAAAAACGGTGTAAATTGAAAAAGGTAGCTACGGCTACCTTTTTTGTTTCAAGCTTAACGGTGCTTATGGATTGGTATAAGATAGCCGCAATTCATCATAAAGGATTTAATTATGTCGTCGGTGACAACCCTACTAGAACGTATAACAGTTGAACCAGCTACACCTGCGAAGTCATGTGTCATTTGGTTACATGGCTTAGGAGACTCAGGAGCCGGGTTTGCGCCCGTCGTGCCTGTTTTAGGTTTACCAAGTGATCATAGTATTCGATTTGTTTTTCCCCATGCACCAGAACAAGCGGTGACCATAAATGGCGGCTATATCATGCGATCTTGGTATGATATTAAAAGCATGGATTTACATGATCGAGCCGATATCAATGGGGTGTTAACCTCTGAAATCGCAGTAAAAGCGCTGATCAATGAACAAATTGAATCGGGTATTAGCGCTCAAAACATTGTGCTGGCAGGTTTTAGCCAAGGTGGCGTCATGAGTTTATTTACTGGGTTGAGGTTTGAGCAAAAACTTGCAGGCATTATGGCATTGTCATGTTATTTACCCGCAGGAGAGGCTTTACCTGAGGGCTTAAGCGAAGCTAACAGTGATACGCCGATATTACAAAACCATGGTGAGCAAGATGAAGTGGTGCCATTATTTGCTGGAAAAATGGCCCATGATGCCTTAATTAAAGCAGGCTATTCGAGCAAGTGGCTTACTTACCCTATGGCACATAGTGTTATACCTGCGCAGTTGTCCCACATTGGTCAATGGCTAACCGATAAACTCGGGAAAGCATAACTGGCACTTTAGTGTGGCTGTTTCAAATTAAGTACAATGTCACTATTAACTTGTGATAGTTAAATGCTATAAAAAACAAGAGGCTTAGCGCTGTTATGGCGCTGAGCCTTTTTTATATTCGAACAGCTCAATCATTTGGCTAAATCCCTTTTTATTATATTGGACAATCTGCGTGTATTAATAAAAACTAAATCATTGTTATTTAAAGTGATAACTTAAAAATAAATCACAATATTTAGTAAACTTTTGTTAAAATACAGCTCGTTTTATGTAGTGAAACTAGTTGCAAACAAATTGCAGGCAACTTGTATTAAATTGAAGGTTTACGGATAACATAATGATAAGAAAAATTCCGAGTCTACTGGTCGTCATCGGTGTATTAACCAGTTTAACTGCGTGTGATCGAAAACCTGACTGCGAAGATAATAATTGCACTAAATTTACTGTGGTGCATACCAATGATAATCATGGTCGTTTTTGGCATAACAAAGCGGGTGAGTATGGCATGGCAGCGCGGTTTACTGTCATTGATGGTATTCGTAAAGAGGTCGCCGCAAATGGTGGGCATACCTTAGTGTTATCAGGTGGCGACATCAATACGGGTGTACCAGAATCCGACTTACAAAACGCCATCCCCGATTTTATTGGCATGAATATGATTGGTTATGATGCCATGGCGGTGGGCAATCATGAATTTGATAACCCATTGTCAGTATTGGCAGAGCAAGCAGAGTTAGCGACATTTCCAATGTTGGCTGCCAATATCTATGATAAAGAATCTAATCAACGTTATTTTGAACCTTATAAAGTGTTCAAAGTGGGTGATATTGACATTGCTGTAGTGGGGTTGACCACTAACGACACACCAAAGCTAACTAATCCATTGCATACAGAGTCGTTGATTTTTACCGATCCTATCGCGGAAATGAAGCAGTTGTTACCGCAAATAAAAGCCAATGAAACTGTAGACTTAGTGTTTGCAGCTACCCATATGGGCCATTATCAGGATGCAGATTTTGGCAGTAATGCCCCTGGTGATGTCACGATGGCTAGAGCGTTAGAGGAAGGGCAGTTAGACGCCATTATCGGCGGGCACTCGCAAAATCCAGTGTGTATGGCTGGTCGCAACAGTGAATATGATAAAACCTTCACCGCGGGTGACTCTTGTCGTCCAGACAAACAAAATGGCACTTGGATTATGCAAGCCCATGAGTGGGGACGCTTTGTTGGCCGCGCTGATTTTGAATACATTAACGGTAAATTGTATTTAGTGGACTACCGATTAATTCCAATTAACTTAAAGCGAATGGCTTTTGGTAAAAAGCTTGCTTGGCCAGTAGGTGAGCATGTTGAGCGTAACCCTGAGGTTGAAGCGGCGTTATTACCTTATCAGCAAAAAGGCAGCGCAGAGCTTGATGTGATCATAGGTAAAGTAGATGGGCTATTACAAGGCGATCGCAAGGTGGTGCGTGCCCAGCAAACCAATTTAGGTAGGTTAATTGCGAAAGTACACAGTAATAAAGTGCGCGCTGACTTTGGTATCATGAACTCTGGTGGCGTCAGAGCCTCTATTCCGGCAGGAAATATTGCTTATCGTGATGTGCTCACGGTGCAACCATTTTCAAATACTATTGGTTTAGCAGAAATGTCAGGTGACAAATTAATTAGCTATTTATCAAAAGTGGCTACCAATACCCGAACTAGCGGTGCTTATGCGCAATTTTACGGTATTGATATGACTGTAAAATGTCGTGATCAAGACGTTGAAATTCATAGTATTAATGGTCAGCCTTTTGATATATCGGCAACCTATCAGTTCTCTATTCCAAGTTTTAGCGCAGCAGGTGGTGACAATTACCCTAAGATTAATATTCTTGAAGCGGGTTATGTAGATGCCATTGAGCTTTATGAATACGTTAAGAAAGAGAAAAATATTCAAATTGAGGATCATAATCCGAAAAATGAAGTGAAATTTACCCAATCTAAAAGTTCATTAGGCTGCAGTATTTATTAGTATCCATGAGTTAATGTTAGCTTCTGTTAGCATTTAAACCTAAAGGCAACCACTTGGTTGTCTTTTTATTTGAAAATTTTTATCTTTTTAAGATATTGATTATTAATGGTTATATTTAAATTAATTGGCTGAAGGAAAAATTATTTTTGCTAATTTACTTGAAAAATAAAATATCGTTCTCATATCTAGTTGTAAGTTAGGCACGCTCAATAGAGGTACTAACTAGCATTACGCCGCAAGGGTAATGACAAACAGCCAATAATGGCATTTTATTTTTCACATATTGCTTTAGACAAGGATATGACAATGCGTAAATTTAATTTAACTCCAGATTTAACTCCTCTTTATCGTAGTGCGATTGGTTTTGATCGTTTAGCTAAAATGGCTGAACACGCCGCAGTACAAAATGGTAACACCGGTTACCCTCCATACAACATCGAATTACTTGGCGAAAATCGCTACCGTATCACTATGGCGGTTGCTGGATTTAGTATGCAAGAACTTGATATCACTAGCGAAGGTGACAAGTTACTTATCAAAGGCAGTAAAGTGGCTGCAGTAAACGATGAACGTAAATACTTACATCAAGGTATCGCAGAGCGTGGATTTGAGCGCACTTTCCAGTTAGCAGACCATGTCAAGGTTGTTGGTGCTGAATTAGAAAATGGTTTATTAAATGTTGATTTAGTAAGAGAAATCCCTGAAGCGTTAAAAGCACGTAAAATTCAAATCAATTCTGCGCGCAGCGCTACCAGTAATACGATTGAAAGTTAATGCGTTACCGCCCTTTAGGTAAATAATAAAGGGCACTAGTTTCATCTCTTCCCTGATTTTTGCCCAACTAGATTCATTTTCCTAGTTGGGCTTTTTGCCTTATGACTGTTTATAAAGCCCCTCACAACAAATTGACGCCACATTATTGATCCCACATTAAAGTCACTCTCAACAAAAGCACTTCGCGATAACGTCGCTTTCAATAAAAGCACTGCTCGTAAAAGTCACAAGCCCCTATTTAAGCGCTCTATCTAAAATGACCGCACCAGCATCATTGTTACCCAGTTCATCATTAGGATTGTATATGGGGCAGTTTTTCATTGATAAACATCCACAACCAATACAGCCATCTAGAGAGTCACGTAAATTAGTCAAATAATTGATTTTTCTAGTTAACTGATTTTGCCACTTGGTCGATAGCAACGCCCAGTCTTCAGGGGTTGGGGTGCGTTCATTGGGAAGGTGGCTAAATGCCTGCTTGATATCCTGCAAGCTTATTCCCATGGTTTGGGCGGCTTTTATCACGGATATCCGCCTGATCACATCTCGGCGATAGCGGCGCTGATTGCCTTGATTGCGCAAACTGGTGATCAAGCCTTTTGATTCATAAAAATGCAAGCTTGAGACTTTTATGCCGCAACGCTTGGCCACTTGCCCGACTGTTAAATCCATTTCATCAAGCATCAAAATATTCCTATTACAGTAAAAATAATACTTTACCTCAACCAAGGTTGAGGTTTTATAGTGGCACTATATTACAACAAGTTGATTTAAAAATCGTTGCAATGCAGGAGGCAAAATGACGTATTTAATTTTTAAAACTGAACAAGTGAATACATTCAGTCATCGAACAACAACTCCGGTTACTACAGTAATCAAACCCTCTAAGGAAGTGGTCACTGAGCAAGCTTATGATGCTTCAGATGACCCAAGCCGCTCCCCAAGTGGCGCTAAGAATCATGATTTGTCAGCAGAAAACGCAATCACAGCGGTTATTGAACTAAGCCGAACCCTATTCAATCAAGTGATGATTAATAAGTAATGTCAGCTTTTTAAAACAAGGAATATGATTATGCGATTAGAGCATTTAAATTTAGTAGTACAAAATTTAGACGCTAGCTTAGCGTTTTATCGGGCAGCTTTTCCCCATTGGCAAGTTCGCGGCGGTGGTGAAGGTGAGTGGCATGGGGTGCAGCGTAAATGGCTGCACTTTGGTGATGAATATAATTACTTATCGCTTAACGATGGCGGTAAAGGAAAAATGCGTCCCAATGAAGGTTATGATTTAGGCTTAGCCCATTTTGCTTATGTGGTGTCAGATCTTAAAAGTTTAATGGCAAGAATGGAGCAAGCTGGTTTTGAAATAGCGATTAAAGGCCGTGAAGATACTTACTCTGACAGTGTTTATTATCTTGACCCTGATGGCATTGAGGTAGAGTTTGTCCAGTATTTAACGGATATTCCCAGTGAACGAAATCGTTATGTTTAAGTTTCATTGGCGCTTATAAATAGTATAAGCAACAGTAAAAACGAACAGTATTAGTTGGAGATTTATCTTAAGTCGGAGTCAGTATGCATCTTAATCAAGTTACCTTAACGGTTAATAATATGACTAAAGCCTGTGAGTTTTATTTAACTCTCGGTTTTACTCAAATCGTTAATACTGCCCATTACGCTCGTTTTATGTGTCCTGATGGTGAGGCCAGTTTTTCATTAACCTTAGATGAGCTGCAATTGAATATGAGTGATAACCGAACCGTTATCTATTTTGAACATGAGCAACTAGATGAATGGGTTAATCAGCTGATTAAAAAAGGCATCGAATTTGAAACTTTGCCCACAGATCAAGACTATTTATGGCGTGAAGCAAGGCTGTTTGATCCTGCAGGTAATAAGATAAAGCTGTATTGGGCAGGAGAGAATCGATTAAATCCACCGTGGCGAGTGACTATTCGTGATAAATAACCATTAACCATTAACCATTAACCATTAACCATTAACCATTAACCATTAACCATTAACCATTAACCATTAACTACAGATACTCATACTGAGGTAATCAGCATTAAAAAAGCGCCGCTATTAAATTAGCGGCGCTTTAAACAATATTGACCAAGTGTGGCTTTTAACCTAGCGGCTATAAAAATATCAGCCTATTTACCCCAAGGGTTTACAGCGCCAGTGCCATTGGGCACTGATCTGCTGGTGTTATTTTTACTAGGCTTGCGAGAGTCTGAGCTTCTATTCTCGCCGCGGTCACTAGTTTTATATGGGCTTTTAGCTGCGCTTTCTTTGTTAAAGCGTTTGGCTTTATTTTTATCGTAATGATTATTCTTTGGCTTATCTGACTTGCCACGAGAAAGCGTTGGCTTGTCATCAGTTTTCGCTTTTGGCACTTTGGCATTCTTAGGGACAAAATCTAAGATTGAAATCGGTACTTCTTTACGCGTAGTAAAGCCTTCAACTTCTTTACGGACAATTAAGTGACCCAAACGGCGCTCAATTGCGCAGAGATTTTTAAAGTCATCTTTTGACACCAATGACACTGCAATACCAGACGCCCCAGCACGGCCAGTACGACCAATGCGATGCACATAATCATCAGCAGGGTATGGTAAGTCGTAGTTAATGACGATAGGTAAGTCATCAATATCAATACCACGAGAAGCAACACCAGTGGCAATAAGATAGGTGATTTTTCCATCTTTAAAATCTTTAAGTAATTGCTCACGTATCGGCTGGCTACGACCACTATGAAAAGACTCAGCAATAATGCCGCGCTTTTCTAATTGAGTCACCAGCTTTGCTGCACCGTGTTTAGTTTCGATAAAGATCAGCGCTTGTTTCCAATCGTTGTCTTTAATTAACTGGCTTAGTAATGCTGACTTCTTTTCTTTATCAACGGTAACTAACCATTGATCAATTTTTGGCGCTGCGTCAGCATCTTCAACCACTGAAATTTGCACTGGGTTACGCATAGCTGATTTAGCCAGAGCGCGAACTTGGTTAGACAAAGTGGCTGAAAACAACATGTTTTGACGTTCATCAGGCAACAATTCGATGATGCGGTTAATGTCTTCAATAAAGCCCATATCCAGCATTCTATCGGCTTCATCAAGCACTAACACTTCAAGCTCGTCAAAGTTAACGGCACGTTGAGTATACATATCCAGCAAACGGCCAGGCGTTGCCACCAGGATATCAATGCCTTCAATGAGCTTTTGCTTTTGGGCATTACTGTCAACGCCGCCATACATGACCATTGAATTTATTGATAAGTTCTGGCTGTATTTTTTGATGTTTTGCTCAACCTGAATCACCAGTTCACGGGTAGGTGCTAATACCAGTGCTTTGACGCGTTTGCCACGTACCTTATGGGGGGCTTTAAAGCGTTCGATAATAGGCAGTACAAAGCTGGCTGTTTTACCGGTGCCGGTTTGCGCCGCGGCAATGATATTTTTACCCGATAAAGCAACAGGTATAGCCTTAGATTGAATGGGAGTCGGCTTGGTATAACCTAAAGAACTAAGTGCACTGATTATTGGATCGCTTAATCCCAGCTTCGAAAATGGCATGTGTAATCTCGGGTAAAGTAAAATGATAATTAACAACACTGTCAGCAATGATTAATGTTTGGTTTAGCGTTAATCATGGCGCAGTGGTAAAGAATAGCTGGTTAGTATAACAGAGTGAGCAAAATATAGGGTAGGGCTGTTTTCGCTTTAAGCGTAAAGCTAACAAGGTGAATCAATATGATCTGTCGGCAGTCAATAAAGTTTTGACGCAGCAGTTCTTGCCTGTATGGCCTATGTTGATTTGAATCCAATTCGCGCGCAAATGGCTGCAACACCTGAAACTTCAGATTACACTAGTATTCAACGATGCATAAATTCAGCGATTAAAGGTGAGCAACCCAAAGAGTTACTGGCATTTGTAGGAAATGAACGTTTAGTGTAGTGACAAGGTGAATTTGGCCACTCATTTGTAGTTGAACTCACTTAGCATAGAAATTTTAATCCTAAATTCACCAATTAGATTTAGAGATCTAACTCGGAAATGTCCAGAGGTGAGTTACAAAATGATCAAACGATATTGTTTTCAATTGACAATAACTTCACTTCAGCTAGTGAAAACGATCAAACTTCATCAAGTCGAAGTTCAATAAATAAGCAAGCCCCTGCCATTTCTGATCAAACATTATTGCTCTCAAATATGAACAGTGAATCAATTAGCCTCAAAAACAGGTTATCTCAGGAGGGGTCAATAATAAGCATAAAAAAGGGAGCTAATCAGCTCCCTTTATTGTGACACTTTTTTATACATAGACTTGTTACTAGCCATGTAAAAAGTAAACACTATGCTTTCATGACTTTCTCGCCACGGGCAAGACCTACAACGCCTGAGCGAGAAACTTCAATTACCTTTGTGACTTCAGCAAGCGCGCTGATGAAGGCATCTATTTTTTCGCTGGTACCGGCCATTTGAATGGTATACAAGCTGGCGGTGACATCCACTATTTGACCTCGGAAGATATCAGCAGTGCGTTTGACTTCTTCACGCATCTCTCCTTGGGCTTTAACTTTGACCAATGCCAGTTCTCGCTCAATATGGGCATTTTCAGTTATGTTAGAGACTTTTAAAATATCAATTAACTTATGAAGTTGCTTTTCAATTTGTTCGTGAACATCAGCTTCAGCATTCACCGTAATATTAAGGCGTGACAGGGTGGTGTCTTCTGTTGGCGCAACGGTTAAGCTTTCGATGTTGTAGCCACGCTGAGAAAACAGTCCAACCACACGAGACAATGCCCCTGGTTGGTTTTCTAATAATACAGAAATAATACGACGCATTAGCTTCTCTCCGTTTTACTTAACCACATATCTTTCATTGCTTCTCCACGGATCAACATTGGATAAACATGCTCTGTTTCATCAACGCTAATATCAACAAAGACTAACTTGTCTTTCATTGCCAATGCTTCAGCTAACTTTGACTCTAATTCGTTAGGATCACTAATCGTCATGCCAACATGGCCATAAGCTTCAGCGATTTTGGCAAAATTAGGCACTGAATCCATATAAGAGTGTGAATGACGACCTGAATAAATCATGTCTTGCCATTGCTTAACCATACCTAAGAAACGGTTATTCAAATTAATGATTTTTACTGGGGTGTCATATTGCAGCGCAGTTGAAAGTTCTTGAATATTCATTTGGATTGAACCATCACCCGTAACACACACTACGGTTTCATCTGGCATCGCCATTTTTACGCCCATGGCAGCAGGTAAACCAAAGCCCATGGTGCCAAGCCCGCCTGAGTTAATCCAACGGCGTGGCTTATCAAATGGATAGTAAAGCGCGGCAAACATTTGGTGCTGACCCACATCAGAGGTGACGTAGGCATCGCCATTGGTTAATTTATGCAGTGTTTCGATCACTTGCTGTGGCTTTATGCGATTACTTGATTTGTCATAGGCTAAACAATTTTTTTCGCGCCATTGATTAATCTCAACCCACCAAGCATCAAGCGCTTCGCTGTCGTTGGTTTTTTCGGTGTCATCAAGTAAAGCTAACATGCTATCGAGGATATTTTCAGCAGAGCCAACAATCGGTATATCCACTCGTATGGTTTTAGAAATAGATGCCGGATCAATATCGATATGCAAAATGGTGGCATTAGGGCAATATTTTTCTACATTATTGGTGGTACGGTCATCAAAACGCACCCCAATACCAAAAATTAAGTCACAGTTGTGCATCGCCATATTAGCTTCATATAAACCGTGCATGCCTAACATACCTAAGCATTGTGGGTGAGTGCCAGGGAATGCGCCTAAGCCCATTAAGGTATTAATGACTGGAATATTGAGCTTTTCAGCTAGGCGAATAATTTGTTGGTCGCAACCTGAAATAATAGCGCCGCCGCCCACATATAACACCGGTTTTTTAGCCGATAACAGCGCTTGTAATCCACGGCGTATCTGACCTTTGTGGCCTGCGGTTGTCGGATTGTAAGAGCGCATATTAACGCTTTCAGGGTAAATGTATTCGTGCAGGACTTCAGGGTTTAAGCAATCTTTTGGTAAATCAACTACGACAGGGCCAGGTCTACCGGTTGCTGCAATATAAAAAGCTTTTTTGATGATTTCGGGGATTTCACGGGGATCTTTAACTAAAAAGCTATGTTTGACAATAGGGCGTGAGATCCCAATCATGTCACATTCTTGGAAAGCATCATTACCAATCAAATTACTCGGAACTTGGCCTGATAAAACCACTAAAGGAATAGAGTCCATGTAGGCGGTAGCAATACCGGTAATGGCGTTAGTAGCACCAGGACCAGAGGTTACCAGTACGACACCCACATCACCGGTGGCGCGGGCATAACCATCAGCCATATGCACAGCTGCTTGTTCATGTCTTACTAGGATATGCTCTACGCCAGAATCTTTGTGCAGCGCATCGTAGATGTCGAGTACTGAGCCACCTGGGTAGCCGAAAATGTGTTTTACGCCTTCATCGATTAACGAGCGCACTATCATGCTGGCGCCGGATAATTTTTCCATTGCTAAATCCTCTTAAGTTACCGTTATGGTAAACAGTATCTTGCTACAACGACGGTAATCGTTCTAAAAATAAGCCCGAACGGTAATTCGAACTCGCTTATCTACGCAGTAGAAAACCGCCTCAGATAATTTGACTAAATATGTATCTTGCTGATTTCCAAGATACCTTCATCATATTTATTTTTGAGCACGATACAAGTGTCTTGTTGAAATAAAGTAATTTAGGTGAAAGTATTTCATGATTGTTCAAGATAAATGACAATTAGGCGTTTTAAATTAATTAAAAAGCGTGAAAACTGCAGAAACTTGAATTAAACCGAGTATATTACGCTTGCTTGTATCGTGTTGTTTTTCGAACAGGTATTTGCTGAGTTTAAGGTGATTTGATTAAAAATGTTTAAATAGGAAATGTATGGACCCATCTGTTGTCATGTTGATGCTATCGGCCGCACTATTTTGCGCTACCATGACGGGTACGCCAGGGCCTAATAATGTGCTATTGGCTAACTCTGGTGCTAATTTTGGTGTTAAACAAACCGTACCGCATATGATTGGGATCCGTTTAGGCCAAACCAGTTTGCATGTGGCTATGTTATTGGGGTTAGGGTCTTTATTTGAGTCATGGCCGCTACTGCATCAGATGTTAAAATATGCATCCATTGGCTACTTGATCTATTTCGCGGTCAAAATAGCCACGCAACATGGACGCAATCAAGCCAGCGAAAGGGCTAAGCCGATAACCTTAGTTGAAGCGGCCTTTTTCCAATGGATAAACCCTAAAACATGGATGGCTTCAATTAGCTTATTAAGCGCATTTACTATTAGTGGTGATTTATATTGGACAACGGCAATTGGTGGGGTGCTGGTATTCAATATTGTAGGGCTACCAATGTCATTGCTTTGGGTACTGATAGGCTCTTCTATCAGTCAGAAGTTAAACACACCTATTCGTCAGCGAAATTTTAATTGGTTGATGGCGGCGATGTTACTAAGCACATTACCTATGGTGTTAGTGTGAATTTAAACGGCTCTTTATGAGCCGTTTTATTACAAGTTCAAGCCGCTAGATGATTAGTTTCTTGGCTGGGTACGTTGAAACAATAAACAACCCATTACCAGCATTACTGATAACAACATCATCGCCGAAAATGGCACTGCGGTGCCAGTATAAAAGAAAGCCAATAAAGGGCCAGCTAATGAGCCAAAGCCAAATCTCAGAGTGCCAATTACAGCCGTTGCAGTACCGGTTTCTTGTTTAAATTTCATCAACACAATGGCATCGGCATTAACTGACATCACTCCTAAACAGCCCATTAATGGGATCAGCATGGCGACAGTAAAGTGGTAACTCAAGCCTAAAAGATTCACCAGCAACAAACCTGCGGCTGCTAAGGTGGCAAACACGGTTGCAGCAAACAGCATTCTGTTTGAGCCAAAACGCCCGACAATTCGAGAGTTTAAAATGTTCGCCAACATCAGAGCGCCGACATTAGTACTGAATAATATTGAAAATAAGGTTTTATCTAAATCAAAGACTTCCATATAAATGAAAGGCGAAGCTGTTAAATAACAGAAAAACGCAAAGGAAGTCAGTACTCCGCAACTAATATTGAGTTTCACACCTTGGCGGCTCAGCACGGTTTTATAGGCGTTTAAAAAAGACTTATTACTGCGGGCATCTTTTGCTTTGTCGCTGGGCATTTTTAATTTAAAAATAATCAACAAAAGCAAAAATATAGCATAACAACTTTGGCTTAAAAAGATTAACGGCCATTCACCCACTTCTAAAATTAAACTGCCTACACTGGGCGCAAGTAACGGCGCTAACATCATTATTAAGCTGACGTAAGACATTCCTTTGGCAGTATTGTCACCATAAACTTCCTTAATATAACCAGGTACCACAACCGTGGCAGCTGCGCCAATAAATGCTTGGGAAAAACGCAGCGCTAAAAATAACTCAATATTAGCGGTGATAGAAATAAAGAAACTGATTAAGGTAAACCCACTTAAGCCAAAAATGACCAAGGGTCTACGGCCAAAGCGATCAGCAAGCGGGCCAAAAGTGAGCATCCCTAGCGCGTAGCCCGCAAGGTAAATACTTAACGATTGCTGCACTGTAGTGACATGGGTTGAATAGCTGTCAGCAATGGCAGACATTGCTGGTAAATACATATCGATGGCTAATGGGGTTATGGCCACAATCGCAGCCAGCATCGGAATAAGCATGGCAAGGTTTGGGGAGTTCTGCGCCGAGGTCACAGAAGGAGAGTTAGAAGACATGCTGACAAAAACCTCATTGGATAGACATAAAATAGGATCACATCGAAGAATTTTATAGGAAAGAGAGTACGAAATTCTGGCAAAATTTTACCATGAAAAAGGTGATCAGCATCGAAAAATATCAGGAATTAAGTGTATTTTAATCTTTACTAAATCAGACTGTCGAGGCTTAACATTAAAGTAACATTGTTGTCGTTTTAGTGTCATCGGACTTGAGTAGCTTAGCGCCCAACTTTGCAACAATTACTTAATAGAGACTAAAGCATGAAAACGAAAATTTTTCCGTTAACCACACTTTTGCCGTTAACCACAGTAATGTCAATGATGCTGCTAGCAGGCTGTAATGGTGATGATGGTCTTAATGGCGTTCAAGGTGTTGATGGTACGAATGGTTTAAGCTCGTTAATCTCAATCACTGAATTAACTGCTGGTAATAGCCAGTGTCCATTTGGTGGTCAACAGATCGACACGGGGATTGATGTAAACATAAATGGTGTTTTAGACACAGATGAAGTGCTTACTGGCCAAACTCAAATACTATGTGCTGAAGCTCAAGGTCAATTGCAGTTAGGACTAATCGGTCGTTATGAGTCAGGAACTTTTGGCCAAAGCGCAGCAGAAATTGTTGACTTTCATCAGGCTAGCAACAGCGTATATGTAGTTAATGCACAAAGTGGCATGTTAGATGTCCTAGACTTATCTTCGTTAGCAAGGGTTAGTTCCGATGACATAACTGCGATTACTTTAAACAACCTTACTAAAACCTTAAGTGTAAACGTTGCTGAAGATGCTGAAATTAATGATTTAGGCAGCGTCAACAGTGTCAGTATTTATGGCGACTTATTAGCCGCTGCAGTTGAAAGAGCTGATAGTGCCGGCAATGCGACCCAAGGCAAGGGTATCGTTGCATTTTATCAATTATCAGCCACTGCAGAGCCTGAATTTATTAAGGCCGTAGAAGTAGGGGCATTACCGGATAATGTGGTTTTTACCCATGATGGTGCCAAACTGGTTATAGCAAATGAAGGTGAGCCAAACTCTGATTATAGCGTTGATCCAGAAGGTACTATTGCGTTGATAGAGATTACCGATGGTCTGCCAGCAGATACTGCTACTTTGATTGATTTTAATGAATTTAATCTAGGTGAAGCTCGCCATAATGAGCTTAGTAATATGATTAAGATTAATGGACCAAACGCTTCAGTTTCACAGGATCTTGAGCCTGAGTATATTGCAGTGTCCAAAGATAATCAGTTTGCTTATGTCAGCTTACAAGAAAACAATGCTATCGCAGTGATTAACTTAGAGAATAATACCGTCGAAGCCATTAATGCTTTAGGCCTTAAAGATTACGGTAAAGCAGGTAATGAGCTTGATTCCAGCGACAAAGATGATGCCATTAATATCGTTAATTATGCTGGTGTCTATGGGATGTATCAGCCTGACACTATCGCCAGTTATCAATGGCATGGACAAGACTTTATTGTCACAGCCAATGAAGGTGATGCTCGTGATTATGATGGTTTTTCTGAAGAAGCCCGCGCCGATGATTTGATTTTAGACTCAAGCCACCCGCAAATATTAGCCGCCCAAGATAAAACTCAATTAGGCCGATTAAAGGTTACCACTAGCATGGGTGATGATGATAATGACGGCGATTTTGATAAAATTGTATCTTATGGTGGCCGCTCATTTTCTATCTGGAGTCATGCTGGTCAATTAGTCTTTGATAGTGGTAATGACTTTGAGAGGATTACCGCAGCAGTGCTAGGTGAAAACTTCAACAATCATAATGAAGAAAGCAAAGGCGATAGTCGCAGTGATGATAAAGGTCCTGAGCCTGAAGCGCTAGCGATAGGTAGAATCGGTGATAAAAATTATGCTTTCATCGGCTTAGAGCGTACATCTGGGATAATGATTTACGATATTACTAATCCTTTTGACGTCAGTTTTATTGACTATGTGGTGAACCGTGATTTTGATATCGACTTTGAAATAGACGGCGAAACCATGAGTGGGCAACCTGAGCTTGTGGGTGATTTAGGCCCTGAAGGGATGAAATTTATTCTAGCTGAGGATAGCCCTACAGGTTTGCCATTATTAATTATTGGCAATGAAGTAAGCGGCAGCACCAGTGTTTATCAAATAAGTTTTAATTAGCACAAAATAAGCTAAATCCATCGTTACACTCGAGCAGCAATCTTGACTCAGAACACTTACTCCAAAGACCAATATCAATTGATATTGGTCTTTTTGGTTTTTTGGTTCGTATGAGACAAGACATTATTGTTGTTTTTAATAGCAAAAAGGTGATTTTATTCTGATCTAGATCATGTATTCTGTCATTGTTTGATCAAGTTAACTATTTATCTAGGAGCACTCAATGGCATACGCAGACAGTCATACTTTTTTAATGGGTGAACATGTCATTTTAGAGCCGTTAACACTCGAGCATGTGCCAGCGCTAAGTCTTGCAGCTGCTGATGGCAACTTATGGGAGCTTTGGTATACCTCGGTTCCCCATGCCAATGATATGAAAGCTTATGTTGAAAAAGCCATAGCCCAAGAACAACTTGGCGAAGCATTGGCTTTTGCCGTGCGGGACAAAACCTCAGGTGAGGTGATCGGTAGCACCCGTATCTGCCAATGGGATCAACCTAATCGTCGCTTAGAAATTGGCTACACTTGGTATGCAAAACGTGCCCAGCGCACCGGTGTTAACACCGAAACCAAATTGTTATTACTCGATTATGCGTTTTCAACCTTGGATGTCATGGCGGTGGAATTTCGCACCCATTGGCACAATCAAGCATCAAGGCAGGCAATTACGCGTCTTGGGGCTAAGCAAGATGGGGTGTTAAGAAACCATAAACTTTTGAAAGATGGCACAGTCAGAGACACAGTTGTTTACTCCATTATTGATTCAGAATGGCCAACGGTTAAGCAGCATTTAAAGCATCGTTTAGCTCATTACCAACAACAATTTAGCAATAGCATTGCGCACTCAGAAATTAATTACTAAGAAAGGATACAGTATGTTTAAAAATGGATATCAGTTCGCCGCTGCGATCACGTTAGTTGCCACTAGCTTAAGCGTACAGGCGCAAGATAAAGCTGAAGCCGCATTTACTAATGAATTAGTCCAATGTGCCGCATATTATCAAATTAGCTCTAGCATGATTATGGGTATGAATGCGCCGCAGATGAAACCGGTTGGTGAAAGATTGAAAACATCAGCAGTTGAAGCTGAAAAATTAGCCGCGGGCTACTTAAGTGCCGAAAAGGCGGCTAAAGCGGTCACAGAAGCGAAAAACCAGCAGCTTGCCAGTTTACAAGGCCAAAGCGGCTTAGGTCCGTTAATGAATAAATACAAAGAAGTGTGTAAAAAAGCGGTGTTAGACCCTAAGGCGCGTCTCGATTACTGGGCAATGGTGACTATGTAATTTTAAGTTTGCGGCGCGCCAAGGTATTTTAAACCAAGGCGCGTTAGTTTTGTTAAAGTCTGAGCTAGTACATATAATGCAATTATCCCTCATGCAGTTAATTCTCATACCAAGCTCCAAGCCATAATCGATCGACTGAAATCGGTATTTAGTCATTTATTTTTGAGTCCATTTCCCTTTAGCTGTTTGGATAAAATGACTTTTTCTGGCTGCGGCAATGGCTTTTTGCGCGGCTCTTGCAGCGACATCTTCAGTGGATAATTTATTCTTTTTGGCAATTTTTTGATAATGTAGCTTTCGCTTACTATTTACCTCAGTTAATAATGTTTTTGCGTCGTTATCATTGACCACCAAACCAAGATAACCATTAGTTTGCTCACCAACTAATCCTTGGTCTTTAGCTTGTTGCAATGTCAACGCAGCTACATTTGAACTCAGTGTTAACCCTAGAAGTAACGTTAAAACTAAAGCCATGATTTTTGTGTTCATTATTGCTTCCTTATTGGTTAAAACAGCTCATCATCTTCTAAAAGAATATCGAGCTCTTTATCGATTTTTATAATGATTTCATGCTCAATTTTTACATTAAGATTAATGACAATAGGCTTATCTGGTGGCTCAATTTTAACGGTTGGGGTACAGGCGCCTATCAGCAGTACTGATGCGGCAATAAGAAATATTCGGTAAATCGACTGAGTGTTCACAAAGGTGTCCTTTTACTTCACGGAACGTTCAATATCATTTTGCAGTTGGTTACCAATCTGCGTGCTTTTGTATAATTGAAATAGGTTCTCTTCATGAGAGTAGTTCAAATGAATAGGTCGTTCAATATCTTTGCTTTGTCCTTTTACTTGAACGGCTAATTGGGCATCGCCATTTTGTTGCATATCAAGTGTGCTTATTAGCTCGGAATACTGCAAGTGTTCTAATGCTTGCGCCACTATCTCTAAATGAGGTTGGCTTGCTTTCACTTGCTCAAGTGCTGGGTTATTAGAGACTTTGATTAAGCCGCCAGGGGCTCGGGCGGCTAAATGGCCTCCGGCAATATTAATTTTTCCATCAACTAAAGTCGCGGGTAAGACTCCGTCAAAGATCCCATCGGCATATACGCCTACTTGAGGCTGTGCTGCCAGTAAGGTTTGTAAACTAATGCCGTTAAGCATCAAATAGCCTTCTGACTTATCGTGTAATTTTAAAAAAAACTCAGGTATTAAAAACTCGCCATCCAGTAAATTGCCCCGTGCTGTTAAGTTGACGTCTGTATCACTTAAACCTGTGATTTCTTGTAACCAGTTCTTGGCAGGTATTTGCTCATTTTTACCTAATGAAATATCGGCTTTGAGATTGAGTTCATCTAAGTTTATGCCGACATAGGCGTTAGCAATGTTTAGCTCAGTTTGTTGACACAATAATCGACTTTGGCTGTAGGTTTTTGTTAATAATTGTGAGCTATGGGCTTGTTGCCAGTTAAATTGGCATTGGGCATTGATACTGCCATTATCAAAAAACATTTCGTTGTACTGCGCCTCAACATCAGAGAGTGACTGAGTAAATTTCATTTCAAATAAGGATACCCCTTGGCTTTCAACAAGGGCAAAACCAGCATCCAATTTATTATGGCCTGCAATGGATAAATCACTCGGCAGCATTTGAGTTTGCGCTAACACTCCAAGCAGAGGGGCTAAATCAGAGTCAGTGTGCCACTGACCGGCTAATGATAAAGGATTATTATTTTTAGGTAGTTGCAGTAGGTGGTAGCTCGATAGTGCTAGCTCATCAAGTTGCCAAAGCTCTTTACCTGTGAGCAGCTGGCTGTGTAACTGCAGGTTTTGTTCAAGGGTTAAGCTGTCTAATCGCAGTAGTGGATAGCGGCGCAGTTTTGATTTAGTCGGGATCAATTTATCGATGCGGATATCGTTTAATTGCCAGATTAAATCACTGCTATTGCGCTGATTTAATAATGACGTAAGTAAGCTTGGTTGGCTTTTGATGTCATTAGTTGAATTGTTACTAGCTAGATTCTTAGGCTGGTTCATACTTGAAGGTAAGAGCTTTGAGGTTAATTCATCCACGGGTAACGTCGCTGGCATAAATAACTCAATTGCTTGTTTAGCATCAACAGCAAATTGGCCTAAATGTATTTCAAGCGATTCTTTGGCGTTAATCGTATCAGTTGCTGTGCTTACATCTTGAAGATGAAACTTATCAAATCCGAATGAGAAGTCATTGAGCTTTATTTGGCTGCCGTCAATGGTTGAACTAAGCTCGCTAGCCCCTTGTTGTTGCCAGTTAAGTCCCTCAAAGGCGATAAGTTTGTTGGCAGATATTAAGCTTAAATCACTAAGCTGTAATTGAGCGTTTTGTTTGAGGCTAACTTTGGTTGTGGGGTGATTTTGACTTAGCTGATGCTCAACAGCTAATTGGCCTGTTAAGCTTGCGCCATCAATAATTAAAGTACTGTCGACATTATCTAAGTGACTTAAATCAATTGGTTTAACTTGGTTGATATCAACATTTATTGCGCTTTTTACTTGGTAGCTTTCATTAGCAATAGCGGCGCTGTTATCAGTAAAAATGAGCTGAGTAGTAAGCAGTGGATGGGCTATTTGTGCATTGAATGAAGCTATATGTAAATCATAATGGCTATTTGAGTTTGGGCTATCGTTAGCCAGTGTGATATCCATGTAAGTCGGTGAGTTAAACGCCAAAGACCAGTCAATAGTGGCGTCACCCTTAGGTAATCCTGTATTTGTCTCGGCGCTAAGCTTAGCAACTTGAGTCAGTAATGACTGTATATTGTTCTCACTTTGGTTTTTTTCGAGATTTTGGCGATCTTCGACTTTTTGATTTACGTTGGCAACGCTATCTGCACGATTACCTTGAATATCATTTAAGTAACCGCTGAGTTTTATAAGCGCCTTTGGGCTGGTGGATTGCTGCCACGAAAACGGCGCTAAAGAAATTGATACCCGCTGATTAGCATTATGTGTATCTTGTGGCTGATAATTAACCTCGAGGCTGATGGGCATTTCAGGTTTAAAGCTAATAGTACTATTAACGTTATTGTCAGCAGTTGGCGCGATTTCAATATTGCTAATTTCGTGATGACTGCTGATTGACCCACTTGGTAAATCTAATCGTGTTTGCCCTAACCAGTTGCCATTAAATTGATAATTTGCCGCTGAAATAGGCGTTATTACAGGGGCTAAAGCTTGGGATAATAGTTGTAATCCCTGCTGTTCATCTGTATTCGTGGTGGCCGTTATTCTCTGAGTCACTGACTGTTCCAGCAATTGCAGGCTTTGGAGCACTTTATTGATATCGACATCGGAATTAAGCTGCCACTCACGTGGATTTAGGCTTAGCGCAATATCAATAAACTCTTGCTGCATAAGCAACAGCTTACCTGTCAGTATTGTTGAAGTTGAAGTTGAAGTAGCAAAAGATGTAGCAGCGCTTTTTTTACGACTTGTTTGATTAACTGCTATGTTTTGATTTTGACCACTGGCAGCAAGGCTTAAATTATGCGCCTCGATTAACGGCTGAGTTAAGTCTTTATCATCAGCCCAGTAAATATTTATCTTAGCCAGCTCAATGAACGGCAAATGATTGATACTCAGGCCGACATCAGCGTCAGTTGTTGCTTGGTTATCTTTACCCACAAAACGGCGCTTAAGAAATGAATAACCTAAGTTAACATTAATTCTTTCTACTGTAACAGCCTCAAAATCTTGTATTGTCAGAGCCATGTTTTTTAATGCGCCATAGCCATCGACTAATCTTAGCTCGGCATTGTGTAAGCTAATTACACTATCTTCATACTCAAGGGAGATAAATTTAAAATTGAGTTTATTAACAGTATCAAAGCTAACCGCGAGATCTTTAACCTGAATATCATAAGCCGAGGTGAGGGTGTTAAGTACTTTTAAGGCGATAGGGCGAAAATTTTGTTGCAGCACAAGCAAGCCTAATGCAATGGTAAAAAAGCATAGGATAAAGAATCGTTTAACAGTAAAAAGGCGAACTGTCATTTGGGCTGAGTAGTCTTTTAAGATATTGATTGTAAGCTAGTTTATCACAGCAGTTTACTCGCTGATATCACCCTGTTAACAACAGCAGGTTAAGCTGTGCTATTAACAGGGAAATAACTGATGCAAATTATGCTTATCGCCAGCGAATGTGGGTTGTGAGGGTATGACTTTCACCTGCTTGCAAGTGAACTTCATCTTCTAATACGTTAGCCGCTTCAAGGCAAACCATAGTGAGATAGTCATTATCATTAAAGCGAGATAAACGCTGGGACTTATCAATCCACGGATTCCATAACACCGCAGACTGGCTGTTTTCACGGCTGACTTCAATATCACCAGCTGCAGTATGCAGTACCTGGGTTTGTGCTAAACCTGTATAAACTCGGTCAGTTTCACGGTCAAATAACACGTCGTCAGACTCTTGGGCAAAAGGGCCTTTGGCAAATTCTATGTATTTGGAATCTTTAAAGCCTGAGGCTTTAAGTTGATGAATATCCTCAATAGGAAAATAACTGTGCAATGCTTGGGTAAAGTTAATTGGGTAATCAGCATTGTTTTTATTCACTATGCTGACAGTTAACGTTTCAGACAGTGAAAATAATACACTTACCTCAGTATCATGTGGCCAATACTGTTGCTGCTCGGCTGAAACTTTCAAGGTAAACACTAAATCAACAATTTGATTGCGCATTTTAACGGATGCTAAAGACCATAAACTGGTGCGGGCAAAACCATGCTGCGGGAAACCTTCAATGTCACTGGCACCAAACCATGGCCAACATATTGGAATGCCGCCGCGAATACCGTTACCCGGCTGATAATCATCAGCATCAGAGACCCATAACAAAGGCGCTTTATCTTTGGGCTGGAAAAAATCTATTTGAGCCCCTTGATGAAATATACGTGCCTGACAAAGTGGGGTATTAACTTCGACAAATTCCAAACCGTTTGGGTGTTTTTTAGTGGTAACCGAACCCATAATGCGTGTTCCTTGTTGTAGATATCGTTAGAGAAATAACTAAGCTCTAGCTTACAAAGTTTTGCGACATAACTTAAGCTATTTGGGCTTTGATTTTATGGTTTTAGTGTTCGGCAAAAGCGATAAGCAATAATGCTAATGTTGCCGAGATTAAGTATTAAGTGATGCGCTTTAATATAATCATTTAATTTAGCTGCGGCTGAAATGTAATAAGCGATTATTGGCCGGCATTGAGGTGTCGGCTTGTAAGCTTAGGCCTTGATCGCTTGCAAGTGATGTTATCCACTCTATATCTCTAATACCGCTTTGAGGGTTATTTTGCTTAAGCCACATATCAAATTGCGCATTACTGTCGCTACTAAATTGACCTTGATAATTAAACGGCCCATAAATTGCGACATTAGCATGTAAATTAAGATATTGCCCTAAGCCTTCAAAAAAGGCGACTACCATAGATTCGCTCATAATGTGAAGAGTATTGGCGCTAAATAAACCATCAATGTTTGTCGCAATTTGTGCACTTGGCCAAGCCTTGGTGACATCAAGTTCGATTGCGGCTAGTAGGTTTTCAGGACCTTCAATGTGGATGCGGCTATTAAGCTGGGCTAAGTAATCACTTTGATCGCTAGCTTGCCAGATTAAGTGAGGTAAATGTTTAGCAAAATAAACACAATGCTGACCAGTACCACTGCCGATTTCTAATACTTGTGTTGAACTTGAAAAAACCGACTTTAACTCAGTTAAAATCGGTTTTTTATTATTTTCACAAGCTTGGGAAAACGGCAGTTGAGAGAGTTCGCTTAAGATAGGTCGACCTTTTCCATTTCTAATTGCTGCAATGCGATAACTGCTTGGGTGCGGTTTCTCACCCCGAGTTTACGAAATATTGCTGTGGCATGGGCCTTAATTGTTGCTTCAGATACACCAAAGTCATAGGCGATTTGCTTATTGAGTAAGCCTTCTGCAAACATTTGCAATACCCGATATTGCTGCGGGGTTAAGTCTGAAAGCTTACTGGCCATTTGGCTTGAAGGATCATCAGAAACGGGGAGTACTTCAGTTCCTTTAGGCAGCCAAATATCTCCTTGAAGAACGCCATCAAGGGCTTCTTTAAGGGTATCCATAGATGCCGACTTAGGAATAAAGCCTGAGCTACCGTAATGAATAGCACGACTGATGGTTTGGATATCTTCGTGAGCTGAAATCACCACCACAGGAATGTCAGGGTAATGGCCACGTAAATGTATTAGCGTAGAGTACCCATGGGATCCCGGCATTTGAAGATCAAGTAAAATGAGGTCAAGCTCACTGGCTTTATCATCAAGTATATGTTGCAGCGCTTCAGCACTGTCTGCTTCAAACCAATTGGTACCTTGAAAGGCATTACTTAACGCTTGTCTTAATGCATTTCGAAATAATGGATGGTCATCGGCAATAATTATATTTAAGTTATGTAGCTTCATGGCTTTTTAATAGTCTTGTTTGCACGTGAAGAAGATTTAATGTAACAGATAAGTAAGATAAAATTCTAGGGTTTATCAAATACAAAGCGGCAAACGAACAATTTAACTCATTATTTTAGACTTTTGTCTAATAAGCTTATGGGTTAAAGGCATGATTGTACGTAAAAACAGAAAGTAACGGAGCGAAAGAGTCATTCCGTTACTTAAACCTGCTTTTTGATAAGCAACTCGCCATTGAATAGGGTCAATCACGATTTATGATGGGCAGTTTTTTATAGCAATTTGAGTTTATGGCCACACTTGAGTTGGAGCGCGCTGCTCATCAACGGCGACGAATGTAAATACCCCGCGTATGGCATGCTCACGCTTGTCTTGATACATATCTTCAAGGAATATATTCACTTCAACTTTAATTGATGTGTTACCAACGTGGATAACGCGGGCAATTAACTCAGCTAAGCTACCTGCCGGTATCGCTTTTTTAAAATCAATGCGATCAGAACTAACAGTAACTAAAGACTTACGGCAAAAACGGGTGGCCGCAATAAAGGCGGTTTCATCCATCCACGCCAATGCATCGCCACCAAAAAGGGTGTTGTGATGGTTGGTATTGGAAGGGAAAATTGCTTTAATCACTCGCGACTCTGATTGTTCGATTCGCTTAGCGACATCTTCATGAAAACTAAGCTGTGATGTGATTTCTGTTTGACTAGTGGAGGGCATATAACGACCTAATATTATGCTTTTATGTGGCGGCTTCGCCAAGGTGGCGCGATTATACGTTTAAGCGGGAATAAAGGGTAGCTGTGCGAGGGAGTAGTAGCCTTAGATTAGCAAAGTTTAATTAATAATATGCACAAGTTTCATGAGCCTCTAACTTGTTTTAGGTTAAATCAACAAGGCCAATAACACAGGTTTTTAGTAGGCTAATACTTTAGCAATGTGGTACTAACCTGCGCTGCTGGTTTTTCTGTAATGCTTGGGGCAAATATCGTTACTATATATAAACGGTCAAATTCAGATTTCTCATTAATCTCAGTGCCGGGTTCGCCGCCCAGTAAATTCACCAGTTTAGGGGTGGTATTGCTGTGTCCAACCACTAATACCTTAGCGCCACTATTAAGCTGTAATTGGCTGGCAAATTCAGCTAACTCTCTGGGATTATAGTAACTGATTTTGAGGTATTGTGAGTTAGCTGTTGGCAGCGCTGTTTGCTCTGTGCGCTGGTATTGAGTGCTATAAACGGCATCAAGCTTAATTGCTGATAAGGTATTCGCTAAAGCAAGGGCGCGATTTTTACCTTGTTCTGTTAATTGTGGATCTTCACCAGTTTGTTTTTCACCATGGCGAACCAAAAAAATGGTGCTGGTTTTATGGGACGTTGATGCGCTAGCGTTAGACATAGCAGGAGTATTATTGCTATTTACTGCGGCGTTTTTTTCATTGGCTGTGGCGAGAATTGGCGAACTTAATCCAATGAAAATTATCGATATGATGCTTAACTGAAATATAATTTTTACTGAATGGTAGCTCATCATTTTATTATCGCTTTTCGGGGGGAGTTGTTGATTAAGTAATTAACGAGAGTCGCTTAATATTAGTCACTTAACCTTAGTCAAGTAACATGAGTCACCTTACATTAGTCAAATAACATGAGTCACTTTACCTTAGTAAAGTAACATGAGTCACTTAACTTTAGTAAAGTAACATGAGTCACTTAACTTTAGTCACTTAACATTAGACTAGGACAGCAATTAACGAGACTATTATTACTGTCTTAGCCTAGATAAATAACTCAAGTGGCTAGCGATGGCTGACTTTAAAGAACTGTAGAATGTCCAATAATTTATCCGATGGAAAAATCTAGTTGCAGGGTGGTTTCTGCTTCAACGGGTTTGCCATCAACAAATTTTGGCGCATAACGCCATTTCTCAAGTGCTTTTAATGCTTCTATTTCAAAGGATTTCCCACCCTTGGATTTTATCACTTTAGGATTGGTGACAAAGCCATTTTTATCAATCGTTAATGACAATTGAACTAAGCCTTCTTTTCGTTGAATCAGCTTTGATCTGGGATAATTAGGGTTAGATCTAAATAGTGGTGTTTGCTCTTGATTAGCTTCCCATGGCGTCATATTTCCAATGGCTACGCAATGCTCGGTAGCCTTGGTTGGCTCATCTTGCAAGCTGTAAATTTCAACTAATTTAGCGTGAGCACTTAACTCGAAGGGATGGTCATAATCGAGCACGCTGTACTCTTTAATGGCTTGTAAAAGTTTAGTTTCAGCTTCAGAGTATTGTTTTTCCCAAAGTAATACTGAGCCGAGCAGATAGGTAGCATTGACTCTATCTGCAGAATTAGCCGGTAAATGCTGCACGTATATCGTTTCAGCATCAATTAGAAATTGCTTAACTCTAGAAGTATAAAACTCAGTATTCACCAAGCGTTTAAATGCCAGCATCAAGGTTTTAGCATGTAATAGTGGATTGCCAGAGTCTTCACTAATATTTATTGCTTCATTGAGTAAAGATCTTGCTTGTTTGTTATTTGTAGTGGCATCGGCCAGTAAGGTGAGTGGATCAATTAATTCTATATCGTCAATGGCGTCACCATTGGTACGATAAATATCTAAGGCCAATTGGTAAAAAGTCATTGCTTGTGATTTTTGCGCGTTTTTAGTTAACGCAGTAGCTAAATTTAAGGCTAAATTAGCGCTATTAATATTATCCTCGCCAAATTTGAGCTTACCTAAATCAAACGCTAACCGGGCATATTGTAGTTCTAACACCGCATCATTATTTTCTAATGCTAAATTATAATCTTTAAATGCAGTATTAAAATCGCTGTTAGCAGCCAAAGATGTCACAGGCAAAAGTAAGCTACTAACAAGTACAGCTATGGTTTTAAGGGATGATGATGATTTCATGTAAATCCTTTTAAATAATCAATATTTTGTGCTTGATATTTTCCTTTAAGCTGGCAGTTTTTTTACCTGAGTCAAACTTGCAAGCTGTTAGCGGCAAAAACATTGAGCTCATGGGGCAATAATTGTTTAAGGCTGTGGCGGCAAATCTATTTATAGGTAACAGGTTTTTATCGGCAATTTATGTTGCTATTCCCGCTATCTCTACAATACTTAAAGCTTAAAGCATCATATTTTTGTTTTAAAAAGGCAAGGTTGGTTGTTCCAATGAACGATTCAAGGATGAAGTATGTCACCATTTGCAGGCTTGTTAAGAGAGCTCACCGCATCAAATGAATCATTATGCATTTGGCGTAAAGTGGTATTTGACCGGATATTTACCACGTTAGCCTTCCTTTGTATTCCCGTTTACTTTACTAGTGTTTATTTGTGTATTGTTCAAGGCTTATGGCCGATGGCGATCTTTAATACAGTGGTTTATGCCACCTTATTGCTGATTATTTATAAAAACAACTTAGCAAATAGACTGCGATTCATCATTGGTTGCTTACTTGCCTATATGATTGGAACAGGCTTCTTACTGGCGATAGGCCCAAGTGGTGCCGGTTTTTTCTGGTTATTTCTTTTTCCTCCATTAACAGGGGTGTTATTAGGTCGTAATGCCAGTTATTGGGCGCAAATACTCAATGCCATGTCGTTAGTTATTGTCGGTATTTGCGGTCATTATAATTGGTTGCCTTGGCCGAGTATTGAAGGCTACAACAGTATTATTTGGGCGGTTGTATGCATGAATTTTGTGGCAGCTAATGCCATTCTTACGCTTTCTGTCAGTTATTTATTAGAAAAATTATTCAGTTCGTTACAGTCAACATTAACTTCAAGAAGAGCAACTGTGATTGGTTTAGCCAAATTGGCAGAATATCGCGACAATGAAACAGGCGCTCATTTATTACGTATGCAGCACTATGCCGCGTTATTGGCAAGCCAAAGAGGGTTAGATAAAGATGCGCCTAATGAGTTAACTGGCTCATTTGTAGAAGAAATAACTCTGTCAGCTGTATTACATGATATTGGTAAAGTGGGGATTGCCGATGCTATTTTATTAAAACCGGGTCGACTAACCCCTGAAGAGTTTGAAAATATTAAAGCTCACCCAGTGATTGGCGCAGAAGTGTTAGATTCTCTAATTGAATTTGCGCCTCAATGCAGTTTTATAAAAATGGGCCGTGATATTGCTGGTGGGCATCATGAAAAGTGGGATGGCAGTGGTTACCCTAAAGGGCTAAAAGGTCTCGAGATCCCATTGTCTGCAAGAATAGTCGCGCTAGTGGATGTGTACGATGCGCTGACTTCACCACGGTGTTACAAAAAGCCCTTTAGTCATTATGAAGCGGTAAGAGTGATAGTTGCAGGAAAGGGCAAACATTTTGATCCAAGGTTGGTTGAGAGCTTTATGAGCGTACATGAACAATTTCAGCAATTATCATTAAGCTCATTAGATGACGATCCCGCTTATACCAATGTTCCTTGTTTACAAGCAGTGGAGCCGTTGGCACAAAAAGTGAGTTAACGTCAGTACAAGTTAAAGCGATAAAAAAGCCAGTTAGGTTACCCTAACTGGCTTTTTTATAAGTTAATACTTGAGCCGTTATTTGGCTAAAAGTGCTTTACGTTCTTTAGAGGCTTGGGCTAAATCACGTAATAATTTTTCTGAGTCTTCCCAATGCAGGCAAGCATCAGTGATACTTTGACCGTATGTTAATGGCTGGCCTTCAACGACTTTCTGGTTGCCTTCAATCATAAAGCTTTCTGCCATAATCCCTGCAACCGCAGTGCTACCAGCGCGCATTTGCGCCATGATGCTATCAGCAACTTTTAGCTGGTTTTTATGTTTTTTCTCACTATTACCATGGCTAAAATCAACCACCATACGTTGGGTTACGCCAACGGTTTCGAGCTGGGCGCGGACGATTTCAACATCTTCGGCTGAATAGTTCGGGGTTTTACCACCACGTAAAATGATATGGCCATACGGGTTACCGTGTGTACGATAAACTGCCATAGCACCATCTTTATCTGGTGAATAGAATATATGTGGTACTTGGGCGGCGCGAACAGCATCGACTGCAATATTAATGTTGCCGTCAGTACCGTTTTTAAAGCCAACAGGGCAAGATAAAGCCGACGCCATCTCACGGTGAATTTGGCTTTCAGTGGTGCGGGCACCAATAGCGCCCCAGGTAATTAAATCGGCAATATATTGACCATTGACCATATCTAAAAACTCAGTGGCAATAGGCAGTTTTAATTCAGTGATTTGCTGAAGTAAATGACGCGCCATACGTAAGCCTTTGTTTGGGCTAAAACTACCATCAAGATCAGGGTCTGAGATTAATCCTTTCCAGCCAACAATAGTACGCGGTTTTTCAAAATAAACCCGCATCACAATGCATAAGTCGTCTTTTAACTCATGGTGAAGTTTGGCTAACCGCTGGGCGTAATCTAAAGCGGCTTCGGTGTCATGTATTGAACAAGGACCAATGATGACCAATAAACGTTGATCTTCGCCAGCAATAATGGCTTCAACTTCATGACGTTGCTCAACTAAATAATCGGCAGCATCTTGCGTCAGTGGGTATTCAGATGCGAGTTGCGCAGGAGAAATAACCTTACATAAAAGGGATGTACGTAGTTCGTCTGTTTTAATAGTCATTCACTTTACCGAGCATGTTTGCGATGAATTAACATCATATTGCTCGAGATTATAACTAATTAGCAGGCGTTAGACACGGACAAATCATGCAGGTTTTTGAACTGATATCATTTTATTCACATAAGTTAGCCGAAAATGTTATGAATTTCACATTTTCGGCTTAACAGTTAAATAACCACAGCGACATTAAAATTAAAACATGTGACGCTTCAGCCCGGTAATATCGAGGATTTTAGCTGAAATCTCTTCTACAGAATGAGATGTGGTATTAACAAACGGGATCCGTTCTTTTTTATACATCATTTCTACTTCTTTCACTTCAATCCGGCATTGTCTTAGTGATGAATAGCGGCTGTTTTCCATGCGGCCTTGGCGAATTTCATGTAAACGTTGGGGATCAATGGTTAAGCCAAATAATTTGGACTTATTACGTTTTAACGCTTCAGGTAACTTGAGATTATCCATGTCATCTTCAACAAAAGGGTAGTTTGCTGCTTTAATGCCAAATTGCATAGAAAGATACAAACTCGATGGCGTTTTACCGCAACGAGAAACACCTAGCAAAATAATGTCAGCTTTATCCATATGTTTCATGGTTTGACCGTCATCATTATCTAAAGTGAAATTAATCGCATCAATACGATTATCATAAGATTCGTTAGTCGTGCTTTTACCGTGAGTTCGGTTGATCACCGGCGCAGCTTTTATACCCAGTTGTTGTTCTAATGGCGAAACAAAGGTGTTCAAAAAATCATAATCTAAACCTTCACTGGAGAAAATAATATCGCGAATGTCGGAATTTACGATGGAATGGAACACAACGGGTCTTAAGCTTGTTGTAATAAAACTATCATTGATTTGTTGTTTTACCTTTTCAGCTTTAGCAATGCTGTCAACAAATGGAATTGTAAGTGCTTCAAAATCAACTGGAAATTGGGATAGGACAGCATGGCCAAATACTTCTGCTGTGATCGCGGTCCCATCTGAGATATAGAATACTTTTGGTGTCATTTCAGCCTCTTGTAGTAATAAAATTACAAATAAAATTATACATTTACGGTTGTTGAGGGGGAGTGTAGAATGCCTCTGCCCTCGTGTGAAGGGGCCATTGAAATAAACTTGTGGAGAGATAACTGTGCAGCAATACATACTCTGGTATCAAGAATTAGGCATGGGTGATGTAAACAAGGTTGGCGGCAAGAACGCGTCACTTGGTGAAATGATCAGTAACCTGGCTAATGCCGGTGTTCAAGTACCTGGCGGATTTGCGACTACATCTCATGCATTTAATGAGTTTCTAGAGCAAAGTGGTGTTAACCAGAAAATTTTCGACATCTTGGCAACCCTTGATGTTGATGATGTAAACGAACTTGCAAAAGTTGGTGCGCAGATCAGACAATGGGTTATCGACACCCCATTTCAACCAGAACTAGAAGATGCGATTCGTGAAGCTTACGAGCAACTTTCTAGCGAGACTCAAGAAGCTTCATTTGCAGTGCGTTCATCAGCAACAGCTGAAGATATGCCAGATGCTTCGTTTGCGGGTCAACAAGAAACTTTCCTAAACGTTAAAGGCTTTGAAGCTGTACTGCTTGCGATTAAGCATGTTTACGCATCGCTATTTAACGACCGCGCAATTTCCTATCGTGTTCACCAAGGTTACGAGCATCAAGGTGTGGCATTATCTGCTGGCGTACAACGCATGGTACGTTCAGATAAAGCGTCTTCTGGTGTGATGTTTACCATGGACACTGAATCAGGTAACAACGACGTTGTCTTTATCACTTCATCATTTGGTTTAGGTGAAATGGTAGTACAAGGCGCTGTTAACCCTGATGAATTCTATGTTCACAAACCAATTTTAGCGCAAGGGCATAAAGCCGTTGTGCGCCGTAATATCGGTAGCAAGATGATTCAGATGGTTTACTCTGATGATGCTTCTCACGGCAAGCAAGTTAAAATCGAAGATGTTGCAGCAGCTGAACGCGGCACTTTCTCTATTAATGATGAAGAAGTGATGGAGCTTGCAAAGCAAGCGGTGATCATTGAACAACATTATGGCCGTGCAATGGATATCGAATGGGCAAAAGATGGCAACGACGGTAAGTTATATATCGTTCAAGCTCGTCCTGAAACTGTTCGTAGCCGTGAAGACGTGCAATTAATTGAACGCTACCACTTAAAATCCAAAGGTGCTGTTGTTTCAGAAGGACGCGCGATTGGTCATAAAATCGGTACTGGTGTAGCTAAAGTGCTAGCCTCTATCGAAGACATGGATCAAATCGAGCCAGGTGATGTACTCGTTACTGACATGACTGATCCAGATTGGGAACCTATCATGAAGCGCGCTAGCGCAATTGTCACTAACCGTGGTGGCCGAACTTGTCACGCAGCAATTATTGCGCGTGAGCTTGGGGTTCCTGCAGTTGTTGGTTGTGGTGATGTTACTGACAGTATCAAAAATGGCCAAGTAGTGACTGTATCTTGTTCTGAAGGCGATACCGGTTTCATCTACGATGGTAAGCAAGAGTTTGAAGTTATCACTAACCGTGTTGATACCTTGCCTGAACTACCAATGAAAATCATGATGAACGTCGGTAACCCTGATCGTGCATTTGATTTCGCCCGTTTACCTAACGAAGGTGTGGGACTTGCGCGTCTTGAGTTTATTATCAATCGCATGATTGGTATTCACCCTAAAGCGCTGCTTGAATTTAATTCACAACCTGCTGAGCTGCAGCAAGAAATCAATGAAATGATTGCAGGTTACGAATCACCAGTTGAGTACTATGTCGCTCGTCTAGTGGAAGGTATCGCAACCATTGGTAGTGCGTTCTATCCTAAGAAAGTTATCGTACGTATGTCAGACTTTAAGTCTAACGAATACGCTAACCTTGTTGGTGGTGACCGTTACGAGCCTGAAGAAGAAAACCCAATGTTGGGCTTCCGTGGTGCTAGTCGTTATATCTCTGAATCGTTCCGTGACTGTTTTGCTCTAGAATGTGAAGCAATTAAACGTGTGCGTAATGATATGGGCCTTAAGAACGTTGAGATTATGATCCCATTCGTTCGTACCGTTGATGAAGCCGCGCAAGTTATCGAATTATTAAAAGAGCAAGGTTTAGAGCGTGGTAAAGATGGTTTACGCGTCATCATGATGTGTGAGTTACCGTCTAATGCATTATTAGCTGACCAATTCCTTGAGCATTTCGATGGTTTCTCTATCGGTTCTAACGATTTAACTCAATTAACTTTGGGTCTAGATCGCGATTCTGGCATTATCAGTCACTTATTCGATGAACGAAATGATGCTGTTAAAGCATTGCTTTCATTAGCGATTAAAGCGGCTAAAGCCAAAGGTGCTTATGTTGGTATTTGTGGCCAAGGCCCATCTGATCATGCAGATTTTGCACAATGGCTAGTAGAGCAAGGTATTGATACTGTGTCACTTAACCCTGATACAGTCATCGACACTTGGTTATATTTAGCAGAAGAACATGCTTAATATGCTTGAAAAGTTAGTTTTTAGTTAACTAATTTATCAACATGAACAAAAGCCGCTTTTAGCGGCTTTTTTTTTGTTTATAATGGCTTTAAATTACTATAAACAGAAATTGACTATGTTACCGCTGCTATCACATCAACAGACGTTAGAACCAATTTACTTAAGCTTTCTTGATGCGCTTGAAGCATCTTCGTTTTCTGGCGAAATTGATAAACGTTATAGTGCGCGTTTAATTCAAGCGACCGACAATTCTGTTTACCAGTTTTTACCTCAAGCAGTGATTTACCCTTTATCCCAAGCGGATGTTGAGCTGGTGATGACATTAGCTGCTGACCCTCAATATAAACAAGTGACTTTTAGTGCCCGTGGCGGCGGTACTGGCACTAACGGACAATCACTGACCCATGGCTTAATACTTGATGTCTCAAGGCACATGAATCAAGTACTGGAAGTCAATGCAGAAGAAGGCTGGGTACGAGTACAAGCTGGTGTGGTAAAAGATGCACTTAATGATGCCCTTAGGCCACATGGGTTCTTTTTCAGTCCAGATTTATCAACCTCTAATCGTGCAACGGTTGGCGGCATGGTCAGCACTGATGCATCGGGTGCGGGTTCACTGGTTTACGGTAAAACATCTGATCATGTCCTTGGCCTTACCAGCGTATTGGTTGATGGTAGTGTGCTTTCAAGCACACCAATAGCGGCAGATGAGGCGTTAAATCAGTCAGAGTCCCAATCCGTAAACACCAATAGCTTTGCTGCCAATATTATTAGCACGATTGCCAAGCGTTGCCGCGACAAGCGTGAGCTTATTCTAAAACAGTTTCCGCCATTAAATCGTTTTTTAACCGGATACGATCTAAAACATGTATGGAATGATGATTTAAGCCAATTTGATTTATCACGCATACTTGCAGGCTCTGAAGGTACACTGGCGGTATTAACAGAGGCCAAATTAAATATCACCCCATTGCCACATACGCGGATGATGGTAAATATTAAATATGACTCCTTTGAATCAGCATTGCGTCATGCACCATCATTGGTTGAAGCCAATGCTACCGTGGTCGAAACTATAGACTCAAAAGTGCTGAATTTGGCCCGTGAAGATATTATTTGGCACTCAGTGTCTCACCTCATTGAATCAGTACCCAATAAAACCATTGAAGGCCTCAATATGGTTGAATTCGCTGGGGATGAGGCTGATATTAGGCAAGGCATTGCTGCCCTTGAAAAAACACTGGCGGCACAATTGGCTAGCGAACAAGCTGGGGTTGTGGGTTATCAAATTACTGAAGATAAGCCCAGTATTAATAAAATTTACGCCATGCGTAAAAAAGCCGTAGGCTTGCTAGGCGCAACTAAAGGCCGCAGAAAACCACTGCCATTTGCCGAAGATACTGCCGTACCGCCAGAAAATTTAGCTGACTTTATCATGGAGTTTAGGGACTTATTAGATGGCCATAAATTGCAATATGGCATGTTTGGTCACGTTGATGCAGGAGTGCTGCATGTGCGTCCCGCGCTTGATATGTGCGATGAAGCGGATGAAAAGCTGCTAAAAGTGTTATCCGATCAAGTTGCTGAACTCACGCTTAAATATGGCGGTTTGATGTGGGGCGAACATGGTAAAGGGGTGCGTGGTGAATATGGACCAGCCGTATTTGGTGATGAACTATATGGCGAACTTGAAGAGGTTAAAGGCTTATTTGACCCTGACAATCGATTAAATCCGGGCAAACTAGTCGCGCCTAAAGGCAGTGGCCCAATGATGTTTAATGTTGATAGCGTTAAGCGCGGCACCTTTGATAGACAAATTCCGATTCAAGTCCGTGATGCATTTCCTGATGTAATGAATTGTAATGGCAACGGTCTGTGCTTTAACTACAGTAGCTATTCGTTCATGTGTCCGTCATTTAAAGTTACCGGCGATCGGATCCATTCACCTAAAGGCCGAAGTGGCTTGATGCGGGAATGGTTAAGGCTGCTGGAGGCAGAGGGCGTTGATGTAGAGGCACTGGCTCAATCTAAACCTTTAAGCTTTATGCAGCGAGCGCAAAACAGCTTTCACATTGGCCGAGATTATGATTATTCACATGAAGTCATGGACTCGTTAAAAGGCTGTTTAGCCTGTAAAGCCTGTTCAGGGCAGTGCCCTGTTAAAGTGGATGTGCCTAAATTTCGCGCGCAATTTTTCAATATCTATTACAAACGATATATGCGCCCAGCAAAAGACTATTTAGTTGCAGGTATTGAAGACATGCTGCCGCTTATGGCTGCTATGCCAAAAGTAACCAATTTTGCCTCGCAAAATAAATTAAGTCAGTGGGTTATCAAAAAATCTATTGGTTATATAGATTCACCTGCATTATCAGTTCCCACATTAAAACAGCGTCTGGATGGCCATCCAAGCCGTGGTTATGATTTAGAGGCGCTGCAAAGTATTCCAACATCAGAGCGTGGCAATTATGTACTGGTGGTGCAAGATCCATTTAACAGTTTTTATGATGCTGAGCTGGTTTATCGTTTTATACAATTAATAGAAAAAATAGGTTTAAAGCCGGTGTTATTGCCGTTTAAACCCAATGGTAAACCATCACACATTAAAGGCTTTTTAGATAAATTTGCCGCGACTGCCAAATCAAGTGCAGACTTTTTAAATCAAGTTTATCAACTTGATATGCCGATGGTTGGCTTAGACCCTGCATTAGTGCTTTGTTATCGAGATGAATATCAAGAGGTGCTAGGGGCGCAGCGAGGCAATTTTGAAGTACTGTTAGCTAATGAGTGGTTAACCGATGCGATTCAACTCATGCCAGCGTTAGACAAAACCAGCGCGTCATTTAGTTGGTTTAGTCATTGTACTGAATCCACCGCAAAACCGGCTACGGCCAACGAATGGAAAGCGGTATTTAATCATTTTGGCGCTGAGTTTGAAATGATCAACGTGGGTTGCTGCGGTATGGCGGGCACCTATGGCCATGAACTGGATAATATGGGCCGCTCATCTAAGCTGTTTGCTATGTCTTGGCAGCCAACCTTAGACAGCATCGCTGAGAAAAGCCAATTATTGGTATCAGGCTATTCTTGCCGTAGCCAAGTGAAACGTTTTGCGGGCTTTAAGCCAAAACACCCAGTAGAAGCCTTACTTCAGTTACTGATTGCTGCCGATGAGCACGTTGCTAATGACTAAACATAAAAATGAAGAACCATTGAGTATTGCCAGTCAATTAGGTGCAGAAGTTGATTTATGTAGCACTGAGCCATTGTTTTATATTGACCATCATGGGGATTGGTTCTATTTAGCCAGTCCTTTACCGACAAAATTTGCTAAGCTTTTTGCCAGTGTGCTTCATTGTATTGATAATGAATATTTTCTTATCACCCCGGTTGAAAAGGTTAAAGTCAGCGTAGATAACCATGCAATTTTTATCGTTGACTATGAGCCGCTAGCAAATAATGGACTAACCTTAATAAGTAGCATTGGCACTGAGCATCAGATTGTTGATATTAAGGCTGTGAAACTATTAGAAAACACCATTGAAGTGCCCATTGAGCGAGGCATCATCGCTTGTTTGGGGCGGGCTTGCTATTACCGTTATATAAATCAGTTTGTAATAGATTGACTAAAAAAGCGGTCTTATACGTACAAAGAGGGTGAGGTGCTAATTGGCCTGTGTAGCAAGCTGTTGTATAACAAAGCAGCTCCGCAAGGGTTTACTGACCTACACGTTAACAAGCTTAATAAGTATAAAGATAAATAATATCAGTACTTAAGCCTGTTGATGTTAGTCACATCCGTTAGTGATAGTACCAATGATTAGTAGCAATTACATTTTTAGGGCAACATTGATTAACTTGGTTAGTTCTTTTACGCACCAGCCACCAAGTATTTTATGTTGATGATTAACTTTTGCGCTTAACTAAGGATTGATGAGCCTGTAGGAGTGGTTATATGAAACGATACGAAAGCCTATATTATCAAATCTCGCATCTTAATCTTACGCTGCAAAACGAGCTAGATGAACGCTTAAAACGTTACCAACTTGACGTTAAGCTTTGGCCTGTGCTGTTTTCACTGTGGCAAGAAGAGGGCATTAGCCAAACTGAACTGTCTAAAGTGTGTGATGTGGCTAATTACACTATGACTAGGCTATTAGATCAACTGCAAGTACAGGGTTATATCACTCGCCATCAAGAGTCTGATAACCGCCGCGCCTTTCAGATTTTTTTAACTGATGCCGGTAAGGCCTTAGAGCAAGATCTTATTGGTGAAGCTGAGTGGGTTAATCAAAAATGCCTAAGTGGTTTATCCTATGAAGAGCAACAAACTTTCATGAGATTATTAAATAAAATCAATAAGCCAGATTAACATCATTGTTTGGGGCTTATTGATCGTTAGGCTAAAGCGCCAACCTATAGCTAAAGCTTCTAGCTCTTTCATATATCTACACATGTAAAAATAACCCGCTAGCCATTAATACAGCTTGCGGGTTATTTATTAGCCATTATTTTTAGCTTGTAACTTTGTCTGAGAGCTATAGCCTAGTAAGCACTAGGCCTCTAAATCCTCGTGTTTATGGACTAAATTAAAATCTGCTAACACCGCATACGCACAGGGAATAATAAACAGTACCAACAAGGTTGAGGTAAATATTCCAAACACAATTGATATTACAATGGGTTTTACAACCTGCGCTTGTAGCGAGGTTTCTAACAGTAATGGCAATAGTCCAGCAGCCGTGGTCAGTGAGGTGAGAAATACTGCTCTGAACCTGTCTCGAGACGCTTTAATTACCGCTTGCTGAATATCATCGCCAATATTTACGTGATGGCGGATATATTGCACCAACAAGATGGAGTCGTTAACCACAATACCCGCTAAAGATACAAAGCCAAGAATTGATGGCATTGATAGATTATGGCCTGTGAGTAAATGGCCCCAAAACACACCTATGAGTGCTAAAGGAATGGCTAACATCACCACAAAAGGTTCTAAATAGCTTCTAAATTGAAAACTTAAAATCGCAAATAATCCAAATAAACCGATAATAAAACCCTGTAAGAAAGAAGCGCCAGTCTTAGCGGTTTCTTTGGCTGCGCCTTCATAATCAACTTTTAGTCCCGGATACTTTTGGCGTAATTCATTAGCGTATTCATTTTGCACTTTGGCGACAATTTCGCTGCCATTGGCTTTGGCATTATCTATGTCAGCCATAATGGTTACAGTGCGCTGACTTTCAATGCGCTGAATACGTACATAAGATCGTTCAAAGTCTAATGTTGCTACTGCGCTTAATGGTATCTGATTACCGTTACTTAACATGATTGGGAAGTTAGCTAACGCTTGCAGATTACCTGCTTGCTGTTTATTCAACCTGACTTGTATTTCGATGTTTTCAGGGCCTGATTGCACATCATCTGCGGTTTGGCCAAAGTATGCCGCACGCAGTTGCGATGCTACCATCTCACCATCAACACCATAATTTTCAGCGCCATCTTTTAATTTTACCAGTACTTCTTCTTTGCCTGGGCGCATGTCATCTAAAATGCCATTAACCCCAGAAAACTGACTTAAGTAAGATTGCAAATCAACGGAGGCCAGTTTCAACGTGGCTAAATTATCATGCTGCAGTCTGACTTCAACATCACGGCCAGCAGGGCCCATACTCGGTTGTTTAAATACCAAGGAGATGGGCTCTGCAATATCACCACTGGCGCTGCGCCATGCTGAAATGAAGTTATCAATCAGGGTTTCGCGGGTTTCAGCTGATAACAAATCTAATCTTACCGTTGCCACATGTGGGCCTTGTTCGCCCGCATCCGCATTGACATTATATTGCTCGGTAACGTAGCGGATGAGATTCGACTGTTCGCCATTTAGTTGCGTTAATTTATCGCCAACGGTATTGGCTGCAGCAACCAAGTGACTAACGACAGTTTTGGTTTGCTCTAAAGTGGAACCTGGTGGCAAAATGATTCTTGCTTCAGCAATATCGCCATCGAGTTCAGGAAAGCCGACAAATTTTACCGCGCCACCTGCCACTAAGGCAAAAGACAGCATTAAACCGCCAAGTGTAAGCCCAAGGCTGGCATAGCGCCATTTCACCACAAAGGTAACGGCATTAACTAAGGTGTTGTTTTTGAAGTGTTCAAACTTTTCTAAAAAGACCCGTTTAAACTTTAACGGTGGTTTCTGCTGTTTATTAGATTTTAGCGAGTGACTTAAGTGATTCGGTAAAATCAAGAATGCTTCAATTAAGCTCACACTTAAGACCATGATTAATACCAGTGGCACCACCGACAATACCGCGCCCATTTGCCCGTCTAACCACAATAAACTGCCAAAAATAAACACTGTGGTTAAAAATGATGAAAATACGCCTGGGGCGACTTTATTTACCCCTTGGATCACCGCCTCATTGGTGGGCAAGCCTTTTTCAACATGGGCAGCAACGGATTCGGCAATAACAATGGCATCATCCATCATAATACCAATGGCCATTAGTAAGCCGACTAGGCTCATAATGTTGATTGATACGCCAAACATGCTCATTAAGAACAGGCCGCCCATAAAGGCTACAGGTAAGCCCGCTGAAACCCAAAACGAATAGCGTAACGAGAAAAATAACCACATCGAAAAGAACACTAAGATGATACCTTGCCAACCATTTCGCAGCAGCATTGATAATCGGTCTTGCAGTAGTGAAGATAAATCGTTGGTTAAGGTTAGGGTCACGCCATCGGGGGCTATAAGCCGTTCTTGTGCGATAAACTCAGTGACTCTGGACTTAATTCTTAAGGCATCATCGGCTTTGTTTTTTTGCACTTTAAGCATGGCCGCAGGTTGGCCGTTAAAGATGGTATGTTCTTCCTCAAGCTCAAATAAGTCGGTGATGGTAGCAATGTCGCCTAAGGTAACCACGCCGCCTTCAGTATTAGAGGAAACGATGATTTTACTGAGGTTATCAGGGGTGATTTGTCGTTCATCAAAACGGATCAACAGGTTTTTATCAGAAAGCTCGATACTGCCAGCGGGCATTTGGACATTTTGCCTGCCCACTTTATCAGCTATTTCGGCTACTGTTAGCCCTAAGCGACGAATATCCGCTTCGTTTAACTCGACTCGTATTTGATGATCTGAAAAGCCAGACACGCTCACTAAGCTCACGCCCGCCTCGATTTTTAACCGTCGCTTTAAATCCTCAGCATAGGATTTAAGGTGTGGCAAGCTGGCATCTGCAGCGATGGCAATATCTACAACCGGTTCAGCCCAATCAAGCTCTTTGACCGTTGGTGGGTCAATTTGCGCCGGAAAGTCTTTAATGGCGTTAATTTCGGTTTGAATATCAACCAAACTGCGGCCAATGTCGGCTTCGCCATTAAGTTTTACCGTCAATGATGCAATCCCTTCTTGGGCGTCACATTTCACTTCTTCGATATTACTTAAGCCATCAATGGCATCTTCCATACGCAGGCACAGGCTTTCTTCCACTTCTGCTGGAGATGCGCCGGGGTAAACCACACTGGCGATAATGTAAGGCGGACTAAATTCAGGAAAGGTTTCACGTTTAATGTTACCAATACTGCTTAAGCCCATGACAAAAAATGCCAACATCATTAAGTTAGCAATGGTGGGGTGACGAGTGAAAAAATTAATCACAGTGCCTGCTCCTCGTCATTCGCTAGATCACTTGTTACTGGGGTAGTGGTTTCGTTCGCTGTTGATAATTTAAGCCCCATGCCATTAATGGCAGGAATTAAGTCATTGGTAACCACACGGTCATTTTGGTGAATATTGCCTTTAATGGCGACGCCATTGTCGGTTCTAAATAGCACTTCAACCTGTTTAATAACCAGCTTGTTGTCTTGATCCATTAAATAAACTTGCTCACCATGTAAGGCTTTTTCTGGGATAACGTAATGCTCTGAGGGATAACCTTTAATATAGGAGGTGACAAACATGCCCTTGGTTAATGGCGGTTTAGCTAACAAATTCATTTGGTTGAAATCTTGATCAACTTCAAGATAAAAACCTATCGTCGCTTGATCTGGGTTTATGGTATCGGCAACGCGAGTCAATTTAGCTTGCCATTGGTGTAAGGTTTTACCCATATTGACCGTGATATGAGTGTCAAAATTAACTTTTTCAATTGAAGGTAATGCAGAGGTATCTCTTGGCAGTTCATTAATTGAATGAATTAAGGTTTCGGCATCAAATAATGACAATTCAGCCTTTATTTCAACTGCGCCTAATTGATGGGCCTCGAACAACACAGCGCCATTGGTGACGGCTTGAGCTTGCTCAATGTTGACCTCGGCAATGCGTGCATCAAAAGGCAAAGTAAAGCGAGTATTATTGAGTTGACGTTGGGCATCTTCCAGTAAAGCTTGATTAACCTTAACTTGCGCCGCAGTGACTTTTTTATCATCAGGCAACAAGCTTAAGCTGCTGGTTAAGTCTTGCACTAAGTTACGCTGGGCCAGTAAAGCTTGTTTTTGGGTTTCAAGTTCTGATTTTGAGATCAAGTTTTTCTTATTTAACGATTGTTTACGTTTATATTCTTGATCAACTAAGGTCAGTCGTTGGCGCTCAATTTCTATGCTTGATTGTAAGTTTATTTCTTGCTGATTTAGCTGTACTAACTGCGCTTGAGCTGAATTATAGTTAGCTTCAGCTTGAGCAAGTTTTAGTTGGTATTCAAGAGGGTCAATGGTTAACACTAAGGTGCCAGCCTTGATCAATCTGCCCGTTTCAAGCTCAGGGTGGCGATAAGTAATTTTGCCGCCCACTTCGGCAATGCCTTGCCAGATATGCTTTGGAGCCACACGACCATAGGCTTTGATCACAGGTTGTACGGGCTGTTTTGTCAGGCTAATAACATCGACCAGGCGTGATTTATCATGGTTGGGTTGCAACTCTGGTGACGAGCGTAATGATATCGCAGCGATAAAGATGATAATACCGGCGATGATGCCTGGAAAAACATAGTGTCTTTTTAACGGGGTCATGTTAAGCGTCCTGACTGAGTTGAGATTCATTGGCAATAAGCCCATGACGTAATATTAGTGCATTTTGCTTAGCTAAATGCTGTAAAAATTCTGCTGAGGTTTTAATATTCAATGCTTGTTTAAATATGTCAGGCATTAAGAATGGAAATACCATTAAACTAATAAAACTCATTTTGGCACACATTGGATCAATACCTTGCTGTAGACGGTTTTGCTGATGCATCTTTTCAAAAATGGTTAACCTATTTTTCGGGAATAAACTCAATAAATTGGCTTGCAGCTCTTGGTTTTTCTTGGTGGTTTTAAGGCTGGCGGTGCGAAATATGAGTTTCGGAAAATCTGGGTTTTGACTCATAATTTTATAAAAGGCCAGTAATATTTTTTCTGGTGAATCTTGAGTCGATTTTTCCTTGGAATTATTTAATTGGGCATGAACTGGCTCAATGGTTTCCTTGAGCATTTCGGCAAAAAGCCCCAATTTAGATTGAAAATAATAGCGGATTAAACTTGCATCCACTTTTGCTTTAGCAGCAATGGCTCGAATAGAGACTTTATCGTAATCATTATCGACAAATAAGGTTTTTGCTGCATTGATAAGTGCGCAGCGATTATCTGCTTTGACAGCTGGCCTACCGACTGGCTTTTTAACTGGCATTATTTTTTTAGGCATAAATTCAACACAGCTTTGAAGATACCTAGCGTATCCATTAATTCATTAAGTGTAGAATATGGTAAAGCAATGCAGCGGATTGTTTTAGTGAATTAATTCTTCAATATTCATCATCTGATGAATTATTTAACTAGATCACAAATACAAGCGCTAGTGAAGGCTGGGATTAGCGGAATAGCTATTTACTGCCATGAAGTCAATGATTAAAGCTACAAGTCGAAGCATAATTTTACCTATAAAACCACTTGGCAAACTTAGTGGTGTTATTTTGCAAAGAAGCAAAGAACAGTGAGCTATTAATAGGAAAGATAAAAACTGCCATTAAAAAAGGCTAGCAATGCTAGCCTTTCATCTAAATGGTCAATTGAGTTATAGATCAGATCGCAGTGGTGAGAATTTCGCGGCTTACTGCTAAGTCAATATCGCCATGTTCGCCAAGTTTAGTCATGCCATGGCTTTCAAGTGCAGCAACTAATACGTCAACTTGCTCTGCACCAAGATCAATATCACTTAGGCGTGTAGGGACTTGCATTAACTTAAAGAAGTTTTCGGTAGCCTCAATAGCTTGATCAATTTTTTGCTCATCGCTACCTGTTGTGATGCCAAATACACGTTCAGCATACTGAACTAATTTTGCATGTTTTTGCTCACGACGCACTTTCATTACCGCAGGAAGCACGATTGATAAGGTGCGCGCATGATCAATACCATGGCTTGCTGTTAGTTCATGGCCAATCATATGTGTAGACCAATCTTGTGGTACACCGGCGCCAATCAAGCCGTTAAGCGCCATAGTGGCAGACCACATGATATTAGACCTAATCTCTAAATCGTCTTTTGTTTCAGCAGCAAGGGCTTTAGGGCCTTCTTCAATTAAGGTTTGTAGTAAACCTTCACTGAAACGGTCCTGTACTTTAGCGTTTACATCAAAGGTTAAATACTGTTCCATGATGTGGATATAAGCATCAACAACACCATTACCAATTTGACGGTCTGATAAAGATAAAGTGACTGAAGGATCAAGCACTGCAAATAACGGACGTACTAATGGGCTACCAAAAGGCAATTTATTACCATTACGAGTAATAACAGAGCCGCCATTTGATTCAGAACCCGTAGCAGGTAAGGTTAATACGGCACCAATAGGTAATGCTTGTTCAATTTTGGCGCCTTTTGCGACGATATCCCAAGGGTCATCACCTTCAAATTTCGCAGCAGCAGCAATAAATTTAACCCCATCGACCACTGAGCCGCCACCGACTGCTAGCAAGTAATCGATGTTTTCAGCTTCAATGATGGTTTGTGCCTTCATTAACGTATCGTATTGTGGATTAGGCTCAATACCTGAAAACTCAAACCATGTGTGATCTTTGAGCGCATCAGACACTTGCTGATAAACACCATTTGATTTAATGGAGCCGCCGCCATAAACAACTAATATTTTAGCTGATGTTGGAATTTCCTTTGAGATAGCGCTAATTTGGCCCTCACCGAAATGAATTTTAGTGGTATTTTGGAATGTAAAATTAAGCATGAGAATATCCTAAATAACGAATTTATGACTCAGTGATCTGAGCAACTAATTTTTGTGCTGTTAATGATGAGCTTGCAGGATTTTGGCCTGTAATAACTAGCCCATCTTGAACTGAAAACGCATGCCAGTCAGCTGCTTTTTGGTAATCTGCATCACGTTTTAGTAATTCATCTTCTAATAAAAAAGGAACTACATCAGTTAATTGCACAGCATCTTCTTCACTATTTGTAAAACCAGTTACCGCTTTACCTTTTACAAGGTACTGGTCATCTTGTTTTACGTTAAGTAACGCTGCCGTTGCATGACATACCGCAGCAACAGGTTTGTTTTGAGCAATAAATTGCGCGATTAATTTAATAGAGTCTGCATTATCTGTTAAGTCCCACAGTGGACCGTGACCGCCAGGATAAAATACCGCGTCGTAATCACTGGCATCAATATCAGCTAATACGTTGGTGTTAGCCAGTGCCATTTTAGCTTGGCTATCGTCATCAAAGCGCTGAGTGTCAGCGGTTTGAAAGCCTTCTAGTTCACTGCTTGGATCAATCGGTGGTTGTCCGCCTGCTGGCGATGCGAGGGTGATTTCAAAACCTGCATCTAAAAACACATAATATGGAGCGGCAAATTCTTCGACCCAAAAACCAGTTTTGTTACCCGTGTTGCCTAGTTCTGAATGAGAGGTAAGCACCATTAATACTTTTTTCTGTGTCATTTTAAAACCCTTTTATTTTAGTTATTACGGCAAGTACAAAGCTTGCATAAGTTCTGATGTAGAGTGATTCAAAAGAGAAAGTCATTATCTCTTTGTTGAAAGTGGCTACAGTATAGAAAGCCAATTAGCATCTGACAATGCAGATATAATTGACTTCATTGTTTAAATAATTGATACAATATTCCAGTAAATAAACTCTTGGATATTAAAATATGAATGTGTCATTTGAGCAGTTGAAAAGCATGGTGGTGTTTGCCCAAGTTGTTGAACAGGGCAGTTTAAGCGGCGCAGCAAAGCATATTGGTCTTTCAAGGGCGGTAGTGAGTTATCACATAAAAAAGCTTGAAGCGCATTTAGAGGTAAGACTGTTAAATCGATCTACTCGAAGTATTAGTTTGACCGAAGAAGGTGAAGCCTATTATCAATCTTGTAAAGTGATAGCCGATCAAGCTAACACGGCCAACAAGCAAATTGAGAATATGAAAAGTGAGCCTATGGGTTTGATTAGGATCACCTGTCCTGTCAACGCTGGCTTAGAAACCATAGTGCCAGCCCTTAATGAATTTAAACGTTTGTACCCAAAAATTGAACTTGATGTGATGTTAACTGATGAAATCGTTAAAATTATCAATCAAGGCATTGATCTAGCTATTCGTGGTGCGCCTTTGGTTGACTCAGGCTTACAGGCAACTAAATTATGTGTGCTCAAAACTTGCCTATGTGGCTCGGTTGAGTATTTTAATAAATACGGCAGGCCAGAAACCCCAGCTGATTTATCCAGCCATGACTGGGTGATGTATAAACCACAAAAAAAAGTGCTGCATCTTAATAAGGGTTCACGCTCATTTAGTATTGAAATGAAAGGCTCAATTACCACCAATAACGCCTCAGCGCGTACCGCATTCATTGAAGGCGGCCATGGGATAGGGCGAGTGCCAACCTATGATGCTTGGCCAAAAGTGAAACAGGGCAGTTTAGAAACCGTATTGGATGATTATCAATTTAGTGACATTACCATTTATGGGGTATTTCCACCCGGGGCGACAGACTCTAAAAAAGTGCGCTTATTGCTAGATTTCTTAAAAGCGTACTTTGATAAAAAAATACGTAATCTTGAGCAATCGATTTTGTGAGTTGAAGCCTATTAGGTAAATCTGCAGCGATGTTTAACGATATTAAAATTTTGATAAACATTTAAGTGTTGATCAGATTTTATTATTGTTTGTGATGTTGATTATCAACAGGTTTTATTTTTTAATGATTGTATTGTTCGTCTTCAAATAAATTAAATAGTGTATTTGTGAAATTTTTTATGACGGCATTAGGTCTAATTAAATGACCGTTGTGAAAGCACAGTTGCTAGCTTGAATATAAGTGACATTAACTATTAATTTATTGGAGTTGAACATGAAGACTAAATTAACATTAGCGATTGCTATGGGATTATTACTCAGCAGTTTTACAGCCCAGTCCGCCAGCATAACCTTTCATGACGATCTTGATGTCGATAGCGTTAATGGTGTTATTGTAGAGTTTCAGCGTGAGGTAGACTTAGGCCAAGGGCTACATTTGTTAGAAATTAGCTATAGTGATTTATTTCAAGATAATGCCGATGACTCAGGTTATTGGGTAAAATCAGAGCCGCTATATTTAAGACTCGATGTACAGGGCAGTGAAACATATCATTTAGACATACCAGAATTGTATTCTGCAGATGATGCCAAAGACTTTCTACAAAACCCGATTATTTCATTAACCACAGATGGTAATAATTATAAAGATATTACCTTATTAAGCCAATCTCAATTATTTACCCTGTTATTACATCAAAAGTAATGGTTAATATTTTGTCATTGCAATTTGCTGTTTCAATTTTTAAATTATTTAAAAACGCTATTGAATTTATTTTAACTAGCGTTTTTGGGGTTGTAAATTTAAAGGAGAATAATGATATAAAAATGAGAGAGCTCATATTTGAGCTGTAAATATAAACAAGAAAATAACCTAATGACTGCTTACACTCGGTAAAATATAATCAGCCGTGTATAAATTTAGCGATGCTAGACATCATCTTAGTAACATCATTTTAGCAACGTCATCTTGCTTTTTAATCCGTTAAAGCCTGCTATACGCTATATTTTACTATTGTTTCTTGCGTTCCTTTCTGAGGATCCTTATCATCCGTATCCCAATTTGAAAAAGGCAACATCATGGCTATCAGAATCAAGCTTAGACCAAAGCGTGAGAAATCACTTGAACGTAAACACCCTTGGGTTTTTGCAAGTGGTATACACAATATTAAAGGAAAACCACAAGCTGGTGAAACTGTTGATGTTGTAGCCCATGATGGTCATTGGTTAGGTCGTGGTGCTTGGTCACCAGAGTCGCAAATTCAAGTGCGTATTTGGAGCTTTGATAAAGAAGAAGCTATCGATAGAGACTTTTTTGTTCGCCGCATTCAACGAGCCCAAGCAGGCCGTGAAGCATTAATTGCTGAGCAGGGTTTAACCGGTTACAGACTGGTTGCTGCTGAGTCAGATGGACTGCCTGGCATAACCATTGATAAATACGCTAATGTATTAGTGTGCCAGTTACTTAACACGGGCGCAGATTACTGGCGTGATACCTTAGTATCAGTCCTCGCTGAGCTTTATCCTGATTGCGCTATCTATGAGCGCTCAGATGTTGACTCTCGTAAAAAAGAGGGGTTAAAGCCGGTAACGGGTTTACTTCATGGTGAGCTGCCAGAAATGCCAGTGATCATTGAAGAAAACGGCATTAAAATCGCAGTTGATGTCACTAAAGGTCATAAGACCGGCTTTTATTTAGACCAACGTGATAACCGCAATATTGCTGCCAGATTTGTAAAAGACAAGTCAGTACTTAACTGTTTTTGTTACACCGGCACCTTTGGCTTATACGCCGCTAAAGGCGGCGCATCGAGCATTGAAAACGTTGATGTGTCGGCGTTAGCGTTAGATACCGCCCGTAAAAATATGCAAATCAATGGCTTTAATGATGACCATGTTAATTACCATGAAGCTGATGTATTTAAGCTATTACGCCAGTACCGTGACGAGGGTAAAACCTTTGATGTTATTGTATTAGACCCACCAAAATTTGCCGATAATAAAGCCCAACTAAACGGTGCTTGTCGCGGATACAAAGATATCAACATGATTGCGATGCAGTTATTAAATCCAGGCGGCATTTTACTGACATTCTCTTGTTCTGGGCTGATGCCTGCGGACTTATTCCAAAAGGTTGTGGCAGATGCAGCCTTAGATGCCAAGCGTGATGTACAGTTTATTGACCGCTTAAGCCAAGCCAGCGATCACCCAATCGGTAGCGGCTTCCCTGAAGGATTCTATTTAAAAGGCTTAGTTGCTAGAGTCTGCTAATTTTACACCATTTGCGCTGAAGCTTGCTTCAGAGCTGGGGATTAAAGGCTACTTTCTGGTAGCCTTTTTTTATGCCAAAATAACTTGAAGTAGGCAGATATTAAGGTCAGACTTTTTGTCTTCACAGCAGCATCTTGAATCATAAGATATGATTCAACTAACCAATAAAAAAGTTAGACTTTTTATCTGCCCTCAGTGGTCTTTTCACTTAAAAATACGCTGGCTTTAGAATGCGTAAAACCCTATCACTTATATAACACTCGTTTATGCCTGGGTTCGCTCTGTGATGATCTGCTCAATTTTACTAGGCTATTACTGTGTTTATTGATAGCACAGTATAACTAGACTACTTTTAGGCTAGGTTTTGTCGTTCTGGACCTCGATGTGTTCGAGATAAATTGATATTGAACTAGCTTGTTAGGCCATATAGGCGCATATTCAATAAACCCACGCCAAGTGATTGAAGGAGTGGCAAATTACTCGCTATGACAGAATGAGATAGAGATAACTCATTGGTGACAAGCCATACCAACCCAAGCAGCAAAGGTTAAACTCAATAACAAAATATTTCTATTCAAATTCATTCCTTATCATTGATTAATTGAATCGCTGAATGAGATGGGAAAGATTATTCCTGAAGCAACAGCAAATTTTTTGCCACAAAACCATCAATAATCATTTGATGCAAACGCAACAAACCAAGAGGTTGCCAATTGACTATGTATAATTTTTTTTTGAAGTACTACAGCCGCACAATGGTAATTTTTCTTTGTGTTATCTTGTCAGGTTGCGCGATTTTTGTGGGTTTTAATTACGATAAGTTATACGGTAAAGCGCAGCCCCAACAGCGCATGGTAGAAACAAACTCAGTTCAAGCTCAAAGCTATATTAATGATGTTAAACCTATAATCGATAACCGATGTGTTGTCTGCCACGCTTGTTACGATGCGCCTTGTCAACTTAAGATGTCATCCGCTGAAGGTATAGACCGTGGTGCGAATAAAGATAAAGTGTACCAAGGTACGCGGTTACTTTCTGCAAATACTACTCGCATGTTTCTCGATGCCCAAACAACTGCGCAATGGCGTGATAAAGGCTTTACTCCAGTACTGAATGAACGCTCACAATCACCAGCAGCCAATATACAAGCCGGTGTTATTGCGCGAATGCTACTGTTAAAACAAAGCCATCCTTTACCAACAGAAGACATACTTGATGACTCGTGGGACTTCTCCCTTGATCATAACCAACAGTGCCCATCGATTGAAGAAATGGACAGCTATGAAGAGGATTTCCCTAAATGGGGGATGCCTTATGGCTTACCGCAAATATCAAACAATGAAAATAATATCTTGTTGCAGTGGCTTTCGAAAGGCGCACCAATGACAGCTGTCGCTCCTCCTTCAAGCAATGAACTTATAGCGGTGGAGAAATGGGAAACATTCCTCAATAAAAAATCATTAAAACAACAACTAACAAGTCGCTATATATTTGAACATTTGTTTGTTTCACATTTATATTTCGAGAACGAGGAAATTGGCCTGCAAGGGGTACCCACTTTTTTTAAATTGGTTAGATCGAAAACCGCCCCTGGGGAAGTCATCGATGTCATCGCAACACGTCGACCTTACGATGATCCAAAGACAGATTCGTTTTACTATCGCTTAGAACAAGTGCGCGAAACCATTGTCGATAAAACACATATGCCATATGCACTCAGCGATAAAAAGCTTGAGCGTATAAAGTCATTGTTTATTGAGCCCAATTATACAGTTAGCGCTTTACCAAGTTATAAACCATCAGTTGCTGCAAATCCGCTTATCGCCTTCACAGAATTACCCGTAGAGGCGCGCTATAAGTTCATGCTTGATAATGCGCAAAATACCATTATGGCGTATATAAAAGGCCCGGTATGTCGAGGACAGCTTGCACTTGATGTTATTAATGACCGATTTTGGGTATTTTTTGTCGACCCTGATATGTCTAGCCTCTCACAATTAAATGAATTTTATCGCTCACAGTCCGACAACCTAACCCTTCCGGCTGAGCAGGAAAGCAATACTTTGCGGCCTGTGAGTAATTGGATTAAATATGCTAGACAACAGGGCCGCTTTCTTCGGGCTAAAAATGCATTCATGGAAGAAGAATTCGAAAATAATGAGCACTTAACGACTCAGCTAATTTGGGACGGCAATGGTACGAATGCTAATGCTAGCCTAACGGTATTTCGCCATTTTGATAATGCATCAGTCGTGAAAGGCTTAATCGGTGAGCAACCTAAAACCGCTTGGGTTATCAGTTATTCGTTATTAGAGCGCATTCATTACCTGCTTGTGGCTGGTTATGATGTCTATGGTAATTTTGGCCATCAATTAATTACTCGCATGTACATGGATCTTCTTCGCATGGAAGGTGAGTCGAACTTTTTAACCTTGTTACCAACGAAAAACCGTCACCAAGAGCTTGCTGATTGGTATCAAGATGCAAGTCTGTATTTAACAGATCATCTTGAAGGCAATATCAATGAGTTCAGTAAACCCACAGAAGTTATTTATACGACAAACGACCCTAAATATGAATTATTGCAAATGCTCAAACAGCGAGTCGCAAAGGTAACGCCAACTCGTTATGCACTTGAGTCAACCCAGCTTTCAGATGAGAGTAAGGCGCACCTTCAAAGGATTAATCATCTACAAGGGGAAAATGCATCTATATTCCCTGAACTTACTTATATTGTGATTGAAGCTGCAGATACCTCTGTTGAACCTCAGCTTTTCACCCTAATAAGAAACAGTGCCCATAAAAACATCTCTAGCTTATTTGATGAAGAATCCAACCGGCTATATAAACGTGATAATGTGACACTGGTTAACGGCCTACTTGGAAGTTACCCCAATGCTTTTTGGCGCGTAAAAGAAGCTGAGCTGCCAGCATTAGTCGCTCAAGTTCTCAAGGTTAAAACCAATGCTGATTACAAAAGATTGTTAGATAACTATGGCATTCGAAGAACTGACCCTGCTTTTTGGGCATTCAGTGACACCTTGATGACGCAATACAAAAAAAATCATCCAATAGATGCAGGCATACTTGATTACAATCGAATTCAAAACAGATAATCATATTAGCGATGAAAGATAATTGGCTTCAATATTACTAGTATTCTTGTATATGATTTTAAAATAATTTAACTGTTGTTTCCGAGAAATTTGTTATCAATTTAACTCATCATTTTGTTTGAGTGGCCAAGGGGGAATGGTCACTCATTTAGAACCGAGCTAGCTTATTTCTGGACAGAAATGCGTTACGAAGTTCTGAAAGTTTTCATATTTCGGATAACCTCAGCTATGACAAAGTACGAGTATCACCTACAAGCAAGTGGCCAGTTTAAGTAATCCACTACACTTAGTAACAGATGAAAAAAATGCCATTAACAATGGCTGGCCAGATTTCTTTGATTGAGCTAACACATCAATATCAGACCATTCTTTGGCTTTACCCACATCGACTTTAAGCACGACATGTAAGTGGTTACTCATCACCGCATAAGCACAAATATCAATAGCAAAAATCGTCGCCTATTCAATAATACGGCTATCAACCCACTCTCGGCGATGTTCATAGTTATCACCAGTCGACTTATCAAATCCACACAAAAATGCTTTGCGCACCACCCGCGTACAGCAGTGATAGTAAGGGGTATCTTCTAAACTCACGAGTGTTTTTCTAGGTCTGGCCATCATCAACTACCGAATATTAAGTAATGACTAAAGCCTAGTAGAGTGTTTGATATTTAGCCTCCTGGAATGGGTGGCCATGTTATTAAAATTCTTATCAAATAATAGCGATACTGAATGAGAATTCATTGATTCTTTTAATAAGGTTCAAGTCAATTAATAAAATAATTCATTAAATATATAACTTACGTCAGAATTAAACCCAAGTTAACGCCTAAAAAACCAAAAATAACAGCAACAAACCCCATAAAGACCGACAGATTCAGTATATTTAACTTTCATATATAACACCTGTTTTAATTATCACATCAAAAAGACAGCCCTCTAAATCGATCGATATTCAAACAGCTAGCTGCTTAATTTACCCGAGTGTCGCACTTCGGAGTTGAATTCGGGGAGAACTATTTTACCGAAAAATTAGACATTTAGGTTGAAAAATACAAAAAACAAATGTAGAGTTTTAACAAAAAGAAAACAAGTTAATGATAAAAAGGAAGTAATTTTAAAACAGCGATTTATATCTATAATAGGGATTTTAGTATTAGCTGGGTGTGCAAGTAATTCGAAGTTTTCAAAAATAGAAACTATTGAATCCAACTTACCTATATATGCAACTCTAGCTATGGATGAAAAAAATAAATTTTATTTTGAAAAATTTAGCTATTCCTCAATACCAAATAGCATCAATTTAAATAACTTGACACATAATTTTCCTACTCAAGATGGTATATGTGCTAAACACCTTGTTGAACGGAATAGTGAAGTGAATAGAAATTTAAATAATAAAATTTTGTGTGACACTGACTTGCAATTCAGAAGCGCCACGGTGAGCACTGGGGCTATTATAGGTAACACCATTGGCAATGCATATGCTGCACTAGCTAGCATGGGTATTGGAGTATCAGCTTATTATGGTGTAGAATTTGACACTGAAGAGTATGAAGATGCTTTATCTCAAGCTTTAGCTAAAGTTAATCGAGTTACAATTATCAATGATGCAAATCAATTATTTTATGAAACTAATTCATCTCTTCAACTGAGCAAGATAAAGTTTGAAGAAATGCGCAATAAATTACAATCTAAACTCGGTAAATCAATTAAAATAAATGACACAAGCAAGCTATTTGCTAAAAATGAAATCGTACATATAGAAAAAACGAGCAGTATGCCCCCCATTAGCAGGAATGTAATTTGGCAAGACAACAACGAATTAAAAATATATTTATTAAAGAAGCTTGATGAAAGTAGAAGTGAAGGTAAGCTGACACTACAATGCTCGCGACTCAAAAGTTTTCACTTTTCCACTGAAGGTTGCGAGCAAAGTTGGGACTATGATTCCAAGCACACAATAGACCCTATCACTTATAATGTTAAATCTGCTAATCAATATGTTTTTGAGCCACACTTTGATATGAACGATAGTAATATCGCAATCAGATTAACTTCCAATGGTTATCTAAAAGTAGAAAATAGAACTAATTCATTTATTACTATTAATAGCTTATCATTATATTTTGGTGCTGACATAGAAACCGACTCCAATATAAACTTAGAAATTCCACCAAGCGCGACATCATCAAACATGTCAATTCACAGCTTCAATATATATGATAAAAATCGTAAATTAAAAAATATCAAAAAAGAAAACCTAGAAAAAGAATTAAGCCTTGGTTTGGCTTTAAAATATAAAGTCCTGAACACCAATAAAGAAAATACTTTATATGATACAAATATATATAAGTATAGTGAGTTCTCAGGTCAAGTCATCTAAAAAGAGGTTTAGAACCAACAGTTAAATGATTCAATCTAACTGTTGGTTCTAAATTTGAAATCAATTACCTCTATCCATAACTCTAAATGCCCCATCAATAGTCCCCCTCACCGGTGTTGTTGATCAAATCCCAGGTCTAGACACTGCTCTTCATCGAATTAGGCTACTTGTTTCCTAATTGGCATTCCAATTTCTATGACTTTGTTTATTGCCTGTACTCCTGCCAATGTTTCACCTACCTGAGCTTTGTAATCTCGTAAGCTAAGTTTCGGACTTATCAGTTGCTTGTATCGGTACATAGCTGTCTCTGACAGTGACCTCTGGTGATAATCATTATACAGTTTCCATTGTGTGTAGTGGTATAGCGAATTTGGCCACTCTATTGAAGGTGATATTAGATTATTGAGGGTAAATACAAATGACTAAACCTCGAGAGATATCCATTTCAAACACGTTTTGGGGCATAAACGCTTTAGCAAGCTAATATCTGCCATCAAAAGTAAGTTAGAAAGTTACTATCTAGCTTGAAAGAGATCTTGCTCTAAGAAGTCTAAACAACTGCTATAGTTAAGTTTACTGACTGATATATAGGTGACATGATGAAGTTAAAATTAATGATGTTAATAAGCGCTGTGCTTTTGTTCCTTGCTAGTCCTTCCTATGCTAAGGATGGTTATCAGATATCCACCTCAACTAGCGGCACCTTTATTAAAGCGTATCCACTGGATAATAATCAAACGCTCGTGATTGCAGAAGGGCGGCTTGAACCACGATCAATTGGTACTATGAGCATTAAATTATATGCTGACTTAAATGTGGGAGATTTTATTGATGGGCTGATTATTGCCCGAGATGGCACCATATTGTCGGTGGCTATTGAGTCTGAACCGCTTCGCAAAATAACCATTACCACAGTAACTGCAGGTAGCGGTAATTATGAAAACACGCAGCTGGTTTGTATCAATAATGACAGCTTGTCATTATGCTAATAGGGCATTTACGGCCTTTATTCCTATGTTGTATTCAATGAATGAATAAATAACCAAAAAGCCACTTAAAGTGGCTTTTATTGTGTGGAGAGATAGATTTTAGCAGCCTTGTTAATTTAACAAGTCAAAGGCACACTAGCCAATAAGCCTCTAACTCATCCAGTAAAGCCCTAAGCTTGCTAAACAGGCGAGTAATACACTGGCTTCAAAAATAATTTTACTGCTTAACAGCTTGGTTTTACCCTCTTTCAAATTGGCAATCAATTCGTTTTGCTTGTACACCCGACAGGTAAGCTGTTCTGTTTGGGGATCAATAAGCAACTGCAACATGCAAGGTTTGCCATTTTGTAGCTTAATTTGGTGAGTACTGCGCTGACCAAAGTTAATTTTGCTTGAAACCACTTTGTCGTTAACTAATACTCGCTCAACACCACTCCAGTCACTGGCATGCAACTCAATTTTCTCTTGATTCAGCTGATATGTAAAACTTGTCATGACCTACTCCTTGGCTGCTAAAGCTACCTTAAGATAAGCAGACAAATATGACGTTTTCCAGTTTATCAGATGAACTATTTTTGAATCTTAGACTATGTACTTGTTGAGATAAGGAAAATATTTTTTATTTCAAAAGCTGACAATACTTGTATATTCGGCGTAATACAGGGGGCCACACTTGAGATTGGCAATGATTTTAAGCTCAAGGGGCGAATAAGTGGAGAGTGATATACCTGCAATCACTAGATGCCTTTTTAAGCGGCGCTGCAGCCTAAATGACAATAATGAGATAGCAGATCTCGCCAGCTTACGATTCCAATAAGCTGTTGGTTTTTAAGTACTGGTAAACAAGTTGTACCTTCAGTTAGTAATATTTGTGAGGCTTGTTCAATTGTTATCTCTGGCCCTATGGTGATCGGATGGTGTGACATTACCTGATGAACTCGTTTTTGCAGTGTATCAATGTCGCGGGTTAACTCGGCAGCTGTGCCTAAATTGGGACTTATGGCGTTAAATAAATCTTTTCGTGATAAAACACCTGCAACTTGATTATGCTCATCCTTCACCACTAAATGATGAAATGGCATATTATCAAAAATGTTTTTAGCGATAGTTATTCTGTCATCCATTTCAACAGTGACAACTCGAGGACTCATTACATGTTCAATTGTTTTCATCGCTTCCTCCCATTCCTTTATTAAGTTATATCAGACAATTGCAGCGACAACAAATATCAAATTAAGATACAGTTTATGAGGTTAAATTCAGCTACTTTGAGGTGTACAGTTCAAAGCTTTCAAAGCTTATTTCTGAGTTATCGCTGAGTTAACAGCTGAGTTTAAACAGGAATTGAAAGATAAATTTAAAATTGATTCAAGATGGGTATAAAGTTAATTTATTGACCTGTCAGAAGTCGGAAACAAAAAGAGCACCTTAAATAGGTGCTCTTTAGCAATTAATGTGCGTTTAAGTATTTTTACTTAATCGGCTGTTATTAAATCAACTGCGCTAACAGTTACTTTGCGCCATTGATAATGGCACGTGCCATATCATCAGCAACATCGCCTGTGGTGCGGTTTTCTGCATCAGCTTGGCTAAATATTTTTAGAAGCGTGTTGTAGATTTCTTCAACTTTTTGAGTTGATTTAGCTGCATCATAGTCACTTTCAAACGAAACATTAATGATACCGCCAGCATTAATGACATAGTCAGGGGCGTATAAAATTCCCATGTCTTTTAATGTTTCACCATGGCGTACTTCTGCTAATTGGTTATTGGCGCAACCTGCAACAATCGTTGCTTTTAATAACGGGATAGTCGTGTCATTGATAGTGGCACCTAAAGCACATGGCGCATACACATCAACATCTTGAGTATAAATGTCTTGTGGAGCAACCACTGTCGCGCCAAATTCAGTCGCCACTTTATCAAGTGATGCTTGATGAATATCAGTTACGATTAATTCAGCGCCTTCTTCATGCAGGTGTTTACATAAGTAATATCCCACATGACCCACACCTTGAACTGAAATTTTAAGGCCTTTTAAGCTATCAAGACCACGTTGGTGTTTTACCGCTGCTTTAATGCCAAGGTAGGTACCTAAAGCAGTATAAGGTGAAGGATCACCACTTTTACCTTCAAGGCCTGCCATGTATGGGGTTTCTTCATGAGCAATCATGATATCGGCTGTGGTTACGCCAACATCTTCCGCTGAAAAATATTTACCGCCAAGTGTATGAATACAGCGGCCAAAAGCGCGGAATAACGCTTCACGATCTGTAGTTTTAGGATCGGCAAGGATCACTGACTTACCGCCACCCATGGTTAATCCAGCAAGTGCATTTTTATAAGTCATACCACGTGAAAGACGTAATACGTCAGTCAGTGCTTCATCATCTGAATCGTAGTTCCACATACGACACCCGCCAACTGCTGGCCCAAGGTTAGTATTGTGAATGGCAATAATTGCTTTTAAGCCACTTTCTTTGTCGTTACAAAACACGACCTGTTCGTGTTCATCAAACGAGACATGATTAAATAGAGCCACTTGTGATCTCCGCTGTGCGATTTATTAGTCGTCAACCACTGCTGATTAACGACGGCTTATGATATTTATTGCAGAACGATAGCATTTAGCGATACTCTCAACAAAGTTAGATTCATTTAATTTTGTGATCTACGTGGCAATTTTGCTTGCCACTTTACGTAAACGTAAACTTTTTAATCGTTTCGTAACATTTTGAGCTGAAAATGAGTGCAATTGTTGAATTAATGATGACAACAAATAACAATAAAATAGGAAGGTAGTATGAGTGAATCAGTGGCTGAGCCGACAACTGCGCAACAAGATCCTGAGCAATTAAGACAGGAATGGGTAAAAACACAATTTCAAAAAGCGAACCGATTTCTCGCTGAAAAAGGTGTAATACCATCAAAAGTCATTGCTGATGAAAGCCGTTATTTAGTGCCTTATTTAGCGATTTGGAAAATGGAGTCCAAGCAGCCAACTAAGCAAACATTTTGGGTGATGTCTGGTGATTTACCGTCTGATTATGTTGATGTTAAAGTTGCTGCAACTGCCCGCGATGCGATTCGTCATTTTTCAATGATGTGGCAACTTAAAGCAGAAAACCTACATAAGTCAGGGGTGACCCGAGATGAAACTCAATTGAAGTTTGCTAACTTATTAGTGTCTCGTGCTGAAAGTCTTTATAAGATGCATGGTGATGAAAAACTATGGGCTGATCAAGCCTAGCAGCTATATTTTAAAACGCCGTAATTAGCTGTTTTTAATAAAAATAACAAAGGCACTTGATAGTGCCTTTTTTGTTGCCTAATCTGCAGTAAATAATTCACGCTATAGAAAGTGGCTTATCTACTACTTACTATTTAGATGACGCAGCATTAGGTTTTGGTTTACCTGTGCCATTGATAGCTTTTGATCTTCAAGTAACACGATTAAGTGATACATTAGATCTGAAGCTTCATTGATCAATTCTTCTTTATCATTAGTGGCTGCCGCTAGTGCTGTTTCTAAACCTTCTTCACCGACTTTTTGGGCAATTCGTTTGGTGCCACGCTCAAATAAAGATGCGGTATAACTTGATTCGGCGCTTTGGCCTTTGCGAGAAATAATCACATTGGTTAAGTTATCGATAAAGCTATGGGCATTACCATCTTCCCAGCAGCTTTCTGTGCCGGTATGACAAGTTGGGCCATTAGGGATGACTTGAACAAGCAAGCTGTCATTATCACAATCTTGATCGATGGCGACTAAATCTAGGGTATTGCCTGAGGTTTCACCTTTTGTCCACAAGCGCTGTTTTGAGCGACTAAAAAAGGTGACTTTGCCTGTTTCAAGGGTTTTAGCCAGTGCTGCTGGGTCCATATAACCTAGCATCAAGACTTTACCGGTAAGGTGGTTTTGCACTACAGCAGGAATTAAGTTTTGTTGTTTTTCCCAATCTAACTTACTGCCATCAAAGGTAATTTGTGTTGTCATAGTGTTCTCTGTTGTTTTGTAAGTTATAGCCTGATCGCGATATTGTGCTGGGCTAGGTATTGTTTTAATTCATTGATATCAATAATGCCTTTATGAAACACACTCGCTGCAAGGGCGGCATCGACATTCGCTTGTTCAAACACCTCTTTGAAATGTGCCATGGTGCCAGCACCGCCGGATGCTATTAATGGTACATCACATATGGCTCTGACGATGCTCAGTTGTGTAATGTCGTAACCACCGCGCACACCATCTTGGTTCATTACATTTAAAACAATTTCACCACAGCCGCGTTTTTGGACTTCTTCAACCCAATCTTGGGTGTACCATTGGGTGTCTTTAGTGGCGGCTTCATCACCAGTAAATTGCTTTACTTTATAGCTGTTTGAGTCGGCGTCATAAAATGAATCAATGCCAATCACAATACATTGACGGCCAAACTCATCTTGAAGCCTTGATATCAAGCTAGGATCTGTAAGCGCTGGCGAGTTGATAGAGATTTTATCTGCGCCATAGGCCAGCATTTGCCGAGCTTGCTCAATGGTTTTAATGCCGCCAGCGACGCAAAACGGAATATCAATTTGCGCAGCAACCCGGCTTACCCAGGATTTATCTATGACCCGCTCATGGGCACTGGCGGTAATATCGTAAAAGACTAATTCATCGGCGCCTTCTTGGGCGTAACGCGCAGCAAGGGGCTCAATATCACCGATAATTTCATGATTACGAAATTGCACTCCTTTGACCACTTGGCCATCGCGCACATCAAGGCAAGGTACTAGGCGTTTGGCCAACATGTTATTGCCTCCTCAACGGTAAAGTTTTGAATAAGTAGTGCTTTACCTATGATAATACCATCGGCGTTACTGTCTCTTACGGCGGCAACATCATCAAGTGAGGCAATGCCACCTGATGCTTGCCAGTTGATGTCAGGGTAGGTGGTTGCTAGCTCTTGATAAAGCTCATTGTTAGCACCTTGAAGGGTACCATCACGGCTAATATCAGTGACTAAAGCATGTTTAAGGCCAACGGTTTTAAATTCACTGACTAAGGATTCAAGTGATTTCCCGCCACCGGTTTGCCAACCAGAGACTGCAACAATTTTCTCGCCTTGCTGGTTAATATTGACATCAAGTGCTAAACAAATGGCTTCGCTACCGTATTTTAGCAACCAGCTTTTAACTAATGCTGGTTCTTTAACTGCGAGAGAGCCAATAACGACTCGTTTAACTCCTAGCTCAAGCAGCTCTTTAACTTGCTGTTCGCTGCGAATACCGCCGCCAACTTGTATGTCGGTGCTCAGGCCCGCTACTAATTCACCAATGAGTGCTATTTGGCGTTTTTCAGGGTCTTTCGCACCAGTTAAATCAACAATGTGTAATAGCTTTGCGCCTTGGTCTTGGTATGACTGTAATTGTGCTAATGGGCTTAAATTAAAAGTGGTTTGCTGGGCATAGTCACCTTGGTACAAACGCACTACTTGGCCATCAATTAAATCGATTGCTGGAATGATCATGCTGGTTTCCCCATGTTTAGGAAATTTTGTAATATTTTGGCGCCGACATTGGCGCTTTTTTCTGGGTGAAACTGGACCCCAAAGAAATTGTCTTTGCCAATGGCGGCGCTAAACTTTTCACCGTATTCTGATGTCGCGATGGTGTATTTATTTATCGGTGCCTTAAAGCTATGGACAAAGTACACGTAACTGCCATCTTCTATCCCTTCAAATAGCGGATGATCTGACACGCTTATTTGGTTCCAGCCCATATGAGGTAGTGGTAGTCCTTTACTATCAAGATGATCAATTTGTGTTGGGATTAAACCAAGGCAAGTAATATCATTGTCACTGCGGCCTGCTTCTGAGCGGCCACCGTGTTCGATAGACTTGTCAGCCATCATTTGCATGCCAAGACAAACACCCATAACCGGTTGCTTGAGCTGTTTAATAACCTCAGTTAAATCACGATTATTGAGGGCATCCATAGCAGCGCCAGCTGTTCCTACGCCAGGCAGTACTACTCTGGTGGCAGCTTTGATAACCTCATGATCACGTGACACGATAACGTCGGCATTTAAGCGTTCAAAGGCAAAGCGCACCGAGCTTAAATTGGCGCAGCCAGTGTCTAAAATCACAGTAGTGTCAGTATTCATACTCACTCCTTACAGGACGCCTTTACTTGATGGCAAAATATCACCTTCAACTTTCACGGCTTGACGAAGGGTGCGGCCCAGCACTTTAAATAAAGCTTCCACTTTGTGGTGATCATTGTCGCCCGTGGTGCTGATATGCAAGGTGCATCGAAGGCCATCAGCAAATGAGCGGAAGAAATGCGGTACCATTTCTGTGGCCATCTCACCGACCATTTCACGCTCAAAATCAGCATTGAATTTGATAAAAGGACGACCTGATATATCCATTAAACACTCACCACTGGCTTCATCCATAGGCAGACTGAAACCAAAACGGGCTATACCACGCTTATCACCTAATGCTTGGCGCAGTGCATCGCCAATGGCAAGGGCGGTGTCTTCTACGCTGTGGTGATCATCAATTTCTAAATCGCCATCAACAGTGACGTCCATTTTGAAATTACCGTGGGTTTGTATTTGATCAAGCATGTGGTCAAAAAAGCCAATGCCGGTGTTGATAACGCCTTTACTGGTGTCATCTAGGTTCACATTGACTCTAATGTCAGTTTCTTTGGTGGTTCTAACCACTTCTGATGTGCGGCCTTTATTGAGCAGTGCATCGGTAATAGCTAACCAATCTAAGCCATCGCGCTGATATTGAAAGCTGGCAATACCCATGGCATTAGCCAGTTCAATATCTGTGTGGCGATCGCCAATAACAGCAGAGGTCGTAAAGTCCACTTTACCTTGGGTTAAGTAATCTTTGACTAAGCCAAGCTTGGGTTTACGACAACTGCAATTGTCAGCATCAAAATGAGGACAGATAACCACATCATCAAATATCACCCCTTGGCTCGAAAAAATGTCCATCATCATGTTATGTGGAGCATCAAAATCAGCTTGTGGAAATGAGTCTGTGCCTAAACCATCTTGATTAGACACCATGACTAAGCGATAGCCCGCTTTTTGTAGCTTAAGCAGAGAAGGGATAACCTGTGGCTCAAACACCAATTTGTCTAAACGATCGAGCTGTTTATCTACTGCTGGTTCTTCAACTAAAGTACCGTCTCGGTCGATAAAGAGTATTTTCTGTTTCATCTTACTTCCTTCAATTTTTATCATTCTGTTTCGCAGGACGTTAACGTCTTAATTTAATGCGTTATGAGTAGCTATTTATCCAGCGATTATATTTTTAATAGGGGTTGAGCGTTTTTTGTATTTAGTTTAAGAGTGAGTTTTTAGCGTTCTGAACATAGTGATTAATCTATCGGTATCGGCTGGTGAGCTAAAACTAAAACGAATACGCGAAGCAAGTCTGTTGTCTTTGTAGGCTCTTGCGACAATGCCCGCTTGTTTTAGTGCGACGGCGACCCGTTCTACATCCTCAAATTCCGCTAAGATGAAATTGCCATTGGCAGGTAATACCTTGGCGCCAAACTCAGTTAAGGTTGCGGATAATCTATTACCTTGCACTTTTAGTGCTTCAACCTGTTGTTGCATCAAGGAGATACCATTTGCGGATAAGGCTTTTTCTGCCACTTGTTGAACAGGTAAAGGCACCGGATAGGGCGCGATGACTCGCATGATTAAATCAATGATGTCGGTATTTGCCATTAAGAACCCACAACGTGCGCCAGCCAGTGCAAAGGCTTTTGATAATGTTCTTAACACCACTAAATTAGGGTACTTAGGGAGCAGGTCTGCAACAGAATATTGGGCTGAAAATTCAATGTAGGCTTCGTCAATCACCACAATGGCATTAGGCATAGCAGCAATAGCGGCTTCAATGGTGTCTTTATCCATGATGGTGCCAGTGGGGTTATTCGGATTACAAATAAACACCAGTTTGGCATTCTCGACTTGCTGGGCAAAAGCATCAGGTAACTGATAATCTTTGGTCAGCGATAAGTTGGTGATGCCAATGTTGAATGTTTTAGCACTGATGGCATACATGCCATAAGTGGGGCCAAAGCACGCAATACTATCAACCGCAGGAACACAAAATGCTCTTATTAATAATTCGATAGCTTCATCAGCCCCGCGGCAAGTGACAATTTTATCTGCGCTCACTTTTGAGTATTCAGCATAAGCATTAATCAAACTTGCTGGCTGGCATTCAGGGTAACGGTTGAGCTTATCAAGTTCATCATTGTTAAATGGCGACTCGTTAGCGTTTATCCATACATCACCTTGACCGCCAATACGCCTTGCACTTTCGTAAGGCGTTAACTCAAGCAGTTCTGGTCGTGCAAGTCTGGCTGCTATTGGCGTATTCATCGAATCAGTCATCATCCTAATCTCACTTCAATTTTATTTCACAGGCTGTTTAAACGTATGGCAACGGCTTGCTTATGGGCATCGAGTAATTCATTTTCAGCCAATACCATCACTGTCTCACCCAAGCTTTGTAATCCTTGGGCGCTCAGTTCTTGTACGGTAAAGCGGCGGCTAAAATCTGCAAGGGATAAGCTTGATACAGAGCGGCTATAACCGTATGTCGGCAGTACATGGTTAGTGCCGCTAGCATAATCACCAACAGATTCAGGGGTATAAGCACCCAGAAACACGCTACCTGCGCCGCGAACTTGTTTTAGAACTGCACGTGGGTTGTTGGTTTGAATGATTAAATGCTCCGGCCCATATAAATTAGACACTAAAGCCGCTTGCTCAATATCATTCACAATAATACTGCGACTACAGCTCAGTGCTTGAGCTGCTATATCACTGCGCGATAAGGTCTTTAATTGAGACTCAAGCGCCATATTAACTTTTTCAGCTAACGCCATAGACTCAGTAACTAACATAACTTGTGAATCAGGGCCGTGTTCAGCTTGTGATAATAAATCTGCCGCAACAAACGCAGGCTCAGCGTCTTTGTCGGCAATCACTAATACCTCTGATGGACCTGCTGGCATATCAATAGATACACTGCAGCGACCATCTTGGGATACTAAACGTTTTGCTTCAGTCACAAAGCGATTACCAGGGCCGAAGATTTTGTCTACTTGAGGAATACTTTCAGTGCCAAAGGCGAGGGCGGCAATTGCTTGTGCGCCGCCAACTTGATAAATCTCAGTGATGCCGCATACTTTTGCTGCGTAAACAATGGCATCATTAATTGGTGGCGGGCTAACTAAAACCCGTTGTTGGCATCCAGCAATTTTTGCCGGCAGCGCTAGCATCATTACAGTGGAAATCAACGGCGCACTGCCGCCTGGAATATACAAACCCACATTTTCAATAGCTTCAGAGCGAAGCTCGCAGCGGATCCCTGGCTGAGTTTCAACATCAATAGGGCTAAAGGTTTGTGCCTGATGAAAGCGTTCAATATTTTCTGAGGCCACGGCAATGGCTTGCTTCACCTCATCAGATACGCGGGCGCAGGCGGCATTAACTTGCTGCTCAGTTAACCCTAAGGTGTCGACTTCAACGCCATCAAACTTTTGATTAAAGAGCGTTAACGCTTGATCGCCGTCTTTAACCACAGCATTAATTATGTCGCGCACGGTTTGCTCAACACTATCATCACCAATTAATGGCGAGCGAGCTAAGGCTTGTTGCTGCGCCTTAGCATCAAGCTTGGTCCATTGAAGAATTTGCATTTGCTGCTTCACATTTGCCATAAAGGCTACCCCGCCATTTTTTCAATTGGCATAACTAGAATTGAACTTGCCCCTAAGGCGGTTAATTCTTCCATCGTGTCCCAGAATAAATCTTCAGTGCTGACAGCGTGAACAGCAACTCGATTGCTATCATCGTTTAATGGCAGCACAGTTGGGTTTTCAGCGCCCGGTAATAAAGCCACAATTTGATCTAATGTTTCAGTTGGCGCGTGTAGCAGGATATATTTACTTTCGCGAGCGCGAACCACACCATTCATGCGTGATAATATTTTATCGATAAGTGCTTGTTTAGCAGGCACTTGCTCTTGTGCTGATTGGATAATACAAGCCATTGAACGGTAGATAACGTCAGTTTCGTATAAGCCGTTGGCTTCAAGGGTGGCACCAGTTGAAACCAAGTCACAGATCCCGTCAGAAAGGCCTGCACGTGGTGCGACTTCAACTGAACCTTTAAGCATACAGTCACTGTAATTAATGCCTTTTTCTTGCATATAACGACGTAGCAGGTTGGGATAAGAAGTGGCAATACGTAAACCTTCTAAAGAAATGGCATCTTGGTAGCTAAATTCATTAGGCACCGCCAGTGATAAACGACAAGCACCAAAATCAAGTTCGCGTAATTTAACGCAATCTGATGGTTTACCCAGTGATTGACGCTCTATTTGTTCTTCTTCTAGAACATTCTCGCCAATAATCCCTAAATCAACCACACCATCCATAACTAGACCCGGAATATCATCATCACGTACCCGCAATAAATCGATTGGCATGTTGTCAGCGTGCACAATCAAGCGCTGCTCATTAACATTGAATTTAACGCCACAGCTTTTTAATAGCTTTTGAGACTCTTTTGAAAGTCGGCCAGATTTTTGGATTGCGATACGTAGTCTGTTATTTTCGCTCATAATGAAGCCTCTAATAAAATTGATATAAAAAACAAATATTTAAAACCTAAAACTAAAAAACCCCTGAAATTTCTTTCAGGGGTTTGGGTATTATGTCCACCGCCTGAAGGAAATAGTCCTTCGGCAGTTAGCATCCGAAGGCTACCGCATATGGTGATGATGATGATTTGTATTGATTCGGATGAACATAATAAATTCTCTTTAAATTAACGTATGTAATTTTTTACAACCTATTTTGCGACAGACTGTAATTTGTGTACAAACACGTTAACCGCTTTTAAGTTTGTTTGCAATACAGAATAAACACATATTTTGTATTTTTTTGAAATAAAAAATATATCTTATATCAGGCTGATGATTACATGGTTTTTAGGCGTTTATTTGTCCAGTTTGTATATACAAGTTAATGATAAATATTAGTTTATGTAAAGTTAAGGATTTTATCGATATTTAAAAAGGGCTGTAAAATAGTGAGCCTAGATTACTGTTCGAATAGCAACTTAAAATTGATAAATTGATAAATTGATAGGCAAAGATTGTTACCCAAGCGATTAAAATAGATAATAAGCCACATATAAGTTGCTTACTATCAATGCTGAAAGAGTCAAATGTGACCACTCGATTACAAAAAGAAGTACAACTGGCTTTTTCGCCAACTGGCGCATTAGCGAGAGGGATCCATTCCTATCGCCCAAGACAAAGCCAATACGATATGGCGCTGGCGGTGAGCGATGCTATAGATCAAAAGCATAATGTGATCCTTGAGGCTGGTACTGGGGTGGGTAAAACATACGCCTATCTGATCCCGGCGTTATTAAGTGGCAAACAAATTATCATCAGCACTGGCAGTAAAAACCTTCAAGAGCAGTTATTTTTTAAAGACTTACCTTTATTACTGAAGATGTTTTCAGTAGCGCCCAAAACCGCCTTATTAAAAGGCCGTAGTAATTACTTATGCCAATTAAAATTGGACAAAAACTTACAACATATTAGCCAGATGCCACCGAAAGTGGTTGATGAACTCATTAAAATTAATCAATGGGCCAGTGTGACCAAAGATGGTGATATTGGTAACTTGACCGCTGTGGCTGAAAACTCAGCCACCATTGCCACAGTAACCAGCACCAAAGAAACTTGTACCGGTAAACGTTGCAGTTTTTATGATGATTGTTTCAATCGTAAAGCCAAAATAAAAGCACAAGATGCCAAAGTTGTGGTGGTGAATCATCACTTGTTTTTTGCCGATCGTTTATTAAAAGACACTGGCTTTGCCGAGTTATTGCCCGATGCTGATGTGGTCGTTTTTGATGAGGCACATTTGGTGCCTGATGTTTGTATTAATTATTTCGGCCAACAAATTCCAACCAGAGAGCTAGACAGATTACTTCATCGTATCATTGAGGTCTATCGCAACGAGCTGCGCGATACCATTCAGCTTGAGCAATTAAGTCAACGTTGTTTAATCAAATTGGCTTCGTGGCAAAATGATTTGATTGATGCTGATGTTTCTGACTGGCGACAGGTTATTTCCAATAAATCACTTGCGAGTTCATCTTGGGAATTGTTGAAAGAATTCAATTTATTAACACAGGTTATTACCGAACACGTCGGACGAAGTGAATCTTTAGATGACATTGTAGTGAAGTTATCGACACTGGTGGCTAATCTTTATAGTTACTTTGAATGCAATGACAGTAATGCAGCTTATAGTGTTGAGCCCAGCGGGCAGCATACTATGCTACGGATCTCGCCGATTAATATTGCTAAACAATGTCAGCAATTATTTGATAAGCAAACCCAGTGGATCTTTACCTCGGCGACCTTGCAGGTTAATCGCCAGTTAACGCATTTTGCCGATGAAATGGGTTTATCGAAAGCCAAGCAAATGATTTTAGATAGCCCATTTGATTACCCCAATCAAGCCATGTTTTGCGTGCCGCGCCATTTAGCGAAATCAGGCCAGTCTGCAGCTAATGTTAATCAGCTGGTGGATGTTTGTATTCAAGCCATTAATGCGGCCCAAGGGCGAACGTTTATTTTATTTACCAGTCACCAGATGTTGCAGCAAGTGGCTATCGCATTACAAAGGCGAGTGCAATACCCCTTGTTAGTGCAAGGCTCGGCCAGTAAACAAAGTCTGTTAAACAAGTTCAGGCAACTCGGTAATGGGGTATTACTTGGCACCAGCAGTTTTTGGGAAGGTGTCGATGTAAGAGGGCGGCTACTTAGCTGTGTGATTATTGATAAGCTGCCGTTTGTTTCACCTGATGATACCTTGTACCGCGCCCGTGCAGCTAATGCTGAACGCAGTAATAAAGATCCCTTTGCCAGTATATCTTTGCCCCAAGCGGTGATCAGTTTAAAGCAGGGCGTAGGACGGTTAATTCGAGATGAGAAAGATCGCGGGGTGTTAATATTGTGCGACAATCGCATCGTAAACAAAGCTTATGGTGAAGCTTTTATTAACTCGTTACCGCCAATGCATCGCACCCGAGATTTAGATAAAGCGTTAAGCTTTTTAAAAAGCATCCCATAAGTTATTATACTGCAGTTGATGATTTAGCTGACTCAGTGCCGATACAATGCCTTGCAGGCTTTAGGTTATTTAGCTAAATCACCATACTCAGCATTAGTTAGCCCAGCATTTTTTCCATAGTTAATGGTAAGGTAAACACGTTTTTACATGACTCAACTTCATACAGATTTAACGATTCTCGCATTAGATACTTGCACTGAATCTTGTTCAGCGGCTTTGTTACATGACAACAAACAGTATAATCGCGTGTTTGATGCACCAAGAGAGCATAGCCAACGTATATTACCTATGGTTGATGAGGTGCTAACCGAAGCCGGCATTAAAATTTCAAATGTAAATTTAATAGCCTATGGTCGTGGACCTGGCAGCTTTACCGGTATTCGTATTTGTACCAGTATGACTCAAGGCCTCGCGCTTGGTCATGATATTCCCGTGATTGGAGTATCAACCTTGGCTGCAATGGCGCAAATGGCCATCGAAACCGAACAAGCTGAACAGATATTTTGTGCCATTGATGCCCGTATGAGTGAAATTTATTGGGGACAATTTATTAATGTCGACGGCATTGCAACGCTAGTGGGGGCTGAGCATGTTTCTAGCCCTGATTCAGTTGACGTTATTTTAGATAAGCAAAAGCCAATGCATATTTGTGGCACTGGTTTTGTAGCCTATCCAGATTTATTAAATGATGTAGCGAAAAAACAGGCGACCCAGATAACATTACCCGACGCATCAGCTATGATTAAGTTAGCTATAAAAGCTCATGAGCAAGGACTTGCGACCTCAGTGGATGAACTTGCACCTGTGTATTTACGTGACAAAGTCACCTGGAAAAAATTACCTGGTCGTGAATAAATAACACCATGAGTTTACAGCAGTGATAGGGAGCTATTGTCAGCTATCACTGATGTAACAGATAAGGCCGATTGGGTTGCCATTGTCAAATGCGCCATAATGGCTTTTTATAATAGGAGTGATAACAATGAATGCTTTTTTACATACTTCAGTTCAGCCTTTATCCTCCTATAATCCCAGCAATATTAATGGGCATAAAAACGTTTCAGCTATCTCAACTAACGCTGTTGTTAAGCTTTCTGCATTACAAAATCAAACTCAACTAACTAATCAAACAGATACGCTTGATGCCGTTAAAGATGACAGCAAACAGTTACCGGCGCTAACTAGCGCAGAATTTGATTCCAAGCTTGATGCTAAATTGCAATACGACAATGACATGGCGTCAGCGACAAGAGATAAGCCATTCAAAGACCATTGTCAGACATTGGCCAGTGCTGGTGCGATACAAGAATATTTAATAAACCAACATTCTGCGCAACGAGAACATATTCAACAAATGGTAGGAATAGATTTATATGCATGATGCGCGACCTAACAAGTTATCCGCTATCCCTTCAAAAGGTCGCTTTTTTCTCGAACTATTATTTGCCTTTTTAATTACCAAACTGCCTTTCATTAGTATTCCATTCAAATGGTTTGAAAGTTATTTCCATGAAATATCTCATGGCATAGCAGCCATCTTATCTGGCGGCATAGTCACTAAAATCCAGTTGTTTCCCAATGGTGCAGGCCTTTGTTTTACTCAAGGCGGTTTTGCGCCATTGATTACTTTTTCTGGCTACCCCGGTGCTGCCTTGTGGGGCTATATGATTTTCTTGCTAGCCACTTGGCGTGCAGGGATCCGCTTTACCTTAGGCATTTTAGGAATAACCGTTATTGGTTCATTAATCCTGTGGGCACGGGATCTACTCACCATCGGCATATTAATTTCACTTGCGGTGGTATTCTTATTACCTCTTAAATTTGATCATAATGCTTTACTTAATAGCCTATTAAGGGTCATGGGATTGATGATTGTCTTAAATGCCATGGCGAGCCCTACGGTACTATTTCGAGTCGTAGGCCAAGGGGATGCAGCTAAACTGTCGCAACTGACTTGGATTCCTGCATGGTTTTGGGTGATTATGTGGCTGATATTCAGTTGTTTTATGTTATGGATGTGTTGGAAAAGAGTTGACGACAAAAAGCTGCCAATCGGCTAAAGTGATCGACTTAGCAACCTTTGCCGTACCAGTTGCTGATATTTTCGAGACAATTTCTTCAGGGAGAAGACAATGAAACGTACGTTATTATTATCTACCGCTATTGGGCTTAGCGTTTTAGGCTTGTCTGCTGTCACTAACACTGCAATAGCTCATAACCATGGCATGGCTGAAAATACACAGGCTGTTAAGGTTAACCCGCAACTGGCTGCAGCCGTCGCCAGTGATTTCAGAACCGAGAAAAGTAGCGCACGGGATAAATATCGTAACCCATCAGAAACTTTAACATTTTTAGGTATTCAACCTGATGATACCGTGATTGAATTATGGCCTGGCGGTGGCTGGTATGCGCAAATTTTAGCACCATACCTAGCTGATAAAGGCCATTATATTGGTGCGATTTTTGAGACCAACCCAAAAGAAGACACTAAAAGAACCCAGTATTACGCTAAAGCCGGTAAAAAGTTTGAAGCTTGGCTTGCTGAAAACAAAGCGGTATTAGGCAATGCTTCAACAGTTACATTCCAGCCGCCAGCATCATTAGCTTTAGGGGATGATAACAGTGTTGATTATGTACTGACTTTCAGAAACCTACATAATTGGGCTGGGCAAGCGCAATTAGAAAATGCCTTCACTGCATCTTATAAAGTGTTAAAAGAGGGTGGTGTGTTTGGTGTAGTAGAACACAGATCAAACCCTGGAATGTCATTTGAAAGCGGTTATATGGATCAAGCTGAAATGATTACTCTAGCTGAAAAAGTGGGCTTCACTTTAGCGGCAACCTCTGAAATTAATGCTAACCCTAAAGACACCAAAGATTATGAGAAAGGGGTTTGGACTTTACCACCGCGTTTAGCATTAAAAGAGCAAGATAAAGACAAGTATCTTGCTATTGGTGAAAGCGATCGCATGACGCTAAAATTCATCAAAAAAGCTAAGTAATCTTAAGTTAGACATTCAGATAAAAAGAGTCAATTACGTGCTTATGAATGAGTCAATTGAACAATCGCTGCCAGTTGAAGAAGTCGATTTTCAATTGGCTCATATTCGTTTAAGCGCCAAACGCTATGGCTGTAAAAATAAGCCTATTTTATTGGCTTTACATGGCTGGTTAGATAATGCTGATAGCTTTGAACCTTTAGCTAAAGCGTTACATACTCAGGGTATATTAAGCCAATTTCAACTACTCGCTATTGATTGGCCAGGTCACGGTAATTCACAACATAGACCTGGTAGTTATCCACTTCATTGGCTTGATTATATTTATGACTTGGATGAATTAATCAATCAAATAAGCCCTTCATCCCCCCTCAACATCATTGGACACTCTTTAGGTGGTATTATTGCTGCGGCTTATAATGCTTGCTTTGCACACAAAGTCGATAAGCTCATTTTGATTGAAGCATTAGCACCGTTATATGAAAAGCCAACCCATGCCCAAAAGCGGTTGATTAATAGCTTTCAACAGCATAATCGTTTTAATGGCGCTAAATCATCGATGGCAAACATAGCAATAGTTAAGCAAAGCTTTACCCTCGACAGGGCGGTTAATGCCCGTCATCAGTTAACTGGCCTTGATAAAGTATGGTGTGAGTTAATCATTAAACGTAATGTTGAAATTAAACATCAGCAATTATGTTGGAAAAGTGATCCCCGCCTTAAGCTAGACTCACCTTATCGTTTAACCTTTGAACAGGTTGACGCATTAATGAGCATGAGCGATACCCAGTGTTTATTAATATTAGGCGAGCAGGGCTTTAAGCAGTTAAAATTAGCTTTACCTCAAGCATTATCATGGTTTAGTCGCCTATCCCATATACAAATTGAAGGTGATCACCACCTACATATGGGTAGTGCAAAGCTTGTGTCCGATAAAATTAGAACTTTTATTCTAAGTTAGTATCTTGTTGTGGTGAAATCACTAGGATTTTTATTTCATTTATGTGATTATGGTCCGAATTTAAACGGCCGTATGATTTTATGGCTAAACAATAAAAATTAACGCAAACAACTTTGCTGCGACTAACAATAATAAAATTTTACGCTAGTTTTAAAGAGCAGTGATTTTTAGACCTTGCCAATATTGAAGGGCTCCTTCATAGCAATGGGCTAATTAAATAGGAGAAAATTGTGGACCATCCTTGGATTAATAATTTACCAGAAAATGTACCAGCAGAAATTGACTCTGAACAATTTACCTCTTTGGTAGACATGTTTGAAACAGCAGTGTCTAAATATGCTGATCAGCCTGCTTTTATCAACATGGGGGCGACATTAACCTATCGTAAGTTAGAAGAAAGAAGTCGTGCATTTGCTGCCTATTTACAAAACGAACTCAAGCTTGAAAAAGGCGATAGAGTCGCGTTAATGATGCCAAACCTGTTGCAATACCCTATTGCACTGTTTGGTATTTTACGTGCAGGGATGGTAGTGGTAAACGTCAATCCACTTTATACCCCAAGAGAACTTAAACATCAGTTAGTCGACTCTGGCGCTAAGGCTATTGTGGTGGTATCTAATTTTGCCCGCACCCTTGAAGAAGTCGTTGCAGAAACACCGGTAGAATCTGTGATTATCACCGGGCTTGGTGATCAGCTTAGTGCACCTAAACGCACCCTAGTTAACTTTATTGTTAAATATATCAAAAAGATGGTGCCTAAATATGATTTGCCACATGCATTATCTTTCAGACAGTCGCTTACCAAAGGTCGCCGTTTACAATATATCAAGCCTGAGATAACCACTGATGACTTATCATTTTTACAGTACACCGGTGGTACCACAGGTGTTTCTAAAGGCGCAATGCTAACTCACGGCAATGTGGTCAGTAATGTCTTGCAAGCTAATGGTGCCTATTCGCCAGCCTTAAAAAATGGCTCAGAGTTTGTGGTTACCGCTTTACCGCTTTATCACATATTTGCATTAACTGTTAATTGCCTATTGTTTTTACACAAGGGCAGTAAAAACTTACTTATTACTAACCCAAGAGATTTGCCAGCATTTATTGGTGAACTTAAGAAATATCCATTCACAGCCTTAACTGGGGTTAATACCTTATTTAATGCCTTAGTGAATAACGAAGATTTTAAAAATTTAGATTTTAGCCGCTTAAAGTTCTCAATTGGCGGTGGCATGGCGGTACAAAAAGCGGTGGCTGATAAATGGCAGGCCATTACCAAAACGCGCCTGTTAGAAGGTTATGGTTTAACCGAGGCATCACCACTAGTGACCTGTTGTCCTTATAACCTCGAAGGTTACAATGGCTCAATTGGTTTTCCTGCTCCTTCGACTTTCATTCAAGTCCGAGATGATGACGGTAAGGTATTAGCCCAAGGTGAAACAGGTGAGTTATTTGCTAAAGGCCCTCAGGTAATGAAAGGCTACTGGCAACGCCCAGAAGAAACTGCCAAAGTGATTGATAAAGATGGTTGGTTAGCCACGGGTGATATTGGTTACATGGATGAGCAAGGCTTCTTTTTTATTGTTGACCGTAAAAAAGACATGATTTTAGTTTCTGGCTTTAATGTTTTCCCTAACGAAGTGGAAGACGTGGTGGCATTGCACCCAAAAGTGGTTGAAGTTGCTGCTGTTGGTGTTCCAAATGATGCAAGCGGGGAATTAGTTAAGATTTTTGTCGTTGCAAAAGATAACACTGTGACTGAACGCGATCTCATTAAGCATTGTCGCCAACATTTAACAGGATATAAGGTACCAAAACTGGTAGAATTCAGAGATGAGTTACCCAAATCCAATGTAGGTAAGATTTTACGACGAGAACTTCGAGACGAAGTTAAATCAGCGTAAAGTAAAGCCGGCAATAGCCGGCTTTTTATTAGCTTTATATTGGTTAAAAAGATAAAATTGGAGCGTATTTTGTTATCGTTTGAATATATCAGCGACCCAGAAAGTTTAGCGAAATTAGTAGCACAGTATCAGCAAAGTGAATTACTTGTGCTTGATACCGAATTTGTTAGAACACGAACTTATTACGCAAAGTTAGGGCTTATTCAAGCCTATGATGGTAAGACGCTAGCGTTGATTGATCCCGTTGCCTTAGCTGATTTATCAGCATTTTGGCAGTTATTGTCAGATACGAAGATCACTAAACTTGTTCATTCATGCAGTGAAGACTTAGAAGTGTTCGCGCGCTATGGTCAATGTCAGCCAAGTCCCTTATTTGATAGTCAAATTGCAGCGACCTTTACAGGCCTAGGGCATGGTTTAGGTTACGCGAAACTGGTTAATACCTTTTTAGATATCGAAATAGATAAAGGTGAATCACGCACCGACTGGATGAAACGTCCACTGACTGATGCACAACTGCAATACGCTGCAAATGATGTGTTTTACCTTTACAAGCTTTACCCGCAATTGTTAGCGAAAATACAACAATCTAACCGTATGGATTGGCTACTTGAAGAAGGTGAGCGCATGACAGAAGGGCGTTTAACTCCGCCTGATGAAGAGCTTGCTTATTTAAAAGTGAAAAATGCGTTTCAACTATTTCCACAGCAGCTCGCTTACTTAAAAGTATTAGCTACTTGGCGCTTACAAAAAGCGTTGAAAAAAGACTCAGCCCTTGGGTTTATCATTAAAGATCATGCCTTAATTGCATTAGCTAAAAAACAACCTAAGACAGTGATTGAGCTTAATCAGCTAAATGATCTAACAGAGCATGAAAAACGCTTTCACGGTAAAGAACTGATTAAAGTGTTACAAACTGCTGACTTAAACAATCTGCCTGAAGCAGTAGATGTAATCGCTTTGAAAAATGGTTACAAAGCCTCATTTAAAGAAGTGAAAAATATTCTTATTCAGGTGGCTGAGCAACATGACGTTGCTATTGAGTTTATCGGTTCTAAACGTTTAATTCATGAGTTTTTAATGTGGTTGTACAATAAGCAACCTGCAGAAAAACCATTGTTATTAAAAGGCTGGCGCGCCAAGCTAGTAAAAGATGCCCTAGTTGCAATCAAGTTTAGCTAAATAGACACATCAAGTGTAAAAATTGTTGCTACAAAAAAGCCAAGAGTAAACTCTTGGCTTTTCTTTACGCTCTGTGACTAGAGAGTATTTTTTACAAGCTCAGGCACAAACTCAGGCTTACTTACCTTCAGGTAAGGTCACATTTAGTTCTAATACAGATAGGTTTTCATCATTTTGTTCTAATTGAACCGATACCTGATCTTCAGAGATATGTACATATTTTCTAATGACTTCAAGGATCTCTTGTTTCATTTTCGGAAAATAATCTGGCGCGTCACGTTCACCACGTTGGTGCGCAACAATAATTTGTAAACGCTCTTTAGCTGTGACCGCTGTGTTGGTTTTTTTGTTACTTTTAAAGTAGTCGAGTATAGACATAGTTAGCTACCAAATATCCTTTTTAGGAATCCTTTTTTCTCTTCTGTCAGAAATCTAAATGGTACTTCTTCACCAAGTAAACGTTGTACAGTATCAGCATAAGCAAGACCTGCATCACTTTCGTCATCGATAATTACTGGCACACCAGAGTTTGAAGCTTTTAGCACTGCTTGTGACTCAGGAATGACCCCAAGTAATTTAATTGCCAAAATCTCATTCACATCTTCAACACTGAGCATTTCACCTGTTTTAACTCTAGCAGGAGAATAACGTGTTAGTAATAGAAACTCTTGAATAGGTTCTAAATTTTGTTCAGCTCGACGTGAACGGCTTTGCAACATTCCCAAAATACGGTCAGAATCTCGTACTGAACTGACTTCTGGGTTGGTGGTAACAATAGCAATATCAGCAAAATACAATGCCATCATTGCGCCTTGCTCGATTCCTGCCGGTGAGTCACAAACAATATAATCGAAATCTTTGCTTAGCTCTTCTAATACACCGCCAACGCCTTCTTTAGTCAGGGCATCTTTATCACGTGTTTGTGACGCGGGTAAAATAAACAGTTTGTCACAACGCTTATCTTTGATTAATGCTTGATTAAGATTGGCTTCACCATTGATCACATTGACAAAGTCGTAAACGACTCGTCGCTCACAACCCATAATTAAATCGAGGTTTCGTAAACCGATATCAAAATCTATGACGACTGTTTTCTTTCCTTTCAAGGCTAAGCCAGTCGCTATTGCTGCGCTTGAGGTTGTTTTACCAACACCGCCTTTTCCTGATGTGACAACAATAATCTGTGCCATGTTGTTATATATCCTTTTAAGTTGCCACTTACTGTGGCAATGATTCAACCATGAGTGTTTCGCCATTTAAGCGAATGCAGCCGCGTTGGTCACTGCAGTTTTGTTGCAAATGCTCAGCTAACCAATACTGCCCAGCAATAGAAACGAGTTCGGGGTCTAATGCATTGGCAATAATAATACTATTAACATCGCCAGACGCCCCGGCCATTGCTTTGCCACGTAATGCACCGTATATATGAATGCTACCATCTGCAATGACTTCTGCGCCATTGCCAACCGCACCAAAAATGACTAAATCAGCATTTTTTGCGTAAATTTGTTGTCCTGAACGGATATTTTGCTTAACTATTTTTGTTTCTTTTAATGGCGCAGGCATACTTTTAGCTTGTTTGCCTGATTTAACCACTGCAAGGCCTAATAGTTTGGCTTGGCTACTAATGCTTTCATTTGCTGATGTTACACCCACTATAATGAGTTGGTTATCAGTAAGAAGTTGTTTTAATGCGGCTAAATTAATGTTTTCTTGCTCAATTGCACTTAAATTTAAGATTAACGGTGCACCAATAAAAAACTGTGGCGCTTGGGATAATTTACTTTCTAAGTCAGCTGCAATAGCGTTGAAATCATGGGTGTTGATATGGAGTACTGAAAGCGTGAAAGAGGTAGCTTTTAACTCGAGACTTTGTGTGGCCATCCAGGCTTTACTCTCCAAAAAATGTCAGTCTAAGAACTGAATTACAATTAATTTAATCATTGTCCATGTTATAGTGTGCGTTGTTTACTATCAAGCAAGAAACAGAGGAATTTAACCCCAAGATGATTTGTACTGTATATAAAAGTAGTCGAAAAGTTGATACCTATTTATTTGTCGAGAAGCGTGACAATTTCGATGCCGTTCCTGAGGCTTTAATGAAAATGTTTGGCGTCCCAAAACTGGTGATGATGGTGCCTTTATTAAAAAGAACTGAACTTGCCATGGCCGACATTGAAAAAGTAAAAGCTGAGCTTGCTGACAAAGGCTACTATTTACAAATACCGCCCCCTGTTGTTAATTTACTGGCAGAGCATCGTAGAAGTTTAGGTTTAAATGACTAGCGATATTTTTTAAAATAGTTATAGTTTGTTTATGATATAATTATATATTTTACTATTCCGGTGCCTGCTAAAACGTGTTAACGTTTAGTTAATAAAAATAAGAATAGCAATGCTGAGTTAATTTAGGACAATTTATGATTTGGAAGATCATTTCATCTGTAATAGTTTATTTATTGGCTGTGAATTTGGTTTTTGCGCAGCAAGATATTAGTTTTGATGATTATTTAGACTCACTTAAAGATAAAGCTATCGCTGCGGGTATTTCCTCAAACACGATCGATGAACATTTCTCAAAAATCAAAGTGTTTAAAAGAGCCACAGTAAAGGGCTCTGAAACCAGTTTGAATCTAGAAAGTTACATACCTAAAAATGTACCTGAAATAACCGTCGTTACCGCAAGAGCTATGCTCAAAGAGCAACAAGACGCTATCGTTGCTATTGGCGATCGTTATGGTGTTCAGCCACGTTTTTTAGTTGCGCTATGGGGATTAACCTCAGAGTTTGGTGAGCAACAAGGTAATTTTCCGATTTTATCTGTCACCGCATCCAATGCTTATTCTGGCAATCGTGAGCAATTTTACATTGATGAATTTATTGCTGCTTTACGCATCATTGAATCTAATGATGTTCAATACGAGCAATTAATCGGTTCATCAACTGGCGCTATGGGCCACCTACAATTAATGCCGTCACAGTACTTAGCTTTTTCGCAAGATGGTAATGGCGATGGCAATAAAGATATTTGGAATAATCAGTACGATGCCTTTGCAACTGCAGCATCAATGCTGCAGGCATCCGGTTGGCGTAATGATGAAACCTGGGGGCGTCAAGTTAGCTCAATTGAAGCATTAGCCGTGGAAGATACCGGTATAGACAATGCTAAAACGTTTAATGAATGGCAAGCGCTTGGTGTACGTCGCTATAACGGTAATGATTTGCCCAAGCGTGATGATATGCAAGTTGCTTTGTTAATGCCTGACGGTGAAAAAGGTCGCCAATATCTGGTGTATAATAATTTCAAACTGCTTCAAAAATGGTCTAACAGCGAACATTTTTTATTAACTGTGACTTACCTTTCTGAACGAATCAAAAATCCGCCAATCAATTAGTGGTACAATAGCGGCAATGTTATTTTATTACTATTGAACTATGTCTTTTTGGAATGAAAAAAAACTCGAAGAAATGAGTATCGTGCAGTGGGAATCACTGTGCGATGGTTGTGGAAAATGCTGCTTAAACAAATTAATCGATGATGAAACAGAAGAGTTGTATTACACCAATGCAGCTTGTCATTTGTTAGATGATGAATCTGGCGGTTGTCGACGTTATCCTGAACGCTTCAAATATGTTCCAGCCTGTACGGCCATTACTGCAGATAATGTAGCTGAATTAACATGGCTACCAGATTCTTGTGCTTATAAGCGTTTATACCAAGGCAAAACGCTTCCCAGCTGGCATCCTTTACTGACAGGTTCTAAAGAGGCCATGCATGAAGCTGGCATATCGGTGAAGGGTAAAACCATTAATGAAACCAAAGTACGTGAGCTAGAAGACTATATCGTACTTTGGCCATTAAAAGACGTTGAATAGTCATTTTTTATTTAGCTGGTTTTACTGCAGGAATGATTATTACTGCCAGTACGACTAAATAAACGATAAAAGTGACAACCATCCATTGCGCCATGCTTACTGATAAGAATGTCCAAGGCGAGTCACTGCACATGCCAGTAGGGGAAAACACTGCTGGGAGCCATTTATCCAGTGGCATCCATGTTGGAAATTCAGGGAAAAATGAGCAGGTGGAGAAAGGCGATGGGTCGACCTGTAGTTTATTAAGTTCAAGTGATAACTTTAATCCCCAGGCAGCACTGACTCCCCAAGCTCCGATAGCTATTATTCTGGTTAACCAGAATTTTGGTGCTATCAGCCCCACCATAGCGGCAATAATTAATCCTAAAACCGCCACTCTGACATAAATGCACATGACACATGGGGCTAAATTCATCACGTATTGGAAAAATAGCGCAGCAGCCTCTAGGCCAATTGCTGACATAAGTAATATTAACCAAGCGCTACGTGAACGAGTGAAACTCTGTAAACGATTCAAATCAAACTCCTTTCGATCTTATATTTATTATTAGTATGAAAACTCAACGGGATATAAAAAAGCACCCTCATTAGAGGGTGCTTAATTGATAATGTTCAAATTATTAAACATTAATGCCCGCTTGCAGCGCCAATAACGTCTTTCGCAGTATGATGAATAATGATGTGACTATCATAAAAATACTGGGTCATATCGGTTAAGAAGCCAGATTCAATAGTAACAACACCGACAATTGACAGTACAATCGTATAAGGCAGTGCCATCCAAACCATACGGCCATAGGACAGTCTTACTAATGGTGCTAAAGCAGAGGTCAGTAAGAATAAGAATGCAGCTTGACCGTTAGGGGTCGCAACAGAAGGCAGGTTAGTACCTGTGTTAATCGCCACAGCTAATAAATCAAATTGGTCACGGGTGATTTGGCCACTGATTAATGCTGCTTTTACTTCATTAATATAGACAGTACCCACAAACACGTTATCGCTCACCATCGACAATAAGCCATTAGCAATATAGAACACCACTAACTGGGCGTTACCTTCAAAGCTTAGTGCCCATTGAATAACAGGGGCGAATAAATGTTGATCAATAATCACACCAACCACGGCAAAAAATACCGCAAGTAAGGCTGTGAAAGGTAAGGCCTCTTCAAATGCTTTACCAATCGCATGTTCATCTGTCACGCCATTAAATGCCGTGGTTAAGATGATAACGGATAAACCAATCAAACCAACAGAGGCTAAATGGAAGGCTAAACCTACGACCAACCAAATACCTACAAGAGCCTGAACAACCAGTTTCATCTTATCGGCAGTGGTTCTGTTTGCATCTTCATAGGCAGCATAATCGCTTAAAATTTTATGAACCGCATCTGGCAGTTGTGCGCCATAGCCAAACCATTTAAATTTTTCAACAATGAAGCAAGTGGCTACACCCGCGATTAATACTGGCATGGTAACAGGTGACATACGAATAAAGAATTCACCAAATTGCCAATGAGCTTGGGCTGCAATGATTAAGTTTTGTGGTTCACCGACCATAGTACAAACACCGCCAAGAGCAGTACCTACACCAGAGTGCATTAGTAAGTTTCTTAAGAAACCACGAAAAGCCTCTAACTCTTCATCGCATAACTGTTCACGATCTTCTTTAGTGTGGTCATGATCTGAACTAAAGTCTTTACCTGATGCCACCTTGTGATAAATCGAGTAGAAACCAACGGCTACAGCGATGATAACCGCGATAACTGTTAGGGCATCTAAAAAGGCCGACAGAAAAGCAGAAGCGGTACAAAACATCAATGAAACAACAATTTTTGAACGTACTTTAGTGATCATTTTAGTGAATACAAAAAGTAGCAATTGCTTCATGAAGTAAATACCAGCAACCATGAAGATTAATAATAATAATACTTCTAGGTTAGCTTCTATTTCATGTAGAACTTGTGTGGGGGAGGTCATGCCTATAATTACAGCTTGTATGGCGAGTAAGCCGCCAGGCTGTAATGGATAGCATTTTAGTGCCATTGCAAGGGTAAAAATAAATTCTACTACCAGTACCCAACCTGCGATGAATGGGCTGACATAGAAAAATAATAATGGATTTATAACGAGGAACAACAATATTGCATATTTATACCATCTTGGTGAATTACCCAAGAAGTTATGAAAAAATGCATTACCAGCAGTTGACGGCATAATAGCCTCTCCAGTTGTGATTTTGTGATAGTGAAATTTACTGGAAGGAATTTCGTGACAAATAGAGCGACGTATTTACAGCTGACTTTGAATAAGACGAATTACATTGTTTCTAAACTATCTTGCTCAGTAAACAATTTTTCGTCATAGCCTTTTTTATCAGTCATTTAAACGCATTATATTTGTTAGTTTCAAAATTCGTTAGCTGTATCGCTAACTTACATCCTTTTGTTTGACGCGGTATTTTAGCGCAAACTTCATTGATTGTAATCCAAGAAAATCTATCATTCGACAAATAGCCAACGAATATAACTGCTACGTCACAAACTTATCTGCGATTGGTGAAAAAGTAACCGGTAACAAGGTTAGATCTAGGCTTTAACTGCTATGTATGGTGTGTATTTATATTTCCTCTGGTATGATCTGTCTATTGGTTAACCACGGGATGTTAAAGTTGACAATTATCAATGCAAGGGGTCCTGCAAGTTTTGCAGAAAAATGGATTGTACGTTCCATCTGGGAAAATAAGTTTCCACCGGGGTCGATATTACCCGCAGAGCGTGAACTATCAGAATTAATTGGCGTAACAAGAACAACATTAAGAGAAGTGTTACAACGATTAGCGCGTGATGGTTGGCTCAAAATTCAACATGGCAAACCAACCCAAGTGAATAATTTTTGGGAAACCTCTGGCTTAAATATTTTAGAAACTATTGCTGATTTAAACCCTGAGGGATTCCCGTTATTGGTTGATCAGCTGCTTTCAGCGCGAGCCAATGTGAGTATTATTTATTTTCGCGGCGCCATTAGAAATAACCCAGAAAAAGCTCAAGCGGTATTAGCAAAAATTCATCAGTTAGAAGACACTGCTGAAGCTTATGCTGATTATGATTATGAATTACATCATGCGTTAGCGTTTTCTTCAGGAAACCCGCTCTATGTTCTTATTCTTAATGGTTTCAAGGGATTGTATAGCAGAGTAGGTCGCTATTATTTCTCGAGTGAAGAGGCGCGAGCGATCTCACTAGATTTTTACAAAAAGCTTGAAGTTTTAGCCATTGAGCACAAATACAATGACGTTAATGGGTTGATGAAATCAAATGGCATTAACAGCGGCGTTATGTGGCAAAAGTTGCGTGATGATATGCCTGCAGAGATTGCTATCAGTAATAAATAATAGCTAATTAATACAGTAAAAAACCAACCGCGAGGTTGGTTTTTTTATGGCTTAAGTTTAATGGAACTCAATAGCAGTGATTACATGGTAGTCATCTTAGTTTCTGCTTTAGCTGGGGGGCATTGCGACAACTTAGTTACATTACCAGACTCTTCAAGTTGCTCAATGCTGACATCAAAGCCCCATAAACGGTGTAAATGCTTTAGCACTTCTTCGTGGCTGTGGCTCAGTGGAATACGTTTATTGGGGATGTAGCGTAATGTTAATGATCGATCACCATTAACTTTTACTTGTTGCACTTGGATATTTGGCTCTAGATTTGACAAGTTATATTGCTGTGATAATTTTTCTCTGATTAAGTGGTAACCACTATCATCATGAATAGCTGAAATAGATAAACGGTTACAACTATCATCATCTAACACACTAAAGAGCTTAAAATCTCGCATAACTTTTGGCGACAGGTATTGGCTTATAAAGCTTTCGTCTTTAAAGTTTTCCATTGCAAATGTAACCGTCGTTAACCAGTCGCTTCCGGCTATCTCAGGAAACCAACGTTTGTCTTCTTCAGTAGGGTGCTCACATATACGCCTGATATCAACAAACATGTTAAAGCCCAAAGCATAGGGGTTTATGCCACTATAATGTGGGCTATTGTAAGCTGGCTGAGCGACCACAGCAGTATGACTTTGTAGAAACTCCAACATAAATCTATCTGTCACAGTGCCTTGATCAAACATATGATTCAAAATGGTGTAATGCCAAAAGGTGGCCCAACCTTCGTTCATTACTTGGGTTTGTTTTTGCGGATAAAAATATTGCGCCATTTTCCGCACAATTCGAACGATTTCACGTTGCCAAGGTTCAAGTAATGGGGCGTTCTTTTCGATAAAATATAAGATATTTTCCTGTGGTTCTTCAGGAAATTTAATTTCATTTTCCGGTTTTATGTTATCAGGGTTAACTGGTACGGTTCGCCACAGGTCGTTAACCTGACTCTGTAAGTAACTCTCACGGTCTTTTTGGCGCATTTTTTCTTCTTTAAACGATATTTCAGCAGGGCGTTTATAACGGTCAACACCATAATTCATTAATGCGTGACAAGAGTCTAGGGTTAGCTCAACTTGCTCAACACCGTAAGTTAATTCGCATTCTCGGATGTAGTTTTTAGCAAACACCAAGTAATCAATAATCGAGCTAGCATCGGTCCATGTTTTAAATAAGTAATTATTTTTAAAGAAACTATTATGGCCAAAACAGGCGTGAGCCATCACAAGGGCTTGCATGGTAATGGTATTTTCTTCCATTAGATAAGCAATACACGGATCGGAATTAATTACAATTTCGTAGGCTAATCCCATTTGACCGCGACGGTAACCTTGCTCCGTTTCAATAAAACGTTTGCCAAATGACCAATGGGTGTAACCAATAGGCATACCGATACCTGCATAGGCATCCATCATTTGTTCTGCGGTGATCACTTCAATTTGATTGGGATAACTTTCTAATTTGTAAAAAGCCGCTACTTTTTCAATTTCTGCCATGTAGGTTTCGAGTAGGTCAAAGGTCCAATCAGGGCCATCATCTAAAGGCTGTTTACCATGGGCTTTAGGCTGTGATTTTTCGGCAATATTGGCTGATTGTGCCGTGTTTTGTAGCTCTTCAATGCCAGCACTTTTGTCGTCAGTAGTCGGTTTTGTCATTGTGACTCCTTAGCTAGGCTGCTTTTTGAATAATTCACGGAACACTGGATAAATATCGTCTACTTCTTTGATGTGTTGTACGGCGATATTGCCAAATTGTGCTTGTAAGGTTTCATATTCACGCCAAAGCGTTTGATGCGCTCTACGGGTTATTTCGATGTAACTAAAATAGCGAGATACCGGTAATATTTTCTCAGCAAGGAGTTGCCTACAAGCTGGTGAGTCATCAGCCCAATTATCGCCATCAGAGGCTTGTGCGGCATAAATATTCCACTCATCAGCAGGGTAACGTTTTTGCTGAATTTCATGCATTAAATTTAAGGCACTAGAAACAATGGTACCGCCTGTTTCTTGTGAGTAGAAAAATTCATGTTCGTCTACTTCTTTTGCTTGGGTGTGATGCCGGATGTAGACCACTTCAAGATTTTTATAGGTCTGGGTTAAAAATAAATACAGTAAAATATAAAATCGTTTTGCCATATCTTTGGTGGCTTGATCCATTGAACCTGAAACATCCATTAGGCAAAACATGACTGCTTGGCTAGATGGTTTTTCACGTTTGGAAAAATTATTAAAACGTAAATCGAAACTGTCTATAAAAGGCACGCTATCGATACGCTTTTTAAGATCTTCAATTTGCTGTTTTAAATCCATGATCAACTCAGCTTGGGTGCCGGGGGTATTTTCAAGCTCGTGAAGCTGCTTAATAAGCTCGGCGAGTAATTTCTTTTTACCTGCAGTCATGGCAATGCGTCTAGCCAATGAAGATCGCAGTGAGCGGACAATATTGATATTGGCTGGTACGCCGACATTAGTGTAACCAGCGCGGTATGTTTCAAACTCAACCATTTGCTTGGCGTTAGTTTGCTGTAAATCCGGTAACGCCAAATCTTCAAATAACAGCTCTAAATATTCATCATTTGAGATTTCAAACAAGAATTCATCTTTACCTTCGCCGCTATTAGAGGCTTCACCTTCGCCACTACCTTGTCCGGCTGCGCCGCCTTTGGGGCGCTCAATTTGATCACCTTTATTAAACTGATCGTTACCTGGGTGGACACGCTCTCTCACACCGCCTTGTCCTTGATGAAATGTCGGTTCGCTGATGTCACGTGTTGGGATACTGATTTTCTCGCCTTTATCGATATCAGTAACACTTCTTCTGGTTACGGCTTCACTGACTGATTTTTTGATTTGCTTTTTGTAGCGTTCAATAAAACGTTGCCTGTTGACGGTACTTTTACCTTTTGCATTGAGGCGTCTATCAATAAAATTTGCCATACACAACTCCTAATTGACTTTGCCCTTAACGGTTTTTAGCGCATAAAGGTAAGGGCAAAGTTAGCAATACTTATGACGATTTACGTACCCTCAAGTACCACTCTGAAAGTAATCTGACTTGTTTTTGGGTATAGCCTTTTTCCATCATGCGATTGATAAAGTCATCGTGTTTACGTTGATCATCTGCTGAGGTTTTCGCGTTAAAAGAAATAACCGGTAATAAATCTTCGGTATTGGAGAACATTTTTTTCTCAATCACCACTCTGAGCTTTTCGTAACTGGTCCACAGTGGATTATTACCGTCATTATTGGCTCTAGCACGTAATACAAAGTTGACGATCTCATTACGAAAATCCTTAGGGTTACTGATACCAGCTGGTTTTTCGATTTTTTCTAATTCAGCATTTAGCGCTGAGCGGTCAAATAATTGGCCAGTTTCTGGATCTCTAAACTCCTGATCTTGAATCCAAAAGTCTGCATAAGTGACGTATCTATCAAAGATGTTCTGACCATATTCTGAATAAGACTCTAAGTATGCGGTTTGGATTTCTTTACCGATAAATTCAACATACTTAGGAATGAGATAACCTTTTAAAAACTCGAGGTACTTTTCACTTAACTCTGCAGGGAATTGTTCCTGTTCGATTTGCTTTTCAAGTACATAAAATAGATGTACTGGGTTTGCAGCAATTTCAGTATCGTCAAAGTTAAACACTCTAGATAATATCTTGAATGCAAAACGAGTTGATAACCCCTGCATTCCTTCATCGACACCGGCATAATCACGATACTCTTGGTACGACTTGGCTTTAGGGTCAGTATCTTTTAACGTTTCACCATTGTAGACGCGCATTTTTGAGTAAATAGAGGAGTTCTCAGGTACTTTTAAGCGTGACAGAATACTGAACTGAGCTAAAGTTTCTAGGGTGCCAGGGGCACAAGGCGCTTTGGATAGTTCTGAGTTTGACAGTAATTTTTGATAAATTTCCATCTCTTCAGAGACCCGTAAACAGTAGGGCACTTTTACGATGTAAACTCGGTCTAAAAATGCCTCATTGTTTTTATTATTTCTAAAAGTGGTCCACTCAGACTCATTGGAGTGAGCTAAAATCATACCGTTATATGGCAAGGCAGATAAGCCCTCTGTACCGTTGTAATTACCTTCTTGTGTGGCTGTAAGCAGTGGATGCAACACCTTAATTGGAGCCTTAAACATTTCCACAAACTCCATCACCCCTTGGTTCGCACGGCATAATGCGCCCGAGTAGGCATAAGCGTCAGCGTCATCTTGTGAAAAATGCTCTAACTGACGAATATCAACTTTACCCACCAATGCTGAAATATCTTGGTTATTCTCATCACCGGGTTCGGTTTTAGCGATAGCGGTTTGATCTAAGATCGAAGGGTAAACCTTAACTACTTTAAATTTAGTAATGTCCCCACCAAATTCATGTAAACGTTTTACTGCCCATGGTGACATGATGGTTTTAATATAACGTGGTGGAATCGCATACTCGTTAGTTAGCAGCTCAGCATCTTCATCGGGATCAAATAAGCATAAAGGGTGATCGTTAACGGGGCTGCGAACGCCATTGGCACTTAAGATGTAAATAGGCACCTTTTGCATTAAGGCTTTGAGTTTTTCTGCTAATGATGATTTACCACCACCTACTGGTCCTAACAGATAGAGGATTTGTTTTGATTCCTCTAGACCTTGGGCAGAATGTTTAAGGTAAGAGACAATTTGTTCAATGGACTCTTCCATGCCATAAAAATCAGTAAAGCTTGGATAGTAAGAAATTAATCTATTTGAAAAAATTCTACTGAGTTTAGGATCTTTTGAAGTATCGATGGTTTTAGATTCACCGATGGCCATTAACATCCGTTCGGCCGCCGACACATAAGCACTTCTGTCTTCCTTACAGATTTCAAGAAACTGCTGCAGTGAGTATTCTTCGTCTAGTTTTTGCTCATAACGTTGTTGGTAATGTTCGAATATGCCCATAAGAAACCCCTTTAAACTAAGGTGAAAGTACTTGAGTGACAGCGCATTTATGGTGTTAAGCCGATTTTAATTTAAACAAAATAGTAGTGCTTTTTAATGGCCGTTAGATAAAGTCTAGGTCAGGGATTTGAGATTAGCGAATAGGGAATTGTAAAAAATTCTAATAAAAACAAAGATAAAACGTTGCAAATGCAACTGTTGCAAATGTAGTTGGTCGGTTTGAGCAGTAACGATAAAACAGAAACACTAAACATGAACCAATAAAAAAGGAGCTAATTAGCTCCTTTTATTCATCTCATTGTAAACTTGTTAGCATTTAGCCAGCGAAGTTTGCGTTAACGAATTCCCAGTTAACTAATTCCCAGAAAGCAGCTAGGTAGTTAGGGCGAACGTTACGGTAATCGATGTAATAAGCGTGTTCCCAAACATCAACAGTCATCAATGGTGTTACTGACTCGTCAGTTAAAGGAGTCGCAGCATTGCTTGTGTTAACAATAGCCACAGAACCGTCAGCATTTTTAACTAACCAAGTCCAAGCACTACCAAAGTTGTTTACTGCAGAATCAGTAAATTTCGCTTTGAATTCTTCAAATGAGCCGAAAGCTGCATTAATTGCTTCAGCGATAGCACCCGTTGGAGCACCGCCAGCATTAGGCGCTAGACAGTTCCAGTAAAAAGTGTGGTTCCAAATCTGAGCTGCATTGTTGAATACGCCACCAGTTGAAGTTTTTACAACTTCTTCTAAGGTTTTGTTTTCAAATTCAGTACCTGCAACAAGACCATTAAGCTTAACAACATAAGTGTTGTGATGCTTACCGTAATGGAATTCGATAGTTTCTTCAGAAATATGTGGTACAAGTGCGTTCTTAGCATATGGTAATGCTGGTAATTCGAAAGCCATTAGTATCTCTCCATGGACTTAGGTTATCGTTTTATATACCTTTTGGTATGACATGCTCACCCTGACATTGTACTTAAAATTTTTGTGATGTGAATCATTGTTTGATGAAATATGTCGATACAGTCAATCGAAAAAATCATTTTCTAACAAAACCCTACAAACTGTGGGATTTTGTTATGATGAAAGCTGGCGTACAATAGACTTAGATTATTAAGTAGCACTTAGGAATAAAAATGGAAACAGTAGACAAAATTAAGCAGCAAATTAGTGAAAACCCTATCATTGTTTATATGAAAGGCTCTCCAAAATTACCAAGCTGTGGTTTTTCATCTCAAGTCGCGCAAGTGATGATCAACTGTGGTGAGCAGTTTGCTTTCGTAGACATTTTACAGCATCCAGATATCCGTGCTGAATTACCAAAATTCGCTAATTGGCCGACATTCCCACAGTTGTGGATTGAAGGTGAGCTTATCGGTGGTTGCGATATCATCACTGAGATGTACCAAAAAGGTGAGTTACAGCCAATGATCACCGCAACAGCTGATAAGTTCCGCACTGAAGAAGACGCTGAATAAGTCATTTTTTGTTGCGCCTGTAAGCGTTAGCTTCGAATTTTTCAAAGCTTAAACGCAAAATAGATGAACTTTTAAAGTAAAAACCCTTAATTTGCTTAAATTAAGGGTTTTTTGTTGCCTACAATCGTAATATGGAATTAAAACTTAATCGGCTTGAGGCTCTTTTGGCATAGGTAAGACTAAATTCATTACAATCGCCACTAAGCCACATAGGCTAATGCCTGTCAGGCTAAACTCACCAATACCAAAAGCCATTCCCCCAATACCGAACACTAAAGTCACCCCAACAATGCTGAGATTACGTGGCTCATTTAAATCTACCTGATTTCTAATTAAGGTATTTAAGCCAACTGCGGCGATGGAGCCAAATAATAAACACATAATGCCGCCCATAACGGGTAACGGAATTGTTTGCATCAATGCGCCTAATTTACCAATAAACGCTAACGTGATCGCCGTGATAGCAGTCCAAGTCATTATTCGCGGGTCAAAGTTTTTTGTCAGTGTTACTGCGCCAGTGACTTCACTGTAGGTAGTGTTTGGTGGTCCGCCTAGTGCTGAGGCCGCAATAGTGGCCACGCCATCACCCGTTAACGTACGGTGTAGCCCAGGCTTTTTAAAGTAATCCTTACCTGTCACATTTGAAATCGCTAATAAGTCGCCAATATGCTCAACGGCTGGCGCTATGGCTACGGGGATCATAAACAGTATCGCTTGCCAGTGAAATTCAGGGGCAACAAATTTGGGAACAGAAAGCCAACTTGCCTGCGCAACTGGACTAAAATCAACAATACCGAACGCCAAGCTAAAGCCGTAACCCACCAAAATACCGGCAAGGATCGGCATTAGCTTAAGCACACCTTTGGCAAAAACGGCAATTAACACAGTGGTCGCTAATGACATTAGCGCGATAAATAGTGCAATTTCTTGTTCAACAATAACGCTACTACCGTCACCTGTTTTACCCAGCGCCATGTTAACGGCCATAGGCGCAAGGCCCAAACCGATAATGATAATGACAGGCCCAACAACAACCGGAGGTAAAAGCTTATGAATAAAGCCACTCCCTTTGACCTTGACCATCAAACCTAACAGCACATAAACGAAACCTGCCACCATGAGTCCACCCATTGTGGCGGGAATGCCCCATGTTTGTACCCCATACATAATTGGCGCTATAAACGCGAATGATGAGGCTAAAAAAATAGGCACTTGGCGCTTAGTGATGATTTGAAATAACAATGTGCCAAATCCGGCAGTGAATAGGGCGACACTTGTATCAAGCCCACTTAACAATGGCATTAATACTAAGGCACCAAATGCAACAAACAGCATTTGTGCGCCCTGTAAGGGTATGAACAAGCGTTTCATATAAATCCTATGTTTATTATAAATGAGAGTTTCGAATTTAAGATAAGTGAAATTGCTAATAATGTCTGTATTTTAGATCATCTTTAACAGCCTTTTGCTGCAAATTACAGCACTGTAATGTAATTTTAGAAGTAAAATTAATATGCTACACTTCGAACACTTTTCTTAGATTGCGTTTACTTTGCCATGTTAAAACTTTTAATTCAGTTCATTGTTATTGGTTGTGTGTTTGCCCTAAACAGCTTTGCTGTTATTGCTGCTGAAATCGCTTTACTCGATGAAGCTGATGTTGTGGTAACTTCTCGAGCCACAAATGAACGACAAGTTGCCTTAAAACAAGCGCTATCCACTGTATTTATAAAGAATTCGGGCTTAACTTCAGTGCTTGAACACCCATTGATTAAAAGTCATATTAACAAGCCTGAATCCTTACTGACTCAATACGGCTACAGCCAAGTGGATGATGAGTTAGTGTTAAAGGCAAACTTTGATCATAAACGTATTATTTCGGCCCTTCGTGAAGCAGAATTACCAGTGTGGGGCCGCCAACGCCCATCAACTTTGTTATGGATGTCTATCGAAAATGCTGGCGATAGAGCTATTTTAGCGGATGCAGCTGAATCTGATATTAGAACGCAAATCGATTTAGATGCCAATAATAAAGGCATTCCAATCCTGTTACCTGTGATGGATTTAGACGATGTGATGCAAGTTAATGTCTCTGATGTACGAGGCATGTTTGCCGATGTGGTTGCCAATGCATCAAAACGCTACCAAGCGGACTATTTTGCCATGGCCGATATTGATCAAGTGGGCGGTTTTGTGCGCTTGAATGTAGCTTTATTTGATAAAGGCAATGCTAGCGGTGTTATGCAGCCTTTAATTAACCACCAAGCAGAAGTCGCGGATTACGAGCAAGCAACAGATGAAATCTTATCAAGGTTAGCGGGATATTTTGTTAGCCAATATGCCTTCGCTGACTCAGGAAACAGCGCCCAAACTAAGTTAACCTTAGTAGGGGTTCAAACTATGGCGCAATTAGTTGACATTGAAGCTTACTTAACCCAATTAAGTGCGATTAAGTCGGTGAGTTTAAGCCAGTTTAAAGCTGATACCGTTACTTACAACTTATCGTTATTTGGTGATGCCAGCGATTTAGAAAAATTACTGAGTATTAATAAAAGACTGACGCAAATTGATACTGTTAACACAGTGGTTCCACCCAATTTAAACGCTGGGCAAGAAAACAGTATCAATAATGTTGATCCTAATCTAGATTCTGAAACAACAGTGTCATTAATCTATCAATGGCATTAGATTGAGTGTGTTATACTAACTGTCGCTTGTATTAATTATTAGAGAATTTTTGAGTGACCCAAAACTCACCAAAACAATTATCGTTACCAGTTTATTTACCTGATGATGAAACATTTCAGAGTTATTACCCTGCAGTAGGTAACGATGAGTTAATCCAAAAGCTACAGGCTGCCGCTGAAGGCAGCCTTGCTTCTAGTTTGTATTTATATGGTCCGGTAAAATCTGGCCGTACTCACTTAATGCACGCAGCTTGTGCGCACGCGAACGATTTAGAGCGCCGTACTTTATATATCCCACTTGGCATTCATGCCAGTATTTCTCCTGAACTATTTGAAGGTATTGAGTCGTTACAACTAATTTGTATCGATGATATTGATGCCATTGCAGGACACCCAATATGGGAAGAGGCGCTGTTCCATTTATACAATCGTATTGAAGAGCAGCAAGATTGTCGCTTGATTGTAAGTGGCACCTCATCACCAACTGAAGCTGGTTTTGCATTACCTGATTTAATTTCACGGATGCAGTGGGGCTTGATATATCAATTACAACCCATGGCAGACGAAGAAAAGTTAGTGGCATTACAGCGGCGTGCAGCGATGCGTGGTTTGCAGCTTTCTGATGAGGTGGGGCGCTTTCTGTTAACTCGCATGGCTCGAGACTTACGTACCTTATTCGATGTGCTTGATAAGCTAGATAAAGCTTCTATGGTGCATCAACGTAAATTGACGATTCCTTTCATTAAAGAAATGCTGCGATTGTAAGTGACAATTTTTTATAATTGAGTTTTACGCTTTTATGAAAGCTTACAATCTAAAATAAAAAACCACCGATTAAGGTGGTTTTTTATTGGTAGTCACAAAAAATTGGTTAATTTCTGATTTGGTTAACGCGAGGGTATAGGCATATCTCTGTGCTCACGACCCACTTGTATTGCAGGCCTATTATCTGATGTCACATCGTTAGCGTCTGAACTGATGTTTGACATTGTGCTGGCTCTAGACATGTTTCTTGACAGGCTGGGTGATATATCGACATTATCAAACCAATCTTGGCCGGCAATCATGTTTATTGGCGCAGGTAAGCCATTTAATAACGATTCACCATCTACTTCAGGCATCATTTGATTAATAACAAATGCAGCTCGGGTTGAGAGTTCGTCTGCGCCAATGCGGCCTCGCTGCCCCCAATCTACGATTAAGTTATCGGTATCTGTGACTGCCACATCCCTTTGAATTTGATAACGATGACTCATAAAGGCTTCTTCAAACAACATTGCGGCGTCTTCACGAGTCGACGAGTAGTTATAAAAATCATTAGCATAATCGGTCAAAAAGAAGCTAGTGACATCACTAGGTACATAGGCTTTTTGAGTTGCTTCAGCGGTTTCACCTAAAAAGCTGACGGCGGCTAAACCATACATTTCAGCGCTGGTTAATGGCTCAATATTCTGCAATTGATCAGATACCAGTGAATTGCTATTTGCTCTACGATAGAAGTCATCAATTAAAGTCGGGCCTTGTAACTGGCTATGGGTCGAACGCGGGAAAAAGTCATTAGCGTGAGCTAATTCGTGATACATCAAACTGGCTAAGCGCGGTGTAAGATCTGCAATAGTGCGCGATTGACGGATTGCCCGATCATAACTAATAGATACATAGTCATTATTTTTCACATAACGCCACGGCATAATAAATTTTAAATCGTTACCAAAGTCACTACGATAATCAGGTGCTTCATTGATGGTGTCTCTTTCCGTCGGGCTTAACCATAAATACTCAGGGTCGAGGTAAATAGCGCCCGTAGCCACCCAGTAAAATGATGGTCTAATATCATAGCTAATGACAACCGCGCTTACTGATTGTAATAACTTGATAAAATCACTGTTAGGATCCGATTGAGTTAAAAATTGCTCAAAGTTTCGGCCCATCCAGTCATGGGAAACAACCACTCTATCCATGACATCTGCAATGGTTTCTGAGTCTAGTTGTTGGCCAATTAACGGTAAGTCATTTAGCTGGCAAGTTTGGTTTAATTGATTAGAGTAAACACACCGCTGCGCGTTAATTGCATAAGGTGATGCACTGTTATAGGCATAGGTTTTAGCGATGGGGCTATCAAAGTAGGGCGAGGTGATGGCGTTTTGTTTCGTCACTAATACAAACACTTCATCGGTTAAGGTTTCACCGGCAAAGTCTGCGGTCACTTTAAGGCCAACAAAGGTATCTTCTGCAATATTATCTGGTGCGGTAAATAGTGGCCTTTCTGCATTGGTTAAATCAAGGCTAATTTGTTGGTCTGAAAAATAACACCATTGTATGTTAGATGGCACTTGGTTGTTGATCTGACCAAGGCGCAGGCTGACATCATTACCTGCAACAACTTGATGATCGCTATAGACATTTAACTGTTGCGACATTTGCGCAGCACTGATGGAAATTTTGTCGCTGTAAGAAATTTGGCCACTGGTTGCCTCGACAGTGAAGCTATAGTCTGCAGCTTCAGGAATATAAAATGCCAGCACTGGGCTGTTTTCTGAGCTGATATCTAATGCAGGTCCTGCAGTTTGTTGCCAGTTAAACTGGTAGTCGTTGCTGTTTTGGTTACTGACCCCAACAGTAATACTGGCGGATTGATTGACGTAATATTGCTGTTCAACATTAAAATTCAATTCTGTGCCATTATTAACGGTTGTTAAACCGGAGCTGGTTTCGCAGACATTGATGGGCAATGTGGTTTCAGGGGCTCCTGGCGAAGATGAGTCAGAGCTACCGCCACAGGCTGACAGAAAAGTCACTGAGGCGAGTATAGCTGTAATAGCAATGTTATTTTTCATACACAATCTCCGTTGCTTTTGCATTCTAATCTAAAAATGTTATCAAAAATCAATATAGCATGGAGTCTTGCTTGCAAAAAGAACGGTGAAACTATTTGGTAACCTTTTCTTTACTTGTTACTTACTTATCTTTTTATCTACTTGTCACTTACTAGGTGCTTAGTTATGGCGAAGTGATTTGCTGTTTTTAAATAAAAAAGCGCCCAAAGGCGCTTAAGTAATTTAGTTTATAAGTAGCAAGCTTATATTATTGGTCTTTGGACTTTTTCTTTAAACCTAAGCCTAGTTCTCTACCACGTAGGCGGGCATAAAAAGGAAAAGCGACTAACAGTGCGCTAATAAGTACAGATTCAATAAGCGCAAAATATAATGCATCTTCTGTGACATACAGCAGGGTTAGTCCATGTAAAAGGTATAAGCATAAAATGAAACTTGCCCAGGCATAAGTGTATGGCTTACCCGTTAATATCCCTTTAATGGGCAGTAACAAAGGGGCTATCCATAACAAATTAAAGGCTAATGAATATTCACCTGTCATGCCTTGCTGGATAAACCAGCCAGTAAGCAGCATTAATAATGAGACATAGCCCACACGGCATAGTTGAAATAAGGTATGTGTTGTCATGGTTATTCTCACAAAATGGCTAACACATTTTCAGGTGGTCGACCTACTGCAGCTTTGCCGTTTGCAATAGCAATAGGGCGCTCAATTAATTTAGGGGTGTTAATCATGGCGTTGATTAATTGCTCATCGGTTAAATTAACATCCGTAAGGTTTTGTTCTTTGTATTCGGTTTCTTTAGTGCGCATTAGCTCTCTTGGACTGATTGCTAACATGGCTAAAATAGCGCTAATTTCGTCGCTAGAAGGAACGTTTTTTAAATATTCAACAATGTTTATTTGAACATTTTGTGCTTCTAGTAACGCAAGGGTTTGGCGGCTTTTTGAACAGCGAGGGTTATGATAAAGGGTAACAGTTGTCATTAGATTGCTTCTTTTTTATATTTTGGGGCATATTAACAAAAAATCTAAGCAATGGTTAGCTATCTGATAACTTAACTCACCATTGCTTAGCGGTAATTATTTGAGAGCGTCAAGCTCACGTTTAGCTTGTCTAAATTGGCGGATCCTCGCCTCAATTCTGGCAACTTGTAACGATTGGCCTTCTGAGTGGCGATAGGCATAGTTAAGTTGATCAATCGCGCCATCATAATTGGCCGCTAAGGCCATGACTTCAGCATTAGTATAATATTCAAGTGCCTTATTACCCATTTTGCGATAGGCCTGAGTTAAAATTTGATAAGGCAATATATTTTGCTTATCTAGAAATATAAGATCTTCTAATAGCGGAATGGCTTTTTCGGGTTGTTCAGCTTCCACATACACGTTGGCAAGGTTAGCTGAAATTACTTGCGACATAGGTTTAAGCTTATTGTGATGCAATAACATCTCAATGGCGCCGTCAAAATCTTTCTTTTGAACTAACAAATCAGTTTTAGTATCAATATAAAACAGATTGTTTGGCTTATTTGCTAACAAGTCATCGATAATATCTTCTGCTTCAGTAAAGCGTTTCGCTCTAAATAGAGCCAATGCTTTCCCATAAAGTGCAGCACTTTTAAAGCTATAGCTTTCTTTTTTTAGTTGCTGCTCAAACATAGATAAAGCCGCTTGTTCACTGTAACTTGAAAAGCGCACTTGAATACGCGCTTTAGCAAGTTGGTAGTTTAACTGATCAGGGATATATCGATGAGGAAACTGGGTTGCGCGGTTACGGGCATCGGTAATACGTGACTCGGGTAATGGGTGAGTCAGTAGCATTTGCGGTGGCGTAGTAGTAAAGCGATAGCGTATAGCAAGCTTAGAGAAAAAATCGGCGGCGCCATTGGGGTCAAATCCCGCAGCTGCGAGCGTTTGCATGCCAATTCTATCAGCTTCTCTTTCATGTAAACGTGTGTAGTTAATGCGTGATTGTGTAGATAACGCTTGGGTTGTAGCTAACGCTGCCATACCTGCTTGTGGCGCAGCAATGGTTAATAAAATCGCCCCTAACATCCCCACAATAGTAGCAGTAGAACTTTTTTCTTGTGCTTCTAACGAACGGGCTAAGTGACGTTGCGTTACGTGAGTAATTTCATGGGCAAGTACAGAGGCTAATTCGCTTTCTGTGTCGGCATTAAGAAATAAGCCAGTATGTACGCCTACATGGCCTCCGAAAAAAGCAAAGGCGTTAATTTCATCATTTTTTAATAAGAAAAAGTAAAAGGGTGTTTTTACTCCAGTGGCGTGGGCAACCAGTTTATTGCCAAGTTCTGACATATATTGATTCAGCACAGGATCACTAACAATAGGTGCTGATGAACGAATGACCCGCATATAGGCATCGCCATATACCATTTCTTTTTCTAAACTAAAGGTATTGACTGCGGCAGTACCAAGATCGGGAAGATTGTTACTGGCAAAGCTTTTTGCCACACCAGCGGTTAGCATTAAGGCAACTGCAGTTGTTACAACACTTTTTGAGAATTGGGTAAACGATAATTTGCGCAAATGTAACCTTTATTATAATTATTTAAATAGGGTGGTAAGCAATTTAAGCTAAAGCGAATTACTTGTACTTTACTATCCTTGCTAGGATAATGGCTAGAGAATTTTTTAAGCAAATTTATAATGAAATTAATTGATTTAACTGCATATCAATGCCCGTATCCTTTGGTACAAATCAAGTTGGCATTGAAGAAGCTCAAGCTCGGTGAATCGCTATGTTTCAGTATCTCTGACTCTGGTTCACGTCGAGATGTTCCGCAGTTTTTAAAAAAAATGGGTTATCAGCTCAAAATAACTGATGAAAGCCCTAACTCTCTGTCTTTTATGGTTACGAAAGGTAACAATTTAACTGAATAATTAGGCTGACTTAAGATTAGTTAACTCTTAATATGACTCAGTCTTCTGTGACACTGTTTAAGGAACAAAATGCTTTCATTTTTAGGTGATTGGTATAAAGCGCGCTTTAGTGATCCACATGCAATTACATTATTATTTATTTTATTGGGGATCGGGCTATTAATATATTTTGCTGGTGGCTTACTTGCGCCATTGTTTGTAGCACTCATTTTAGCTTTTTTACTTGAATGGCCTGTGGCGCAAATAGCGAAATTTGGTATTAATCGCACAGTCGGCGCCTCACTGATCTTAGTGTTATTTGTCGGCCTTATGGTATTAGTCGCATTTGGGCTTATCCCTAGCTTATGGCGTCAAGGAGTTGCCTTAGCTACGGACTTACCGATAATGATCGATACCGGGATGCAGTCACTTAAGGCATTAACGGTTGATTACCCACAATATGTCAGCATTGAACAAATTGATGCCATGGTAATAGAGCTTAAAAAGTTAGTTGATACCCAGCATTTATTTGATATAGGCAAACAACTTTTAGGTTACTCTGCCTCGCTACTGGTATTGATGGTATACGTGATTCTAGTGCCGTTATTGGTGTTTTTCTTCTTAAAAGATAAAGATCAGTTACTGAAAAGCAGTAAACGTTTTTTTCCTAATAATCGTGATTTAGCTCGTAAAGTTTGGTTTGAAATGGACCAACAAATTTTCAATTACATTCGCGGAAAAGTGATTGAGATTGTCATCATTGGTACTGTGAGCTACGTATTTTTTGCCATTATGGGACTGCGTTACTCAGCATTGTTAGGGGTGCTAACGGGTTTATCCGTATTGATCCCTTATGTTGGCGCGACACTGGTGACATTACCCATAGCGTTAGTGGCCTTTGTTCAGTGGGGCGTAAGCCCTGAATTTGGTTATGTGATGATTGGTTACGGGATAATCCAAGCCCTTGATGGTAATGTGTTGGTGCCAATATTATTTTCTGATGCAGTGGATTTACACCCAGTGATGATTATTGCCGCGGTGTTGGTTTTTGGCGGCTTATGGGGCGTGTGGGGGGTATTCTTTGCAATTCCATTAGCGTCACTGGTAAAAGCGGTGATTAATGCTTGGCCTAACAGTAGTAATCAAAACAACAGTTTAGCTTTAGATAAAGAGACTTCATCTGTTTCAAAATCCTAAATAGACACTCAAAACCTGTTAAAACTGAGCCAAGCTACTGCTCTAATTCAACTGGCATAGTTTGTATAAATTTAGAGAAAACTACAAAAAGCGAATGACTACTGCATATAAACAGTGTCATTCGCTTTTTTATTTTTTTCGATCAAGTCAGGCTAATTTACCAGGGCTGAAGCCTATGAGTCATACCTGATGCATCATAAGGTATTTAAGCCGGTAGTTACTTGAATTACTTGAGTTACTTGTCGTTATCACCCTTATCCGTTGGCGCTTGGTCGGTATTAAGATCTTTTACTGATTCGTCTTCTGCAGCTTTATCAGTTTTAGTTTTTGGCTCACCAAACTGCGGCATTTTAAACTTAGCGCTATATTTTAATACCGCTAAATTACTGGCAATAATACCAACGACTAAAATGATAATAAGCCAAACTTCTAAATCGTTCATGATAATCCTTAACTGGTGTTTTGATCATTAAGTTGCTGATTAATCAACAGCTAAGCGTTGTTCACATTTACGGATATCTTCAGGGGTATCAACTTCTGGTGAGTTGAAAGCGCTGATGGCGATTTTTATCTTATGGCCATATTCAAGGGCTCGTAACTGTTCAAGTTTTTCAAGGTTCTCTAAGCGACCGAGGGGCAATTTAGCAAACGCTTTAACAAATTTACTGGTGTAAGCATAAATGCCGATATGCTTGTATACCGCGTAATCCTCACTGTCATTATCACGGCAAAAAGGAATACGAGAACGTGAAAAGTACAGGGCATTAAACTCGTTATCAAAAACCACTTTTACTTGCATAGGGTCATCAATATCTTTGTCTTTATCAATTTTATAACCTAATGTCGCCATTTCGAATTCGCCTGGGTGGCGTTCAAATAAGCTGATCATTTGTTCAATTGAAATAGGGTCAATTAACGGTTGATCCCCTTGTACATTAATCACTAAATCACTGTCGTCCAATCCAAGTATATCAATGGCCTCATTGATGCGATCAGTACCAGAAGCCGCATCAGAGCTGGTCATGACTACTTGACCACCAAAAGACTCAACCGTGTCTTTTATGCGAACATCATCAGTAGCAACGTAGATATTATCTAACCCTTTAGCGAGTGCCGCACGTTCACACACATGCTGTATCATTGGTTTGCCGTTAATGTGTGCCAGTGGTTTACCTGGAAAACGACTTGAGCCATATCTTGCTGGGATTAAAAGAGTAACTTTCATCAATATCCTACTTATCTGAAACGCTAAACAAAGGGGCTACTGAGCCCGAATGTAACTTATGCTTTATTATATACAACCAATTAGCTTAGTCAGCATTTGGTTGTTACCTATTTAGTTTAATCTCTGTAAAGATTATCTGATCTGCAGAGATGGTTCGTTGGCCATATCAACATTTTTACAGCGCATTATTGGCATGCTCACTATTTACCGTGACATCTAAATCTGTAAGTAGTCCGTTATTAATGCCATATATCCAGCCGTGAATGGCAATTTCTTGGCCTCTGTCCCATGCATCTTGAACAATCGTTGTGCTGGTGACATTGGCAACTTGTTCCATAACGTTTAGCTCGCACAAGCGGTCAAAACGTTGTTGTGGGCTAAGTTGTTCTAGGTTTTTGTTGTGTATGCGGTAAATATCACGAATATGACCTAACCAGTTATCAATCAAGCCTAAACGCTCTTTGCTCATAGCCGCTTTTACACCGCCACAGCCATAATGCCCCACAACCATAATATGTTTTACTTTGAGCACTTCCACAGCGTATTGAATGACAGATAAGCAATTAAGGTCGGTATGGATCACCATATTAGCAATATTACGGTGCACAAATACTTCGCCAGGCATCAAGTCGATAATTTGATTTGAAGGTACGCGGCTATCAGAGCAACCGATCCATAAATATTCAGGATTTTGCTGTTGGGCAAGCTGGGCAAAAAATTCAGGATCTTCCTTACTAATGCGTTCAGCCCAGCGGCGATTATTGTCAAAAAGAGGCTTTAATAATTTCATTTATGCTTTATAACCGTTTTTAAGTTTACTCGGACAAACAGGAGTACTGGTTGCACTATAAATTTTTATTATTATATCAGTATATTGCAATGTACTGTTTAATCTATATAAGGTGATGAAAATGCGTAATTATTATAACTTTTAATCAAGTCGTGCAGCTTATTAGCAGTAACATTAGTTGTTTTAGGCTTTATAAAAAAGCGTGTAAAAGCTGGTTGAATTCGTCTGCCTGTTCTTGATTACACATGTGACCAGCGTTACTGATCTGCAGCTGTTTACTGGCGCTAATACAGTCTTGCATTAAATAGGCTTCTAGCGGCGTTCGCAGTTTATTTTGTGAGCCAACGAGGATTAAACATGGCAGGGTGAATTGCTCTGCTAATTCTAAGCTGTCACGTTTATAAAATACTAACGGCGCAAACAAGGCAAGTTGTTCAATGCGTTGAGCTGATAACCCCATTAGCTGTTGGTTAAAGTTAGCCATTAATGTTTGAGAATCATCGGTTGCAGCAAAAAACTGGCTGCTTATCGTATCGGCGAGTGCTTCACTGCACTGTTTAGCTGCGCAAAGCTCATCAATCCATAATTGGTATTTGGCACTATTAACCTGTGGTTCAAAGCCAATAAAACTGTTGGCTAGGACCAATTTTGAAATCGTTTTAGGTTGGGCTAAGACCATTTCTGCTGCAATAGCGCCGCCGCAACCATTACCAATAACCATACACTGATCAATATTTAAATGGGCTAATAAGGATAAGCAATGCTGAGCGACAGTGACCAAAGATGTGGTGCCACTAGGTAGTGCACCTGATTGACCGTGAGCCCATAAATCAACCGCAATACAGCGATGAGATAGGCTAAATAATTCTATTTGCGGCTGCCATTGTTGACAATCACTGAGGAAACCGTGGATAAACAAGATGACAGGACCTTGGCCTTGATCAATAAAATGTAGCGGTTGTTCATTAATAGCAAAGGTCTGGCTTTGATTAGGCATGAATGGTCTCAATAAAGGTTAACAATATAAAAATAATCTGCGGATACTATGATAAATTCATCGGATCTAGTGTTTGATACTGATTTAACAGGCTTAAAATCACTTCGGCGCATCTGCAATAAAATACACATAGCGGTCAACTAATTCATCGAGTCGATTTATCAGCGCTGATTTTAATGAGATATTAGAATTAGACAACAGTTGTTTGAGGCTTTTGCGATCGTATTGGGCTAAATAAAGGCTAGATTCAGGAAAATAGCTTAAATGCCAAGGTTCTGGACTCACGCCGCTGCGCCCGGCTTGATAAGGTAAATAAAACCCATATTGTTGAGCATGATGTTGCAACCATACTGAAAGGGCGCCGCAAGGGCCATCAATCAAGTATTCGTCACTAATTAATTTTAGTTGTTGCCGATTTATGTTATTGCCATCATAGACATCAATGTCAGTCCCCCAGTGATGGCGTGATGCGCCGGGTAGGGCAGACCAATTTAAAATCGCATCAACAAGTTGATCGTCAGTGAGGTTTTGACAATCCAATACTTGGTTGTTGAGGTCTAAAAGAATCCGTTTCCCTTGGGCTTTCGCGTTCCAAATTGCGGCTTGTTTAGCAAAATTGCGGTGAGCCGAACAAAGCTCAATGGCAATACCATCAAGGACTGCGTGTTGCTGCATTTGGCCAAATGCGTCAGCGGTTTTTTGAGTCAGTAAATGCCCTTGTACAGTGACAAGTTGTGATTCGTCCAGCCCATAAAGGGCTGGATTGCTGATATCAACATTTAGCACAAAAGCTTTTCCAATATAGACTCATAGCATAGGGCTAAGACTTCTAAATCTGAGACTTTCACGCATTCATTGACCTTATGAATGGTCGCATTTACCGGACCTAACTCGATAACCTGTGCGCCTGTTGGTGCAATAAAGCGTCCATCAGAGGTGCCACCTGTTGTTTGAGGATCGGTTTCATAACCAGTGACTTCTAAAATCGCGGCTTTAGTGGCTTCAAGCAAGGGTCCGCCGCCGGTTAGAAAAGGCAGGCCGTTAAACACCCAGTCAATTTCATAATTTAATCCATGGGCATCTAAGATGTTGAGCACGCGTTTAATTAGTTCCTCAGCAGTGACTTCTGTTGAATACCTGAAGTTAAACATCACCTCTAGTTCACCTGGAATGACATTGGACGCACCCGTACCACCATTAATATTGGCTATTTGAAAGCTGGTTGGTGGAAAGAACTCATTGCCATTATCCCAATGCATTTGCGCAAGCTCAGCTAATGCGGGTGAGGCTTTATGGATTGGGTTATCTGCAAGGTGCGGGTAGGCAACATGGCCTTGAATGCCATGAACGGTAAGATTACCGGTTAAGCTGCCTCGACGACCATTTTTTACAATATCACCTAACTTATGGGTCGATGAAGGCTCGCCAACCAATGACCAGGTGATTTTTTCATTGCGAGCTTCAAGGGTATCAATAACGCGAGTGGTGCCATTGATAAATGGGCCTTCTTCGTCACTGGTGATTAAAAATGCAATAGAGCCTTTATGATCGGGATGCTTAGCCACAAAACGTTCGGTAGCAATAGTCATCGCTGCCAGTGAACCTTTCATATCTGCGGCGCCGCGGCCATGAATATAGTCATCTATAACCGTAGGTTCAAAAGGCGGGGTGTGCCATTTATTTAAATCGCCCGCGGGCACCACATCAGTGTGACCAGCAAAACAAAAAACAGGCGCTTCGGTGCCCCGTCTTGCCCACATATTTGTGGTGTCTTCAAATACCATAGGTTCAATGTTAAACCCAGCAGCTTCAAGGCGCTCAGCCATTAAGGTTTGACAACCTTCATCTAATGGAGTCACAGAAGGGCGTGAGATTAACTCTTTGGTTAATGCTAATACGTCTTGAGTCATTAGTTAAACCACGCTTGATAATCGGAAGCTTTAAAGCCAATAAGGATCTTATTATTTTGAATAAGGACGGGACGCTTAATCAAGGTTGGGTGTTCAACCATCAAGCTGATGGCCTTTTGTTTATCTATGCCGTCTTTTTGGGCATCAGTTAAGGCGCGAAAACTGGTGCTGCGTTTATTGAATAATAATTCCCAGTCGGTTAATTCAGTCCACTGAGTAATGGTTTTGGCATCGATACCTTGTTCTCTAAAATCGTGAAAGCTAAAAGGTTGGTTTTCTGCTTCTAACCACTTACGGGCTTTACGTACGGTATCGCAATTCTTTATTCCGAAAATAACACTACTACTCATTTTTGTTTGATTTCCCAGTATGGTGGTGTGATAGTCATTATGTTGCTGCTAACGTTATAATTCAACGGTAAATATTACGTCTTTCCCAGCAATTACTGCGCCTTGGGCTTTATCTAAATATTGCACATCTTCCATGTTAGCGAGCACTACAGGGGTTAACAGGCTTTCAACTTGATCGGTTAGATAGTCTAAATCAAATTCTAAAATGGGTTCGCCAACTTTAACTTGTTGGCCTTCTTCTGCGAGTCGTTTAAAGCCATTACCGCGCAATTCGACCGTGCCGACCCCAAAATGCACAAATAGCTCGAGTCCTTGGTGTGACTCTATACTGAATGCGTGGTTTGTTTCAAAAATTTTACCTATGGTGCCGTCAATCGGCGCTAGGATGAATTTTCCTGTTGGGTTAATTGCAAGACCATCGCCGACAATTTTTTCGGCAAAAACTACATCCGGTACTTTCTCGATATCAACTAGCTCGCCAGAAATTGGCGCGTAGACTTTGATCCCACCAGTTAAGGTCGGTTGCCCTGATATTAATCTGCGTATACGGCTTAAAAATCCCATTACATGCAGCCTCTTTTATTATGATTATTTCGATGTTTAAAATAGTTAACGATAACACATCGCTATCGCTGTTATTAATTTAACAATTCGTTGAGCTGGTTAATATGACTTAAGGTTAATGCTTGCTCAGCTTGTTGAGTAAACTGGGCGTAATTGCCGTTACAAATAGTGGCTTTTACATCCAATAAACTGGCACTGTTAACGCTTAACTCATCAATGCCTAAACCCACCAGTAGGCTAATGAGTTTGGGTTCGCTGGCCAATTCTCCGCATAAGCAGACTTTGGTTTGATGCGCTTTACACTCATCCACCGCCATTTTGATAAATTTGATCATTGCAGGTGATACGGGGGGATAATCCTTAACCAGCTCAGGGTTACCTCGATCTGCAGCAAGGGTGTATTGGGTTAAATCATTACTACCAATACTGATAAAGTCTAACTTAGGCAATAGGTGGGGTAAATTTAATATTGCAGCAGGTGTTTCAACCATGATGCCGATATTAATCTCACCAAAGCCTTTTTCCTCTTCAATTAATTGCTGCTTACACCAGTCTATGATTTCAAATGCTTGCTCTAATTCTTCTATTTGATTGACCATAGGAAATAATAGCCGAACTCGGCCATGATTAGCGGCCCGTAACACTGCTTTAATTTGAGTACTAAATAGCGATTTATGTTGCAAACTGTAGCGGATCCCCCGTACGCCCAGTGCCGGATTGTCTTCATAATCTTGACTTAGGCAGGGGATTTCTTTATCTGCACCAATATCGAAGGTACGTATGGTCAGCACCTTTCCATTTAAGCTGTGCAGCGCATCGCAGTATAAATGAAACTGTTGTTTTTCATCAGGTACTCTATCCACTTGCATGAGTAAAAACTCTGTGCGGAATAAACCGATCCCCGCTGCGCCCGTATCTTGTATTTGGCTAACATCATTTAAACTACTGACATTAGCGAGTAAGCACACAGGATGGCCATCTTGGGTGATACTGTCTTGGTCCACATACTGTTTTAGTGCTTGGCGTCGTTGAGTTTCTTGTGCTGATTTAAGCTGAAGTTGCAGGGTAATTGATTCAGTGGGATTAATGTGTAATTCACCACTAATGCCATCTAAAATAAGTGGGCTACCATCATTTATATTGAAATTGTCAAACTGACAACTTAGCAGTGCTGGAATACCGGCCGCCTTGGCTAAAATAGCAGTATGGCTGGTAAGCCCACCTGTTTTGAGCACTATGCCTTTAATTTTATTGAGTGGAATAGTGGCAAATTCAGCAGGGGTGAGGTCTTCAGCCAACAAAATGGCATTTTCAGTTAACTTTGAAACATCCCACAGCAAGGTACCATTTACGGCAGCCATCAACCTTTTGCCTAAGCAAATAACATCATTACTGCGATTAGCCATATAAGGGTCGTCTAGCTGAGCCAGTTCATCAGCATGTTGAGCAAATACCCGCTCAATGGAAACTTCGGCTGAAAAACGAAAGCGGGTGATATACTTTTTTAGTTCTAAGGCCAAATCATCATCTTGCAGTAACATGATGTCAGCATCTATCAGGCTAAAGTGTTCGCTGTCTACGGCAAGGTGTTGCTGGCAATCAGTTAAATATTGACTTAGGAAGATAATCGCCTTGGTGGCTTTTTCACATTCTTGTGGGATTTGTGCGACAGGCAATAATCTGTAGTCCACCTTTGAGTGGTGCAGATTAATATGAATAGCTTTACCAAATGCTATTCCTGGTGACACTACAATACCTGATACCGCCATATGACTTCCTGTAAATTTTATCCTACTAACTTAAGGTGATGAGTAATTCAGACACTGTCTCAACGGCTTCTTCTGCTTTATCACCTACGGCAAAGACCTTAACTGATTGACCTAAATATAATCCTAAGGTTTGTAATTTAAACAAACTTTTGGCACTGGCCTGTTTACCATTACATTCGACAATGACATCACAGTCAAAGGTTTTTGCCGCTTTTACTAATAAAGCTGCAGGTCGCGTATGAATGCCATGGGGAGCGATAATGGTAACGGTTTTTTCATAATAGATTCTATCGGACATTGAAGTTACGTTCTTAGCATTAATAATACAAATGATAATAACGCAAACCCGCTAATGTAAGTAGCGGGTTTACGTATTTTTTAGGCTTTAAATTAAAAAAAATTATGTTTTAAACTGACTCAAGGTCTGAGTCACATGTTGGCTGATGTGCTGTAATGACTGCGCGGCTTGGCTATTAGTTTCATTGGATTTAACCGCTACCTCAGTGAGATCTGAAATCGTGGTGATATTACGGCTAATTTCGGCGGTTACATGTGACTGCTCTTCGGTAGCACTGGCAAGTTGCGTGTTCATATCACTGATACTGGCAATCACGGTTAAGATTTCAGTCATGGCTTGTTGCGATTGTATTGCTTTAGTTTGTAATTGCTCAGATTGCAACTGGGTTTCAGTATTACTTGTTATGACATGTTCAACGCCATTGTGGATCTGAGAAATTATTTTATTAATTTCATTGGTAGAGGCTTGGGTACGGGTGGCAAGGGCGCGAACTTCATCGGCAACTACAGCAAAACCGCGACCATTTTCACCGGCCCGCGCAGCTTCAATTGCAGCGTTTAATGCTAATAAATTGGTTTGATCTGCAATGGCGCCAATGGTGTCTAAAATGCTGCTGATTTCAACTGAAGATTTACCTAAATCATGAGTAACGCTTTCAGCATTTTTAAGTTCAGTCACCAGTATTTGGGTTTCATGCACTGTTTGCTGCATAAACTGCTGAGACTGCTGCGCTTGTTGTTTAACGTTGTTGGCACCATCTGCAGCTTGATAGGTGTTTTGTGCCATGTCATTAGTGGTGGCTAACATTTGGTTAACAGCAGTGGCGACACTTTGGGTTTCGCGGTGTATTAGCTCCGCGCTTTGGTTGGATTCTTCCACGGCCACCAATAGCTGCTGCGCATCGGTATCAAGTTCAGTACCTAGTGGTTTTAAGTTGGCCACCATAGTTGAAATTTTTTCGACAAATGCATTAAAGGCATCGGCCATTTTCGCCACTTCGTCATTACCACTGTTGTTTAAGCGCTTAGATAAGTCACCTTCACCTTTTGCGATATCTTCCATAGCAGCAATGGCTGCATTAATAGGTGAAGTGATTGATACATTAAGCAGTAAAAAAAAGCCAAAAATTGGGATGGAGATTATCAACATAATAATCAAATAATTAATAATCACACTGCCCATACTCTCATTAACATCGGCGGCGCTTGCTTGAGCGATAATGGTCCAGCCCCATTGAGGATAAAAATGCGCTTCAGCCAAAATTGTTGTAACTTTACTCGAATATCCTTCACTGCCTTGATAATCCAAATGGGCAGTTGTGTTGGTTTTAGCTTCAGTGATTAACTCAACAAAGGGCAGGCTGCCATCAGCTGCAATAAATGACTCTGCGCGGCGGCCCAAATTTGACTCGTTAGCTGGAAAACTGATTACGCTGCCTTCTTGGTTGAATACAATATAGGCATCATCTGTCAGGTAGCGGATATCATTGATAATTGAGAGTGCTTGCTCGGCTAATCTTTGATGATCATTAGTGTTATTATCAACTGTTAGCTTGTTGGCGCTCAGTGCATCAAGCATCGATACCGCCGTGGAAACTTGTGCATCAAGTTGTAGATGTTTTTGCTTTAATAAATTGTTGTACTGCTCATTAATCGAGAAGCTGGCAAAAATGACAGTACCAACAGCTGCTAGGCCTAGCATTATAAAAAGGCGTTTTAAAATTGTTAATTGCCGTAAAAAGGAAATCATTTTTGACCTTATGTATTTAGGTAAATATTTATGAGTAAAATATTGTCATAAATTGTTATATAAATAACAGTTTATGTGGTTTTTTGTGAGCTAATAACGGTTTCGTACAAAATGATACATTTTTAGGTGGGGAAAGGTTTAATTATATTGATCTAAACCATTAAAAATATTTGCTTATATTGAGCATTTGTTGGTGCGGGTATTTATTTTTGCTAATAAAATGTTTTAGCTTTGATTTGTTCAGTGATAAGCCTAAAATGAAGCAATTTTAAAACAAGGCAAACATTGTTATGAATTCTCTGCAAGTCGTTACTACTGATGATATTTTGCTCAAGTTATGTCACTCAGTAACCCATGTCCTCTCAAGCACCAGCGACAGTCAAGTGACTCATGCCGGTATGGTGCAAAACATCACTCGCACCTGTTTAAAACCTGATCTTGGCTGTTTTTCTATATTTGATGGTGGTTTTTCTGGCTTAGTGGTGATCAATTTTACCAAAGAAGCGGCTATAGAAATTTACCGTCGTTACATGCTTAACATGGGCATGCCTGAATCTGAACTAGCCATTTCACATACATCTGATGATGTTGCCAATGTGATGGGCGAATTAATGAATCAAATTTTGGGTAATTTCATTAAAACCATTTCTAAGGAATTACAAACCTCTATCAGTCAAAGCCAGCCTAAAATGTTGACTATCAATAAAGAGCTGACTATATCAATCGATACCAATTTAGATGAGGCCGTATCTCGAAGAGTTACCTTTAGAACGGCAGATAATCATATCTTTTATCTTGAATTTGCCATGGATAAAACGGAGTTTATTAAACTTAAAGAGTTTGCCATGGATGAAGATATAGACCCTGATGCTTTAATTGAAAGCCATGGCAATCGTGTTAACAAGCAGGCAGATTATTTGGCAGCAACAAGTGCTGCAGTTGCTGTTACAAATGAAGCTGATGATCTGTTAAGTGAATTAGGTTTATAAAAGTAATTAAACGGTGATTGTTAATGTCATTTTAGGTATAAACAATAACAGAGTACCTAAAAAACTATAATAAAGGCGTGATGCGAATATGACATCTAAAGCTACTTCAATTGATATTGCTTACAAAGCAGGTGTATCTCAATCGACTGTTTCTCGTGCGCTGAGAAATAGTCCCTTAGTCAATCTTGAAACAAGGCAACGTATTCAAGCTATTGCGAAAGAACTTAACTATAAAGTGGATAAAAACGCCAGTAATTTACGTACTCAAAATAGTTACACGCTGGCATTATTGATTTGTGAAGATCCCACTAACGATGAATCGTTAATCAATCCATTTTTCTTATCGATGCTAGGCTCTATAACCCGTGCTACGGCGCAGCAAGGTTATGATTTGCTGGTATCTTTTCAGCAGCTTTCTAGCGACTGGCATGCCGATTATGAAGACAGTAATAAAGCCGATGGCATTATTTTATTAGGTTATGGCGATTATGTGGATTATGGGCACAAACTACAAAAGCTGCTGGAGCAAAATACCCATTTTGTCATTTGGGGCGCAGAGCCTAACCACAAAGAAGTGTTATCAATTGGCTGTGACAACCAGCAAGGTGGGGTGATAGCCACAGAGCATATTATCTCGTTAAATAAACAAAACATTGCCTTTTTGGGTGATGCATCTGAGCATAGCCCAGAATTTAGAGACCGTTATCTAGGCCATGTTGATGCATTAAAAAAAGTAGGCATTAAAGCCATTAAAAATATTCAGTTTGATGCCATTAGCACTGAAAGCTCAGGTTTTGATGCGGCCATTAATTTATTGGATAGTGGCCATCCATTTGACGCTATTTTTGCCGCCAGTGATTTAATTGCAATTGGTGCGATACGCGCTTTAAAGCAACGGTGTGTGAGGGTACCTGAAGATATTGTTGTGGTTGGCTATGATGATATACCAGTGGCGAGTTTTGCTAATCCGGCGCTGACGACGGTTAGGCAAAATACTAAATTAGCCGGCGAGATCCTGGTAGAAAGTCTGCTAAAACTCATTCGAGGGAAAGAAGTGGCGCCGCAACTTATTCCGACTAATTTAGTGGTGCGTCAATCATGTGGTACTGCAGAGCAAGATCAAAGCTAATCAGATAAATACTGACGGATTCACACTTGACCAGCTATTATTTCATAGCTGGTTTGAAATTATTATGGATAATAATGTGACATTTAAAGGTGTATTTTTGCTGGTCATTGAGACTCGACACTACTGGCGCCAGTTATTTTACTGGCCATTAAGCTGGCTATTGCTCATCCTCTTACTCATCGTACTGCTACTATTTCCACTATCAATTAAAGCCCAAGACCTTGAACCGAGAAGTTACACCAATATTCCTATTGGCATGCACTTTGTTGCCCTTGGATATTTACACTCTGAAGGGGCATTATCGCCATCTCCTTCAGTTCCTCTCAAAGATGCCCAGCTCACACTTGATGCCGCGGTAGTGGGTTATGCCACAAGCTTTGCTATTGCGGGCCGTTCATCAAAACTAGACGTTTCTGCTTCACGAGTTTGTATGAAAGGCAGTGCAAATTACTTGGGCGAATTTGTAGAAGCTGATCGTTGTGGTTATAGTGATCCTAATGTACGGCTAACATGGAACTTTTACGGCGCTCCAGCCGTTGAAAAAAAAGACTTTGGGCAATATCGTGAAGGACTCGTAATGGGGACAAGCTTACAGCTGAGCATTCCTGTTGGTTCTTATGATGAAACCAAACTGATTAATGCTGGTGCCAACCAATGGGTATTTAGACCGGGCATTGGTATTTCTTATAAAGTAGGCGATTGGTATTACAGTGCCATGGGCTCTGTTCGTTTTTATAGTGATAATGATGAGTTTTATAATCAGGTTTTACTTTCAAAAGACCCCCAATATACGTTGCAAGGTCATATTATTTACAGTATTGCTCGTGGCCAATGGTTGTCGTTAAGCGGCAATTATTTTGTTGGTGGTGAAACGGATAAAAATGGTATTGATGCGAATGATAGTCAGGATAATTCGCGTTTTGGATTGACTTACTCATTGGCTTTAAATCAACAACACAGTATTAAAGTGTATGCCAGTACCGGTGTTATTACCCGTATAGGCAATGATTTTGATACCTTTGGACTTGTTTGGCAATATGCTTTTAACTGATTAGTAGAAACGACAAGGAAGCCATTATGGCGGGTGCAAGCTTATTAGTTTTACTCGATGACATTGCAACAATATTAGATGATGTCGCCGCGATGAGTAAAGTCGCGGCAAGAAAAACCGCAGGGGTATTGGGTGATGATTTAGCGCTTAATGCGCAACAAGTGTCTGGTGTTGCATCAGAGCGTGAGTTACCGGTGGTATGGGCGGTAGCCAAAGGCTCTTTTAGAAACAAATTAATTCTAGTCCCGGCCGCTTTACTCATCAGCGCTTTTATTCCTTGGGCAATAACCCCTTTACTGATGTTTGGCGGCATCTTTTTATGCTATGAAGGCTTTGAAAAGGTGCATCATAGTTATGTACATCGTAAAGATAAAAAAGTGTCCGTGGCAGATGAACAAATTGTTGAAAAATCAAAACAAGATTTGGCCGCATTTGAACAGAAGAAGGTTCAAGGTGCTATTAGAACTGACTTTGTCCTGTCTGCTGAAATTATAGCGATAAGCCTTGGTGTTGTTTCTCAAAGTAGTTTAATGAGTCAGTTTTTAACCTTAAGTGTAATAGCAATAATTATGACTGTAGGGGTGTATGGCTTAGTGGCTGGCATAGTAAAAATTGATGATCTAGGCCTTTACCTTACCCAAAGAAAAGGTGAGGGCACATTAGTAAAAATATGGCACAAAATCGGTTTTTGGCTACTTGCAGCAGCGCCATATCTAATGAAGGGCTTAACCATTATTGGCACCATTGCGATGTTTATGGTGGGTGGCGGCATTTTAACCCATGGGATTCATATCGTAAGTGAACAAATTAGCCATATCGCTGTATTGGCGGGAGAGTTAGCTTATGTTGGCGTGATACTACAAACTATTACGCCAAGCTTGTTAAACGCATTATTTGGACTCATTGCTGGTGGTGTCACTTTGCTGTTAATAAATGCAGGCTTAAAATTAAAACAGCAATTGAGTTAGTTTCAGGAGTCTGATTTTTGTTTGGGCAAATAAAAAAGCATATTGAAATTCAATATGCTTTTTTTTACTAACTTAGCTTTGTAATCATACTCGTTGTTCGATATTAGGCGTCAGTGTTAACTGCTTTAGGATTGGCGCCATAATCATTGTCTTCCTTACTATCTAAGCAGAAGAAAACAATAAGAGCGATAATACCAACTAGTGGAATTAAACCAATTAATAACCACCAACCAGTTCGATCTGTATCATGAAGACGTCTTACAGAAACAGCAATTCCTGGTATTAAAACAGCGATAGAATATAGTGAATATATAAAAACCGTGCCTAGAGCTTGATCCGCTAACATCAACACGATGCGAGGGTGTAACAGATTCTGT